>URNF01000173.1 GCA_900549155.1 uncultured Oscillospiraceae bacterium | reverse complement strand
TCCCGCCGCAGGCGGGCATCCAGCCGCAGCATCTCCTCTTCCGGCTGCAGCGCGCCGTCATCCAGTGCATATGCCGCCGTGTCCAGCAGCAGCACGTTCGGCTCGCCGAGCGTGAACGGCACGGCGGGCAGGCGTTCGGTCTTTTCGAGGACATGCACGGTCGTTTTCGTCTCCTGCAGGCTGTCGACAGTCGGCGGCAGCAGCTTTATGAGCGTGCTGTCATACGCCCCGACGACGCGCGTGATGAGCGTGTCGCCGTTTTCGATCCGAAACGGCAGCGGGGAGATGTCGCCGCTCACGGTATCATACAAAAGCGGCGTGAACGCACCCTTTATGCGGATGTGCAGCGTGTCGGGCGACAGCACGTCGTTTTGCGGCGACCGCTCGCCCGCGCCGGGAAGATCCTTGCGCGCAATGAAAAGCCAGCGCCCGTCGGTGTCCTGCCGATAGGCATACAGGTGCGTCCCGACCGCGTGTCCGCCGTTATCCGTGATGCCGACGGTGCGCACGGGGGCAAGTGCCGCCGTCAGCGCCGCCTTGTCAAACGAAATGACGGTCGACGCCGCAAACAGCGCCCGACAGCCGTCCGACGGCCTTGCGTCCACAAACTGCGGGCAGGCACCCATGAAAATGACGCTGCCGCCGTTTTCTCTGAATTTTTTAAGGAACGCGACCGTTGTGCCGCGCAGGGTGAGCGCCGCCGGTACGACAATGGCGTCATAATGCATCCGCCCGACCTTTTTTGCGTCCTTTTCGTCGGCAAGCGACGGCAGCTGCGACTCGCAGATGAAATCGAAATCCAGCTGCGACCCCAGCAGCCAATCGGTCACGGTGGCGAAATTTTCTTCCAGCGTCTGCCGCTGCACACCGCACTGCGCGGTCGGACCGGTGGTGATCCAAAAGCTCTCGACCGGATGGATGACACCGATGCTGACAAGCGGCGTGCCGCGGGTGAGCGCGGTGTTGAGCCGCGCAAAATGATTTTCGATGAGCGGATATTCCTTATACCACGGCGACTGATAGTGGATGGACGCGGGATAGTCGCGCTTTGCTTCGCCCGCCATCGACACCCAAGAAAGATGCGGCACGCGCACGGTCACGCCGAGCGCCGCCTGCCAATCGCCCTGGAATTTGTGACCGCGGAAGTCGAAATCCCAGTTGGTGACGCCGTAAAGCTCGGACATCATCGCTTCCTTGCCGTATTGATGCACCGCCGACTGCGTCTGCTTGGCGGTGGTGAATTCGCGGTTGTTGCACAGCATGTCGATGCCGGGGATGGTAAATCTGCCATAGGAGCGCATCACCTCGCCGCAGGACATGGTCTGCCCCGCCAGGTTACGCTCGTTGAGGAGATGCCCCGTGGACGAAATGCCGTTTTTCTCGCACCATGCGGCAATCTGCCCGCAATAGTTTTCGGAGAAAAGCGCCGCGCGCAGGTCGAAAAAGCGATATTTCGTCAACCGATCGCTGCTGTCGCGCTTCAGCCAGAAAAGCTCCGGCAGACGGTCGAGCAGCGACTCGCCGTATGCCTTTTCATACGCTTCCTCAAAATACCGCGACCAGCCGATGACAATGTCGCCGACAAACTGCGGATCGGGGATGGAATGGCTCTCGCTCTCCTGCACATTCGGCTCGTCCGAGAAGATGGCGGGAACGGTCGTGTCAAACAGATCGCCCACCGTCTCCTTATACCGCTCGTGCGTGATGCGGATGAAGGTCGCGACCGTTTCTCTGTCCATGATGTCGAGATAGGGCGCGTTGTTGAACCACGACGTCGGCGCGTCGTTCACGACAAAGGCATACCACTTCGTCCCCTTTGCCGCCGCGTCGCGGGCAATGCGGTGAAAGTCCGCAAGATAGCCGTCCCCTGCGACGGTCACATCATAGGCGGCAAGAAAATACGGCTCGCCCTTTGCCAGCGCTTCCTCTTTTCCGAGCGCGGACGCCCTGTCCTCGCGGGACAAAAACAGTCTGCGTCTCTGAAAATGCACATCGGCGGTCACCTTGCCGCCC
>URNF01000172.1 GCA_900549155.1 uncultured Oscillospiraceae bacterium | reverse complement strand
CTGTACTCAGCTAATCTCTCTCTTTTTGAAAACGCCGACGCGAAATTTCGCGTCGGCGTTTTCCTTTATTTTTCTATGAACAGTGTGTCGTGCCCTTGCAGCAGCAGCGCCAGTGACAGGGAGAAAAGCAGTGCGGTGCAGCGGTCGGGATCGTCGGGGTCGATGCCGAAATCGTCGCGGATCTTTTCGATGCGGTATTGCACGGTGTTGCGGTGGGTGAACAGCCGCGCACCGGTCGCGGCGAGCGAGTGACGGCAGATGAGATAGGTATACAGCGTCAGACACAGCGCACCCTTGTTGGCGGTGTCATAGTCATACAGCCGCCGCACCGACGGGTCGATGTGAAAAAGCGGCGCTTCCACCCGCCGCAGCTGCGTCAGAAGTGCATAGTGCTCGCTGTATGCCAAAAAGGTGCCGCCCTTTTTCTCCGTGAGATAGGCAAGGGTGTCGGCGGCATCCCTGTATGCCTGCCGCAGGAAAAACAGGCGGGACAGCGGCGGCGACACCACCGCCCGCAGCGGATACTGCGAAAGCAGGTTTTTGAGCAGCGACAGATCGTGGTCGGCGTGCAGAAAGGCGACAAGTGCCCCCTCAAAGGCAAACGGGTGCGAGGCGGGCAGCGTGTGCGCCAGCCCGGTGCACAGGCGGGACAGCGTGTCCGCCGTCGGGACCTCGGAAAAAGCAAGCAGCACAAAGCGCTCGGGATGAAAATGGGCGAGATAGGTGCCCGCGACCTTGAGATCAAAAATGGTCTCGTCCGCAAATTTGCCGCACAGCAGCTCGGTGAGGATCTCCTGCGCCGTGTCGGCAATGCCGCTGCCTGCCCGCCGCTCGGCGAAAAACTGCTTGGCGATCAGTTCCTCGGCAAACAGCCGATCGTCCGCAGCAGGGACGCTGTCTGCCTGCGGCAGATACAGGATATACCCCATCGCCACCCCGCCGCTTTGCAGCGCGGCATACAGCACGCGGCGGGAACTGTCGGCGGCAGGCAGCTCGCCGACCGCCCCGCCCGCCGTGATGGCGGTGCAAACTGCCAGCGGCAGCTCACTGTGCGCCAGCGCACGGCGATATTCTGCGTCGGTATAGTCCGCCGCAGTCGCGGCGGAAACGATGTGAAAGGCGTTGTCGGTCACCAAAACGGGGCAGTCGAACGCAGCCCCCACCGCCTCGACCAGCACGTTGAGCGAATTGTTCTGCAAAAACGTTTTCAAAAGCAGGTTCTTGTTCATGTCCCTCTCCTTTTGTGCTGACAGCACAGCTGAAATCGTCTATATTATACCATAAGACCATTGCAAAGGCAAGCCTTTGGTCTTATACTATAGGCGTAAACAAAAGGAGCCCCCGTGAGGGGCGACGGGTTTACAAGAATATGGTTTCATTACGGAGGGATTTGTATGTTTGAACTCAGACCGTATGCGCATAAGAACACAGGACTCTATAACCCGTTCCACGAAATGGACGAGCTGGAGCGCAGCTTTTTCGGCAATCCGTTCGGCTTCTTCGGCAACGACAGCCTGGCGGAATTCAAGACCGACATCAAGGATGAGGGCGATCATTATGAGCTGGAAGCGGATCTGCCCGGCTTCGACAAGAAGGACATCCACCTCGATGTCAACGGCGACGTGCTGACCGTCAGCGCCGAGCGTCATTCCGAGCATGAGGAAAAGGACAAGAAAGGCAAATATGTCCGCTGCGAGCGCTCCTATGGCTCCTACAGCAGGCAGTTTGATCTCGGCGGCGTCAAGGCGGACGAGATCACGGCGAAGTATGACAACGGTGTGCTGCACCTGACCATGCCGAAAAAGACCGAAGAGATTCCGCAGTCGCGGCGTCTGGAAATCGAATAAGGCATGAAAAATCGGCTTCGGATCTTTCCGAAGCCGATTTTTTTATGTCATTATGTTCAGAACGCGAGCTTTTCGGTGAGATAGGCTTTCAGCTCCGAGATGGGCAGGCGCACCTGCTCCATGGAGTCGCGCTCACGCACGGTAACGCAGTTGTCGGCGGGGATGCCCTTTTCGGGGTCGCCGACCGTTTCGAAGTCCACGGTGATGCAGAACGGCGTGCCGATCTCGTCCTCGCGGCGATAGCGCTTGCCGATG
>URNF01000171.1 GCA_900549155.1 uncultured Oscillospiraceae bacterium | reverse complement strand
AGACGATCTCGCCGCCGTGCACGCCCGCGCCGGGGCCGACATCCACGATCCAGTCTGCCGCGCGCATGGTGTCCTCGTCATGCTCGACGACGATAAGCGTGTTGCCGAGATCACGCAGGTGCTTCAGCGTCGCTAGCAGCTTGTCGTTGTCCCGCTGGTGCAGACCGATGCTCGGCTCGTCGAGGATATACAAAACACCCATAAGATAAGAGCCGATCTGCGTTGCCAGACGGATGCGCTGGCTTTCGCCGCCCGACAGCGTCCCCGAACGGCGGGACAGCGTGAGATAGTTCAGTCCCACGCTGTTCAAGAATCCGAGACGCTCGCGCACTTCCTTGAGCACCCGTCCCGCAATGAGCTTGTCCCGCTCGGACAGTTTAAGCGTGTCGAGAAACGCCAGCGCGTCGGTCACCGAAAGCTGCGTCAGCTCAACAATATTTTTATCCCCCACCGTCACCGACAGACTCTCCGGCTTCAGCCGTTTGCCGCCGCAGGTGGGACACGGAATTTCCCGCATATAGACCTCAAGCTCCCGCTTTGCCCAGTCGCTGGTGGTCTGTTCATACCGCCGCTGCAAATTCGGAATGACGCCCTCAAAGGTGGCACTGTATTCCCCGTGGCCGTATTCGCCGATGCGCGTCACCTTGAAACGCTCCTTGCCGTTGCCGTAGAGGATGATGTCGACGATCTTTTTCGGCAGATCCTTGATCGGCGTGTCCAGCGAAAAGCCATAGTGTGCCGCAAGGCCTATGAAATACATCCGCGCGATGGTGCCGTCCTTAACCGACCAGCCGGTGGCGCGGATCGCGCCCTCGTTGATCGAAAGCGAGCGGTCGGGCAGCACAAGATCGGGGTCGATGGCATACTGCATGCCGAGACCCGTACAGGTCGGGCAGGCGCCGAACGGATTGTTGAACGAGAACATACGCGGTGTCAATTCCTCGATGCTCACGCCGTGCTCGGGGCAGGCATAGTTCTGCGAAAATTTCAGTTCCTCGCCACCGACCACGTCCACCGTCAGCAGTCCGTCGGCAAGTCCCACCGCCGTTTCCACGGAGTCGGACAGCCGTCCGCGCACATCCGGCTTCACCACCAAACGGTCGACCACGATCTCGATCGTGTGCTTTTTCTGCTTGTCCAGTTTGATCTCGTCGGCAAGATCCACCTGTTCCCCATCCACGCGGGCGCGCACAAAGCCCGCACGGCGGGCGTTCTCAAATTCCTTGACATATTCGCCCTTTCTGCCGCGCACGATAGGTGCGAGCAGCTGGATGCGCGTGCCCTCCGGCAGCGTCAGGATGCTGTCCACGATCTCGTCAAGCGTCTGCTGACGGATGGGGTTGCCGCAAACAGGACAGTGCGGCAGACCGATGCGGGCATACAAAAGACGAAGATAGTCATAGATCTCCGTCACCGTTCCCACCGTAGAGCGCGGATTTTTTGAGGTGGTCTTCTGGTCGATGGAAATGGCGGGAGACAGTCCGTCGATGCTGTCCACATCCGGCTTTTCCATCATGCCGAGAAACTGGCGGGCATAGGATGAAAGACTTTCCATATACCGTCTCTGCCCCTCGGCATACAGCGTATCAAATGCCAGCGAGGACTTGCCGCTGCCGGAAAGCCCCGTGAAAACGATCAGCTTGTCGCGCGGGATGCGCAGGCTGACATTCTTCAAATTGTGTTCCCGTGCCCCTTTGACACGGATTTCGGAATCTGCCATGGTTTCCTCCTTATTTGCCGTTTTCCAGTTCGGCAATGCGATCGCGCAGATAGGCGGCGTGTTCGAATTCCAACAGCTTTGCGGCGTTTTTCATTTCTTTCTTGAGACTTTCGATCATCTGCATCCGCTCGGCGCGGCTGAGCTTCTTGAGATCCTTCGGCACATCCTTGTGCGTGCGGATGTCGATAAGCTCGCGTACCTCTTTCACGATGGTGCGCGGCGTGATGCCGTGCTCCTTGTTATACTGCATCTGTATCTCGCGGCGGCGGTTGGTTTCGCGGATGGCGTTTTCCATGGACGGCGTGACCGCATCGGCATACATGATGACCTGTCCGCCCGCGTTGCGCGCGGCGCGTCCGACGGTCTGCACAAGCGATGTCTCCGAACGGAGAAAGCCTTCTTTGTCTGCATCGAGAATGGCGACAAGCGACACCTCGGGAATGTCCAGCCCCTCGCGCAGCAGGTTGATGCCGACCAGCACGTC
>URNF01000170.1 GCA_900549155.1 uncultured Oscillospiraceae bacterium | reverse complement strand
AGTTCAATCCCATCAGACTCACAAGGATCTGCAGCAACGGCTCTGTCGGAACAAAGGGGAGCAATGCCGGCTTTTTTCGCAGCGCTCTGTCGCAGAACATCGTCTATGCCGTGCGCAATACCTATAAGTCGCAAAATGAAATTGCGGACGAGCTGGGTGTGTCGCCCGTGTATGTGGAAAGCGAAGCGGCATTTCTTTTGGAATACGGCTTCCTTTTGAAAAAGGGAGACAGGTTCATTTCCAACATCCTCATCGACGAGGCGGATGCGGAGATCATCAGACTGCACGATGACATGTACGAAAAGGCAACCGTCATGGTTGCGGACGAGCTGTTTGATGCCTTGTCCGACAGCGGGCTTTTGCGGGACACCCGCATTGCGGGCGGGAAATACGGCAGGGTCACCATGACGGACGATCCGCCGCGGGACGAAAACTTTTTGCTTTGGTCGCTCATCCCGTATGTGATCACCGAAAGCGGCATGCAGCTGTACAGGGAAACCGTCTCCTTTGAAGCGGCAGCGACGTTGCGTCCCGACGGCGGGCACAACATTTGCTCCGCCGACGTGCTGCGCGCCGATGCGCCGAAACCCCGCTATGACGAGAGCATGGGCAGGTTCTGCGGCTGCTGTCGGAACGGCTATGAAAATCTGACATTGTGGCAATGCGACAGCGAATGGTCCGAAAAGCGCATAGGCGAGCAGTATCTTTTGCCGCTCACGCAGGAGCTGATGCTGCTCAAACGCTGGCTTGACGGAAAAGAGCTGTCCGACGCCGCCTATGCGCGGCTTGCCGAGCGGGGATTTGTTTCCGTGCTGAACGAAAACGGCGACACAAAGGTCGTCCCGCAGGTCGTCATTCTCGAAAACGCGGCAATACGGTCAGAGCTTCTCGCTGTCGGCAGCAGGGTCAAGGAAAAGCATTGGGATGCGCTTTGCAGGCTCAGAGACGGCTTTGCTGCCGCCATCCTCAAAAAAACGCCGCCCCACCTGCACAAAGCCCGTCTCTATGGCTTGCAGCACATTTTCTTTTCCGATCCCTGGTTTATTCTGTATGTGCTGAAGCATTTGACGGAAAACGGAAAGCTGAAGCTGCCGACAACCGAACAGAAAAAGATGCTGACAACGGTGCTCGCGGTGGATGCATGAAAAAACCGTACCTCTGCAGGATATGCCTGCAGAGGTACAGTTTGCTTTTTTGAGAGTTCATATGCCTTCATTGCTCGCTGCTGTTTTTGACCCGCAGGCGGGCGACGGCGCGCGCCAGTGTCATCTGCGCAGTGTGATATTCGCGGATGCTCTGCTTTTGCAGCATCGCTTCCTTGGCGGCATCCGCCGCCTTTTTGGCTTTCAGCGCGTCGATGTCCTCGGGGCGCTCGGCACTGTCCACCAGCACCAGCACCTCGCCGTTTTCGATCTTCACCAATCCCGAGGACACGGCGGCGATCTTCTTTTCCTGACCGGGGATGCGGTATTCCATTTTGCCGGGGATGATTGCGCTGATCGTGTTGCAGTGTCCCGCCAGGATGCCGTATTGCCCATGCGGCGTCGGCACGACGAGCGACGTGCACGCACCCTCGTAAAAGGTGTGCGAGGCAGCCAAAATGTGCACATTGAAGCTGTTCATAGGCGCTCATCCTTTTTCAGTTCGTCGGCACGGCGCTTGACGTCGTCGATCGTGCCGACGTTATAAAATGCCGCCTCGGGATATGCGTCCATCTCGCCGTCAAGGATCATTCGAAACCCGCGCACCGTTTCGCAAAGCGGCACATAAATGCCCGGTATGCCTGTGAACTTCTCGGCAACATGGGTCGGCTGTGCTAAAAAGCGCTGGATCTTTCTTGCGCGCGCAACGATCTGCCGATCCTCCTCGCTCAGCTCGTCCATGCCGAGGATGGCGATGATATCCTGCAATTCATTGTATTTCTGCAAGATCTCCTGCACGCGGCGCGCCACTTCATAGTGTTCCTGTCCGACCACGTCCGCTTCCAGAATTCTGGAAGTTGACGAGAGCGGATCGACCGCCGGATAGATGCCCTGTTCGGCGATCTTGCGGCTTAAAACCGTTGTGGCGTCGAGGTGCGTAAAGGTGGTGGCGGGAGCGGGATCGGTCAGATCGTCCGCAGGGACATACACTGCCTGCACCGAGGTGACAGAGCCGCTTTTCGTCGAGGTGATGCGCTCCTGCAGAGCGCCCATTTCCTCGGCAAGCGTCGGCTGATAGCCGACGGCGGACGGCATACGGCCGAGCAG
>URNF01000169.1 GCA_900549155.1 uncultured Oscillospiraceae bacterium | reverse complement strand
CGTGAAAGGGCGGTGTCTTAACCGCTTGACCATCGGGCCGCCTTATGGTGGCTGTAATTGGATTTGAACCAATGACACTGCGGGTATGAACCGCATGCTCTAGCCAACTGAGCTATACAGCCGTGTTATCCGTCCCCGCGCGCGGGAACGGATTGTATTATACACCACGCCTATGTGGTTTGTCAACAGTTTTTTCAGCTTTTTACCGCTTTAGGGGCATCCTCGGCTTTCTCGTCCTCGGATTCCTGCGGCAAAAGCTCGATGTGCACCTCGTCGATGCGGCGATCGTCCATTTTCTGCACCGTGAACAGCACGTTCTCATACTGCACCTGCGGATGCTCGTCGGGGGCGGGAATGCGCCCGAGCTCCTGCATCAGATACCCGGCAACCGTCTCATAGTCCCCCTCGGGCAGCGGCTTGCCGATGCGATCACCCAATTCTTCCATCGAGGTGGAGCCGTCCACTTCAAAGGCGTTTTCGTTGAGCTGTGTGATCTCCTCTTCCTCGTCGTCAAACTCGTCCTGCATGTTGCCGACGATGGACTCCAGAAGATCCTCCATGGTGACGATACCGGCAACGCCGCCGTATTCGTCCACCACCACCGCCATCTGCAGATGCTTTGCGGTCATTTCGGAGAAAAGCTCGCCGCAGTGCTTGGTTTCCGGCACAAAATAGGTCTCGCGGATGAGGCGGCGCAGCGTCATGTCCTGCGGCAGCGGCTGCCCCACAAACGGCAAAAGATCCTTGATGTGCAGGATGCCCACGATGTGATCGATATCCTCTTCATACACAGGCAGGCGGGAGAAGCCCTCGGAAAGCCCGATTTTCAGCACCTCGGACACATCGTCCTCGATGTCCACCGCTTCCACATCGGTGCGCGGTGTCATGATCTCGCCCGCCGTGATGTCGTCAAACTCGAAAATGTTGTTGATCATGTCCTTTTGGACTTCTTCGATGACGCCCTTTTCCTCACCGACATCCACCATCATGCGGATCTCTTCCTCGGTGACATTTTCCTCGTCCGCATGCGGATCCAGTCCGCACAGCCGCACCAGCACATTCGTGGACAACGAAAGGATCTTCACGAACGGGCGCAGCAAAACCGAGATCGTGCGCAAAGCTCCGATGAAGGCAAAGGAGACCTTTTCCGCCTTTTGCATGGCGATACGCTTGGGCACCAGCTCGCCCAAAACCAGCGAGAAATAGGACATGAGCAGGGTGATGAGCACCACGCTGACCGTCTGCACCGTGCCGGCGTGCGCCTGCATGGACGGCACCTGCCGCAAGAACCAGGCGGCAAGCGGTTCGGACAGCGACTGCGCCGCAGCGGCGGACGTCAGAAAGCCCGCCAGCGTAACGCCGACCTGAATGGTGGCAAGAAATTTCGACGAGTCCTTTGTCAGTCCCATCACCATTTTCGCCTTTTTGTGTCCGTCCTCCGCCATCTTGCGGATTTTGGCGTCGTTGAGCGAGATGATCGCGATCTCCGACGCGGCAAAAAAGGCGTTGCAGAGAATGAGCAGAAACAGCAAAACGATCTGCCAAAAGAGTTTACCGCCGGCAACTTCCGCGCTCTGCGCCGCGGCTGCCAGCATCAGCGATCCTGTAGGAGCAGGGTCCATGAGAAATGATTTCCCCTTTCAAAGCTCGGTGTTGAGATTTATATTATAATAGCACCGATTATATAATGATACCGATTTTTTCCCCGCTTGTCAATCGGTGAAACACAGAGAAAACAGGCGAAAACAGGAGAAAACGGGAGAAAGCGGACAATGCGCGTTTTCTGAGAACGGGTGACGGTGGCTTTCGGGGCAGAAGCGGCGGTTTTCCCGAAAGATGCCGTCCTTGACAGAAAAAACCTGTGCAAAAAAGCGGAAAAATGCGGCGTTTTCCCTTTACATAAAGGAAAAGATGTGCTATTCTATATATTGATACTTCGCGCCTTTCGGCATGAAGTAGGGGTTCGCTATTTTATCCTTTGAAGGAGGAATTTATCAATGGCAAGAAAGTTCAAAACCATGGACGGTAACAATGCCGCGGCATATGTGTCGTATGCATATACCGAGGTCGCGGGTATCTATCCGATCACCCCGTCCAGCCCCATGGCTGACTATGTGGATCAGTGGTCCGCAGCAGGTCAGAAAAACATCTTCGGTACGACGGTCAAGGTCGCGGAGATGCAGTCCGAGGCAGGTGCTTCCGGTACGGTGCACGGCTCGCTGGCTGCCGGTGCGCTGACCACGACCTACACGGCATCGCAGGGGCTTCTGCTGATGATCCCGAACATGTACAAGATCGCGGGCGAGCTGCTCCCCGCCGTGTTCCATGTTTCCG
>URNF01000168.1 GCA_900549155.1 uncultured Oscillospiraceae bacterium | reverse complement strand
CCGTCGGTGATGGAAATGACGTTCGTCGGGATATAGGCCGACACGTCGCCCGCCTGCGTTTCGATGATGGGCAGAGCGGTGATGGAGCCGCCGCCGTATTCCGGCGCGACGCACGCCGCCCGTTCCAACAGGCGGGAATGGAGATAGAACACGTCGCCGGGATATGCTTCACGTCCGGGCGGACGGCGGATGAGCAGGGAAAGTGCACGGTATGCCACCGCGTGCTTTGAAAGATCGTCATAGACGATGAGCACGTCCTTGCCCTGCTTGCGGAAATATTCCGCCATGGCACAGCCCGCATACGGGGCGATATATTGCAGCGGCGCACTGTCCGACGCGGCGGCGGACACGATGATGGTGTATGCCATCGCACCGGCGCGGGACAGTTCCCCCGCCAGCTGCACCACCGAGGATGCCTTTTGTCCGATCGCCACATAGATGCACAGCACATCGCTGTTTTTCTGATTGATGATGGTATCGACCGCGATCTCGGACTTACCGGTCTGGCGGTCGCCGATGATCAGCTCGCGCTGACCGCGACCGATCGGGATCATGCTGTCGATTGCCTTGATGCCCGTCTGCAGCGGCACGGAAACGCTCTTGCGCTCGATGATGCCGGGCGCGGGCGTCTCAATCGGCATGGTTTCGGTCGATGCGATCGGACCTTTCCCGTCGATCGGCTCGCCGAGCGCGTTCACCACGCGCCCCAGCAGCGCCTCGCCGACCGGCACGCTCACGACGCGTCCCGTGCGGTGCACCGCCGTGCCCTCGCGAATATCGCCCTTTTCCGAAAGGATGGCGACGGACACCGTCTCCTCCTCCAGATTTTGCGCCATGCCGAAGCTGCCGCCGTCAAATTCCAGCAGCTCGCCCGCCATGCAGCCGCGCAGCCCGTAAACACGGGCAATACCGTCACCGACCAGGATAACGGTGCCGGTCTCCACCATTTCGATGCGATCCTCATAATGTAAGATCTGCTCTTTTATGATGCGGCCGATCTCCTCCGGCTGTTGTTTCATAGACACACCTACCCTCTGTTATACGGTTTCGATTGCTTCTTTCATGTTTTGGAGACGGTGCGCAAGCGAACCGTCCATGATCTTGCCGTCCATATACACGATCACGCCGCCGACAAGCGACGGATCGACTGCATATTCCGGCGTCACCGTGCGCCCGCTCTTTTCCGAAAGGCGGCGGCACAGCCGCTCCTTTTGCGCCTCGGTGAGCGGCGCGGCGCTGACGATTTTTGCCGTCAGCTCCCGCTCGGCAGCCTGCTCCAGCGCGCCGTATTCCTTCACGCAGTCGGAAAAAGCAGCCATATGTCCGTGGGCGCACAGCACCTGCAAAAAGTGCAGCACCGTCGGCGGCACGGCGTCCGAAAACGCCTTTTTGATCAGCTCTTCCCGCTCGGAAAGCGCGACGGCGGGAGAGGAAAGCAGCGCGACATACTGCGGGTTGTCCGCAAAAAGCGTCTCCACGGCGCAAAGCGCGTCCGAAAACCGCTCTCCCGTTTCGCGGGCGCAGGAAAACAGCGCTGCGGCATATTCACGACCGATGTGCGTCATACCCTCGCTCCTCTCGGTTAGTCATTGCTGTCGCTGCCGATGCTGTCGATGAAGGCATCCGCCAACGCCTCTTTGTCGGCGACGGTGACCTCACGCTGCAGCAAAGCGCCCGCCATCAGCGCGGACACGTCGACGATCTCGCGCTTCATGTCCGCCTGCGCCTTTTCCTTTGCCAGCGCGGCATCCGCCTCGGCGTCGGCGACAATGCGCTGCGCCTGCTCCTTTGCGGCGGCGACAATGTCGGCGCTCTTGCGGTCGGCGGTCGCGGCGGCGTCCTTCAAAATGGCGTCCGCCTGTTCCTTGGCGCCGGCGAGCTTTTCCGAAAGCGCGGCGTTTTTCTCCGCCGCCTCCGCCTTTTCGCGCGCCGCATCCGCAAACTGATCGTCGATCGCCTTTTGGCGCTCGGCGACGACCTTGCGCACCGGCGCATACAAAAACTTCTTCAGCAGCAAAAAGATGATGAGCAGGTTACACAGCGAGATCACGATATGCCAAATATTGATGGAAATGACATCCAGTGATTGCATGATGATACCCCCGCCTTACTTCAGAGCGTTCAAGAGAATGTTGACAAACCGTCCCGGTGCAACGAAAATGAGCAGAATGGCGATAACCAGTGCATACAGACCGGTGGTCTCCGCAATGGCGCAGCCCATGAGCATGGTCGAGGTGACAGCACCCTTGCTCTCCGGCTGTCTGCCGATCGCCTCACACGCCTTTGCCACGGCGTTGCCTTCGCCGATGCCGGGGCCGATACCAGCGATCAGAGCAAGACCTGCGCCGATGCCGCAGCCAGCCAGAGCGATA
>URNF01000167.1 GCA_900549155.1 uncultured Oscillospiraceae bacterium | reverse complement strand
GACGGTGGGCGGCGTGATGCTGTTTGCCGTGCTGCTCGGCGCACTGTTCGGCGTCTATCCTGCACGCATGGCGGCGGCGCTGCCGCCGGTGCGGGCACTGTCGGAACCATAAAACTTTTTCCGTGAAAAATTCCATTTGCCTTTTTCGCGCTTTTATGTTATACTACTACTGTTTGTGATTATAGAGGAAAAGGAGGGAAGCAGGGTTGGAAAAATTTCGGATCGTCGGCGGCCACCGTTTGCACGGTGAAGTGGAGATCAGCGGCGCGAAAAACGCGGCGGTAGCGATCCTGCCTGCCGTTGTTTTGGCGGAAGGCATTTGTCGCATTGAAAATCTCCCGAACATCAGCGATGTCGCCATGTCCTTGGAAATTCTGGAAGCCCTGGGTGCTTCGGTTCGCCGCATCAACCGTTCGACGGTGGAGATCGACCCGCGCACCATTTCTTCTCATATCGTCCCGACAGAACTCGCGCGGCATATGCGCGCTTCCTATTATTTTATCGGATCGCTCCTCGGCAGATTCGGCATCTCCCGTGTGCCGATGCCGGGCGGCTGCAACTTCGGCGTGCGCCCCATCGACCTGCATCTGAAGGGCTTTTCTGCGCTCGGCGCGCAGGTGGCGCAAAAAGAGCAGGCGGTCATTGAGGTCTCCGCCGACCGCCTTTTGGGCAATTCGATCTATCTCGACAAGGTTTCTGTCGGCGCGACTATGAATATTTTGCTTGCCGCCGTGAAGGCGCGCGGCACGACCGTCATTGAAAACGCGGCAAAGGAGCCGCACATCGTGGATCTTGCCAACTTCCTAAACTCCCTCGGTGCGGATATCCGCGGCGCGGGCACGGACGTGATCAAGATCCGCGGCGTCGAGCATCTTTACGGCACGACCTACGGCATCATTCCCGATCAGATCGAAGCGGGCACCTATATGGCGGCTGCGCTTGCGACGGGCGGGGATGTGCTGGTGAAGAATGTCACTCCGAAACACTTGGAGTCCATCACCGCGAAGCTCGAGGAAATGGGCGCGACGGTCGAGGAATATGACGACGCTGTCTATGTGGCGGCAAACGGACGGGTGCATCACTGCAACGTTTCCACCATGCCGCATCCCGGCTTTCCCACCGATATGCAGCCGCAGTTCGGCGTGCTTTTGTCGCTGGCGGACGGGACAAGCATCATCAACGAGGGCGTTTGGGAAAATCGCTTTTGGTACTGCGAGGAGCTGCGCCGCATGGGCGCACAGGTGCAGGTCGACGGCAAGATCGCCGTTTTCCAGGGCGTGGACAAGCTGACCGCCGCCACGGTGAAGGCGCTGGATCTGCGCGCGGGCGCGGCGATGGTGATTGCCGGACTTGCCGCAGAGGGCGTGACCGAGGTGGAGAATATTCAGTATATCCAGCGCGGCTATGAAAATCTCATTGAAAAGCTGACGGCGCTCGGCGCGGACATCCGCGAGATCGACACGCCGGATGTGCCGCTCAAAAAGGTTATGTAAGGTTTAGGAGCAACAGATGGCGAGATATTGTGCGCTGTTTTCCGGCAGCAAGGGAAATGCGACCTATGTGGGAACGCCCGCTTTCGGGGTTCTTGTGGATGTCGGTGTTTCCGCAAAGCGGCTGTGCGCGGCGCTTTGTGAGCGGGACATCGCCCCCGAGACTGTCGGCGGCGTGTTCATCACCCATGAGCACAGCGACCACATCGTGGGGCTTTCGGTGCTCCTCAAACGGTTTCATTGGCGGGTTTTTGCGTCCGCCGGAACGCTTTCGGCACTTGTCGGGAGCAATGTGCTTCCCGCAGGAACGGAGACGGTCGCCCTGACCGACACACCGCTTGCGGTCGGGGATATGCAGGTGCAGCCGTTTCACACGCCGCACGATGCGCGCGAGAGCATGGGCTTTTGCTTTGAGATGCCGGATGAACGGCGCATCGCCGTTGCCACCGACATGGGCTGTCTTTTGCCGCAGGTGGAAGCGCTGCTTTCCACCTGCGATCTTGTACATATTGAGTCTAACCACGATGTCGGCATGCTGCAAAACGGACCCTATCCGTTTGTTTTGCAGCAGCGCATTTTGTCCGACCGCGGGCATTTGTCCAATGCGGTGTGTGCCGCCGCATTGCCGCGACTGGCGGCAGCGGGTGTCACGCGGTTCACGCTGGCGCATCTGAGCGAACAGAACAACACGCCGTCGCTGGCAAAAAACACGGCGACCGCCGCGCTTTGCGCCGCCGGCTTCACGGCGGACAGAGACTATCGCCTTGCGGTCGCGCCGCCTGTGTCGGCGTCGCCGATCACCATTCTGTGAAGGAGCGGACAGCGTGCAGCATGTAACCGTTTTGTGCGTCGGAAAACTGAAGGAGTCTTATTGGCGGGATGCCGTTGCGGA
>URNF01000166.1 GCA_900549155.1 uncultured Oscillospiraceae bacterium | reverse complement strand
GTGTCGGGGGTTCAAATCCCTTCCGGGACGCCATGAAAAAGGCACTTGCGAAAGCAAGTGCCTTTTTCAAATGAAGCGGGACTGCGTCCCATGAAAAACGGAATTTGTGTTTGGAAAATGGGTGCGCTTCATGCGACATCACTCATCCATGTTGAAAAAATGATTGATGAAATGATGGATGCATGCTATACTATACATAATAAAGATTACAATTACGAGGTGCACATGAAAAACAAGCAGCCGCCTTTCCGCATCACAAATAAAATAATTGATGCGGTTGCAGACATTTCCGAGCTGACCGGTCGGCTTTCTGCTCACGATCACCTTTCCGGCAATCCAAATCTGCGCCGCACTAACCGCATCCGCACCATTCACGGATCTCTTGCCATTGAGCAAAACACGCTGAGTCTTGAACAGGTCACGGCCGTTCTGAATGGCAAGCCTGTTTTGGCTCCGCCCAAAGATATCGCCGAGGTCAAAAACGCTTATGAAATTTACGAGCGATTAGATGAGCTTGACCCGTACTCTGCGGATGATCTTCTGCTGGCTCACGGCGTTATGACGCGCGGACTTGTAGAAGAATCGGGTATGTTCCGTACGCGACCTGTCGGTGTTGTAGATCAGGAGGGACATATCCTGCATTTCGGTACACTGCCGCAGTATGTACCGGATCTGGTTACGGATCTGCTTGACTGGACGAAGCACAGCGACCTGCATATGCTGATCCGAAGCTGCGTGTTTCATTATGAATTGGAACTGATTCATCCTTTTGCAGATGGCAACGGCCGTGTCGGACGCCTTTGGCACACATTGCTGCTTTCCAAATGGAATCCTGTGTTTGCGTGGCTGCCGGTTGAATCCATCATCCATGACCGTCAACAGGACTACTATGATGCCATCAATGCCAGCAATGACGCAGGAGAGTCCACCGCGTTCATTGAATTTATGCTCTCTGCCATTAAAGCATCACTCATGGATGCCATCCACGCGAGCGATGCAATGAGCGATGGGAAACCGGATAAAAAGACCCTGCGTTGGCAAAAGATCGCGCAGTTTTTGCAAACACATGAGTATGTCATGAATGCCGATGTGCGAGAGCTGTGCGGGGTGTCGGCGGCTACGGCAAATCGAATATTGGCAGGGCTGGTATCCATTGAAAAACTCTCGAAGCAACGAATTGCCGGGCATTGGACATATAAATTTCGATGATAATTTGCATTTTCCGTAAGCGTGTGTTACAAAGAACTCTGTTTTTTTCTGACAAACAAAAAATCTGCAACCTTTTTTCTTTTTTGTCGGTATATACAGTGGGGGTGGGAATATGGAAGATGCGGCGATCGTGGCTTTGTATCACGCGCGCGACCCGGCGGCGGTGGAGAGAACGCAGGAGAAGTATGCGCGATACCTCTATACCGTCGCGCACAACATTCTTGCCGACCGCTTTGAGAGCGAGGAAACGGTCAACGACACCTATGTCAAGGCATGGCATTCCATGCCGCCGCAGGCGCCGTCGGTGCTGTCGACCTATCTTTCCCGCCTGGCGCGCGGCGCAGCGATCGACCGTCTGCGGGCGCGCGGACGGCAAAAGCGCAGCGCGTTTGTGACGGCGCTGTCCGAGCTTGCCGCCGACATTCCCGCCGCCGACAACACGCAAAACGAGGCGGAGCTGCGTGCGCTTGCCGCTGCTGTCGAGACGTTTCTGCACACGCAAAAGCCCGCCGCCCGCACGGCGTTTGTTATGCGGTACTACTACGGCGATCCGCTCACCCGCATTGCCGCCGCGCACGGCACAACCGTTTCGCAGGTGAAAAGCCTTTTGCACCGCACGCGCAAGGCGCTTTTCGCCCATCTGCAGAAAGAGGGGCTGTTATCATGAATGAACACGCCGTCAGCCGCGCCGCAGCCTATTTTTCCGACGCGCTGCTTGCCGAGACGGATGCATTGCGGGAAAGATCCCGCGCGCGTCGACCCGTCCGCTATATAGTTGCCGCTGCCGCCTGTCTCGTTTTGCTGCTTGCAGGCGGGCTGCTGTTCCGCAAGCCGCTGCCCACCCTGACGGTCGGTGATTTCTTCGCCGACGGCGAGGGCGGCGGCACGGGCGGACAATATGCCGTCTCCGCCGCCGCACTCACAGACGGAAACCCCTGGACGCCCGACACGGTGTTTTCGACCCTGCCGGTCTTTGAGCACTGCGCCTTTTCCGAAGAGGAGCGCCTGTCCCTTTTGCGCGACACCGCGGGACGCCTTTCGCTGCCCGACGGCGACATCACGGCAGACGACTTCTTCACCGTCCTCAAAACCGACGCGGCGACCGTCTCCGTCTGCACCGAGGGCGACATCACGGTGACATTCACACCGGGGCGGCAGCTGTCGGCGGCGGGCGGCTATGCATACGGCTGCACCGCCGAACAGGCG
>URNF01000165.1 GCA_900549155.1 uncultured Oscillospiraceae bacterium | reverse complement strand
GGTGGCGTAGAAGAGGATGCCGACGATCAGGATGGGCAGACCGACGATGGCGTACTCGAAGAAGCCGAAGGACAGGCCGATCTCGTTCAGCGCGCTCTGAGCGATGAGGTTGCCCGGTGCGCCGATGAGGGAGAGATTGCCGCCCATTGCAGCTGCGAAAACCAGAGGCATCAGCAGCTTGGAACGGGAGTAACCGGACTTGGTCGCGATGCCGATGACGACCGGGATGAGGACGGCTGCGGTGCCGGTGTTGGAGAGAACGCCGCTCATGAAGCCGACAATGACCATGATGGCTACGATGAGGCTGCGCTCCGATTTGGCGAAGTGGGTGACGATGCCGCCGATCTTGTTTGCCATGCCTGTTTCAAACAGCGCACCGCCGACAATGCAAAACGCCAGCGCAATCGCCACCCCTGCCGCACCGCCGATGAGGGTCAACATCACCGATTCCACCAAAAACTCGGTCATGATGCGGTGCGGCGTTGCGCCGATGGCTTTTTTGACGCCGATCTCCACCGTCCGCTCCTTCACCGACGCGAGCATGATCGTCATGATGCTGATGCCCGCCACCAGTAAAGATATGGCACTGATAACCTGCAAAACCATGCGGATAATATCCATAAGACCGGACAGCTTATCCCGCTGTGCCGCGAGATCCTGCACCGTATAGACAGCGCCGCTGCGATCCTGCCGCTTCAAAGCGGCGGTGAGCTTTTCCTTTGTGCTGTCGAGCGTTTGTGTGTCCTTTGCCCGTACGGCGATCTGGTCAAACGACATCACGCCGGTCAGATCCTGCAGCGTCGTATAGGGAAAATATACCATCGAGGGCATATAGCCGGTGATATTCTGCAGCACGCTGCTGCCCGCCTTGGACACGCCGACGATCTCAAAGGCGACCTCGCCGTCCTCGGCTTGCAGATACAGCGTTTTGCCGACGGCGTTGTCCCGTCCGTATGCCGCCCTTGCCAGCGACTCATCCACGACGCACACCCGCCGCACACCCGCGACATCCCCGCGCGACAGCAGTCTGCCGTACAGCTCGGTCAGAGAAATCACCTGCTCGGCGCCTGCGTCAATGCCGCACGCCATGATGTCGCCGTCAAATGTGCCGACGTCTGCGGTCGAAAACTGCACGGAAAGCGGCATTGCCGCTGCCACCGTGTTGAGCGCGCGGATCGCCGCCAGCGTTTGGGCATCGAGCGCGTCGTCGGTGCTTGCCGAAACGGAGATGCCGTCGAGCCCCATGCTTTTCAGCTCTGCACCGAAGATGGCTTTGCCCGTGTCGCCGAGACAGGAAACGACGGTAATGAGGATCGTGCCGACCGCGATGCCCGCCACCGTGAGCAGCGTGCGCAGCTTTCTGCGCCGCAGATTTTGCAGCGTCATCGAAAAAAGATCAAGCATGCGCTTTTTCCTCCGCTTTGTAGGTCGCGCGGGCGGTCACCCGCTGCGGCGTCAGCACCAGCATCTCGCCGTCGGCAAGCCCCTCCTTCACAAGAAAACCGTCGGGCAGCTCCGCCAGCGTTTTGATCGTGCGCTTTTGCGGCTGCCCGTCTTTGAAAATATACACAAATTCCCGTCCGTTTTCGTCCTCGCCGACCGCGTCATAGGGCACGGTGAAGCTGTCCTGCTGCACGGCGACGGTCACATCGGCGCGGGCGGTCAGCCCCACCCGCAGGGAAGTGTCCGTGACGCCGTCGTCAAACGTCACCGTCGCTTCCACCGTCGTTTTGGTACCGGATGTGCCGATCTCCTGTTTGGCGCTGTCCGCGATCTCCGCGATGTGCCCGATATACTGCTCTTTTGCAAACCCCATGCCCGACACCGCGACCGTCTGCCCGACCGCAAGGCGGCTGATATAGCGTTCCAAAACGGAAAGTCGCACGCACACGGGCGCATTGTCGGTGATAACGGCGATGCGTTCTCCGACACCCGCCGTGTCTCCTGCGGAAAGCGCGATGCTTTGCACCGTCCCCGTTGCCGCGGCGGTCACCGTCAGCGGCACAGCATTTTCCATGGCAGCTCTTGCCGCTGCCGCGCCGTCCTGTGTTGCCAGCACCGACAGCGTTTTTTCGCGGTCGACTTCAAAAAGTGCATCGCCCTTTTTGACCTTCTGTCCGTTTTCCGCCAGCACGCGCCCGATCACACAATCGCTCGGCGCATACACCTCTGTTTGTGCCGTTTTCTCCACGCGCCCGCTGCACCCTACCGTCTGCTCCACCGCCGCAGCATGCAGCGTCACCGTTTGCAGTGTCACCGTTTGCGGCTTTGCCGCCTTCGCACCCCACCACGCCGCCGCACAAAGCGTCACCGTTCCCACAAAAAGCCATGCCCATTTCTTCATCGCGCCGCCCTCGCTTTTTCATTCTGTCAAAACCTATTGTGCGGTTTTCGCGATGGAATATGCATGAAAAAGTCACAACCTCCGGCTAAGCCGGAGGCTTGAATAAGCCCTAGAAGGGCATTCTA
>URNF01000164.1 GCA_900549155.1 uncultured Oscillospiraceae bacterium | reverse complement strand
CTTGCCATGCAGATGCTCGGCTATTCCCGCCCCGCCTCCGGCGCGGAGCATCACATCTCACATTTCATTGAGATGCAGCCGACTGTCATCGACACCGCATCCGATGCCCTGCACGGCGAAAAGGTGGGGGTCGGCACGCTGCTGGCAATCGGAGAATACCAAAGGCTGACAGCGAAAGCCGACGCGACTTTCCGCGATTATGTTCCCTTCCCCGCCGCCGAGATCAAGGCGGTGTTCGGCGAAAAACTCACCGACGGCATCCTGGACGAAAACAGCCAAAACTGCGCCGTGGGCATATCCGGCGAACGGCTGCGCGAATGCTTCCCCGCCATACGGGAGATCGTTTCGCAGCTGCCGCGGTTTGAAGAACTGTCGGCACTATATGCCGAAACGGGCATTAAAAGCACGCTTGCCGACATCGGTGTGCGAGAGGACTTAAAGGAGCAGATCCTGCGCTATTCACCGGCGGTGAGAAACCGCCTGACCCTGATGCGCCTGCGCGGCTGCATCGGCTGACAACGACAAAGCGCCGCAGAAAGCACTTTTTCATGCTACAGCTTCCGGCCGACGGCTTTTTCGTCGCGCTTACATTCCGGTCCTCATCGGATTTTCGCGGTCTGTTCTTTTACGGATGATCGCGTCTCCCAAACTTTCAGCAAACGGATTGGCTTTCCGTTTGCTTTTTGTTATAATGCAGTTAGCAGACGCTAACTCCGTTATTGTGCGTCTGCTCTTGCCGGCGATGGGGCATGCTGCATTTCAAAGCCTATGAGAAAGGATGTGAACGACATGAAGCTGCACGCTTCCGGTGAAGATTATCTTGAGGCCATCTTGCTCCTTGAGCGCCAAAAAGGCGCCGTGCGTTCAATCGACATTGCCGAATGGCTCGGTGTGACCAAGCCGAGCGTCAGCCGCGCCGTATCACTTCTGAAAAGCGGCGGCTTTATCTCTGCAAAAGACAATCTGCTGCATCTGACCGACACCGGTCGTGCGGTTGCCGAAAAGATTTATGAACGTCACTGCTATTTCAAGCAGAGGCTTATCGATGTCGGCGTGGATGAAAAGACCGCCGAAAAAGAGGCATGCCTGCTTGAACACAGTCTTTCGGACGACAGCTTTAACAAAATCAAAAATGCCGCCGACGGCAAGCGAGCTCCGGGTGACACAAAATAACAAGGTCCGTACCGATCCGTTGACCGACCGCAGACGATCTTGGGGCATACTTCTCTCGAAATGGTGAAACGGTATGTCCACTTTACACCCCGAAAAATGCAGTCTACCTATGTGAAATTCAGCCCGCTTGATACATTCGCTGACACCCATGTCTCCTACCGCAAAACCTCTTGATTTCGCGCTTTACATGACAAAAGACACCACCTTGCGGTGATGTCTTTTTTTGTTGGAGCCGGCCTGCGGACTTGAACGGAACTTGCTCCGCAAGTTCTCGGAGTTTGCGGCAAAATGCCGCAAACATCCCTGCGGGGGTTCTCGCCGTCAACCGATTTTTCAAGTGCTAATTGAAAAAGGACACCGCAAAAGCGGTATCCTTTTTGTTGGAGCTGGTTGACGGACTTGAACCCCCGACCTGCTGATTACAAATCAACCCTTGTTCACCGGAATTGAAAATATACATTTCAAATCCAAGTGTGTTATTACCGCGTTTATTCTGTTTTTTCAGAATTGAAAATGAATAAAAATACATTATGCTAATAGCTTAAAATATGGTAATAAGCTAATCGTGCCGGCATTATTCTACCACCAGGCGATAGGTTTGTCAATAGAACTTACCCATAATATTTGCAATTCCACTCCAACAGTGGTACAATTAAAACGATAAAAAGCAAAGGCAAACGGAGGTGAATATCATGTCCAAGCGTCGCAAAAAGGGTTACGGTTTTATCTCCGAAAAAGAGGGCGAGTATTTGTGTCACTGCTATATCGGTCGCCTACCCAACGGAAGCGCAAAATATCATGTGTTGCCGAAACGATTTCCCAACAAAGCCGAGGCGGAAGCAGCCTTGATCCGTGCCCATGATGAAAGAATTACCGAACAAGCCGATGGTCCCTTATTTGATACTTGGCTGACTGAATACATAGAGAAGCTGCAAGCCCATGCCCTGCTCCCCGCAGAGCAGATTTCGCACATTTCTCCTGCATACTTTCGGAGTGTTCTTTCTACAATCAACACTGCGCTGCGACCTATGAAGAATGCAGATATAACTTATCACGGGTATGTCCCACTGGCACAAATGCGAGTAAACCGTATTACAACCGACATTGTACAAGGTCTTGCAAATCATCTTGCTTTTGAAAGGGGACTTTCAGTCAGCACGATAAAAAAGGTCGTCGACTGTATACGCATCGTGTATGAACAGCACCCCCAGTACCCCAATCCGGCCAACGCTTCCCTACAAATAGAGGGAAAGCAGCAAAAGCCAAACCGGGTGCCGTCAGAAAAACAGATGAACACGCTGCTCCCCTTCTTACACAGCGAAGCCGTCAATAAAAAAGAGGCTGCCGCCGT
>URNF01000163.1 GCA_900549155.1 uncultured Oscillospiraceae bacterium | reverse complement strand
CTTATCATCTTCCCCGCCTGCTTCAGCTACGGCGTAGAAGTCACCTCCGGCCCGAGTCTGATCTTTGTCACCCTGCCGAATGTGTTTGTCAACATGACGGGCGGTCGTCTGTGGGGCACGCTTTTCTTCCTGTTCATGACCTTTGCCTCGTTCTCCACCGTCATTGCGGTCATCGAAAACATCATGTCCACCTGCATGGACACCTTCGGCTGGAGCCGCAGAAAGGCAGCACTTATCAACGGTGTGCTGATCCTGATTTTGAGCGTTCCCTGCATGCTCGGCTATAACCTGTGGAGCGGTTTCCATCCGATCGGCGGGCGCGACATTCTCGACAGTGAGGACTTCCTTGTCAGCAACATTTTGCTGCCGCTCGGCTCGCTTGTCTATCTCCTCTTCTGCGTCACGCGCTGGGGCTGGGGCTTCAAGAACTATCAGGCGGAAGCCAATCTCGGCAAAGGACCGAAGGTTGCTTCCTGGATGAAATGGGTGTTCCTCTGCGTTTTGCCCATCATGATCCTTGCCATTTTCATCATCGGGCTTATCGGTTAATTTTGCATATACAGAACATCCCGCAGTTCAAATGAACTGCGGGATGTGTATTTTTTATGCTGCTTTTTTCTTGATCACACGCGCTTTTATGAGGCAGATCGCAAGGATCAAAAACACCGGAAAAACGCAGCCTGCCAGCATGCCGACGCGCATATCGTCCGCCGCTCTTTGTGTGATCACACCGATCACGACGGGACCGACGGATGCACCGAGATCGCCGCCCATGGCAAGCAGTGCAAACAGTCCCGTGCCGCCGAGCGGCATCTCCCCTGCGGCAATGCTGATAGAACCGGGCCACATGATGCCGACCGAAAAGCCGCACAAAATGCAGCCGATAAGCCCGAAAACGGGCGCGGTGGACAGTGCCGCCAAAAGATAGCACAAAAGGCACAGGATGCCCGAGCCGAGCATATAGTTCGAAAGGTCGATCTTTTGTCCGTATTTTCCGTAGATCACACGGCTTATCCCCATAGCGACCGCAAACATGCACGGTCCCGCAAGGTCGCCGATGCTTTTTGAAAAGCCGAGTGCCGACTCAACATAGGCGGACGCCCACTGTGCCATCGACGCCTCGCTGGCGCCTGCCCCCGCCATCAGACACAGAAACAGCCAAAAGCAGGGTTTTCCGAACAGTTCCCTGATCGTCATGCTCTTGCCGTCGTCGGTCAGACGGTTGATGGGACAGACCGCAAAATTATAGGCGTTATACAGCGGCAGCAGCGCCCACAGGCACGCCATGATCCGCCAATGCTCCATGCCGAAAACGGCAAAAAACAGCGTGGAAAGCGCGACCACACCGACAACGCCCCAGCAATAGAACGAATGCAAAAGACTCATGACGCTGTCCTTGTTTTCAAAGGGACACGCTTCCACGATCGGGCTGACCAGCACCTCGATCAGACCGCTACCCACCGCATACACGACAACGCTGATGAGAATACCGACAAAAGGATCGCCGAAAAGGGACGGCAGAAACGCCAATCCGACAAGCCCGACCGACGACAGGATCTGCGAAAACACCACGCTTTTCCTATAGCCGATCGCATCCACGAATTTGGCACAGAACACATCAATGAAGATCTGCAGGATGTAAAAGACGGTGGAGATCAGCGCGATCTTCCCAAGGGGAATGTCGTATTCCGTGTGAAACCGTAAAAACAGCAGCGGGGTGAAATTTGCCACGATCGCCTGCGTGACAAAGCCGAGATAGCAAGCGGTGAGGGTCTTTCTGTATTTGCTTGTGCTTGCCATACCGTCCCCCGTCACTTCTCTGCGCGGATCAGGTTTTCATAAAACCGCACCGCGCCGGGCAGACAGCTGTATTCAATATTTTCGTTGAGTCCGTGCATGCCCTTCATTTGCTCCGGCGTGTAGATCACGGGCGCAAAGCGGATGCAGTTTTTGCAGATCGGCTGATAGAACTGCGCGTCCGTCGCACCGGTCATGACATACGGACTGCTGGCAAGTCCGGGGAAGGTCTTTTCGATCACCGCTTCCACCGTCTTATACCCGCTGCCGTGAATGTCGACAGGCTCGGTATAGTCGTTGGCGTGGAGAATATCCATTTCAAGACCGTATTTTTCCGCCAGCCGCCGCATGATCGCAAGGCTCTCCTTTTCACCCTGATGCGGGATGAAGCGCATGTTGGCGGCAAGCGTCGCTTCCTGCGGGATGACATTGCAGGCATCCGAGCCGGACTGCATGGTGAACGCAACGGTGGTTTTGAGCATCGCCCCCGCCTGTGCACTGACCGCCGGCAGTGCCGCTTTCAAAAGCGGGCGGAAAAGCCAGATGTTCCCGAAAAGCAGCTTCATGCCAAACGGGGCATACGGTGCAAGCGTCTTGAACATTGCCGCGACCTGCGGCGAGATCCGCTTTTTGAACTGGCTGTGCTTTTCCACATGTGTCACAAAGGCGGAAAGACGCGCGATCGGCGTGTTTTTCGGGGGGGCGCTGGCGTGGCCGCCGTTGCTGCGCGCC
>URNF01000162.1 GCA_900549155.1 uncultured Oscillospiraceae bacterium | reverse complement strand
TTCATTCCGAAGGGTGCGTAAGGCGCTAAGGTCTTAAACATCGCCGCAACCTCTTTTGAAATTTTCTTTTTAAAAGGAGAATGCTTTTCGGTTTCATTAACAAATGCCGAAAGCCTTGCGATAGGAGTATTCTTTGCAGGTGCGCTTGCATGGCCTCCTGTGCTTCTTGCGGTGAATTTCACATCGGCTTTTCCTTTTTCAAAAATGCCGACCATGGCAAAATTGCCGTGCACACCGCCGATCGGCTCACTGATGATGCCGCCGCCCTCGTCACAAAGCAGATACAGCTCCACGCCGCGGCGCTGCAGCTCTTTCACGATCTTCGGCGCGCCGTCGCCCGCCCATTCCTCGGTGCAGGAGGACGCAAGATACACGTCCTGCGGCGGAACAAAGCCCTCGGAAAGCAGTCGCTCGACCGCCTCGAAAAACGCCATCACCGAGCATTTCGTGTCCGATGCACCTCTGCCCCACACCTTACCGTCGGCGATCTCGCCGGAAAACGGCGGATATTTCCACTCGCCCTCTGCGGGAACGACGTCCTGATGGCTCATGAGCAAAAGGGGCTTTTCGCTGCTTTTACCTTTCCAATAATACAAAAGGTTGCCGTCGATGTCGGTGCGCTCCAGCTGTTCATGCACCAGCGGGAAAAGGCGTTCGAGCACCTTGTGAAAGCCCTCAAATTTTTCGACCTCGGCAACGCCCTGATGCGAGGTGGTGTCATATCGGATCATTTCGGAGAGCTTTTTTGCCAACGCCAGCGACTCCGCCTCATCCTCTTTCGCCGTATAGGTCGAGGTCTTTGACGGTGTCAGAAGCGTCTTTATGACAGCGACGAGCAGCAAGAGGACAAAAAGTCCGAGAATGCCCGCCAAAACAAGCAAAAGGATCTTCATGTGCGCTCCTCCCTAATTTTCTTCTTATAGAAATAATATGCCATGCCGATCGCCATTGCGCCGGACGGAATAATCATAAAGCTCGTCGAACCGACAAGCGACGGCACCAACATGAAAAGCAGGCTCATGACCGTCAGCGGCACCAACGCCGTTTTCATGTTCTTCCGATAATATTTATACGCCATTGCGCCGAACAGCGCGGGCACAACGTTATCGAAGGCGGGCTGCAGTGCCGGTTCCTGCAGCAGCGGACGCAGCGGCGTCAGCGCCGCCACACCGATGGCGAGCACCAAGATCGTCACCAGCGAGGATGTCGCAATGGACAACGTGGAAATGATCTCATTTTCCCGTGTGCCGGATTTTGCCCCCACCATATCACGGGCGTTGACCGCGCACGGAATTTTCATGTTGATGAGGTTGCCCGTGATGAACGCGAGATAGCCGCCGCCCGAGCCGAGCATGGGGGTATAGATCAGAAATTCCGCAACGCTGCTGATCGTCCAGATAAGTCCGACCGAGAAAAAGCCCTTGCCCGCCGCAGCGAGGTCCGGATAGGCGCCGAGATATTTGCCGATCAGGAACGGTGCACCGACCAGCATAATAAGTACAATAAGGCTGGCAATGCGCCCGATGCGATGGGTGGACCTTGCATATTTTTCCCAATTCAGATTTTCGTTCTGTTCCATGACATAACCCCCTTATACCAAGTGCACAAGTACTGCCGCCGCCATGCCGAGCAGCATACTGACAGCGATCGAAAAGTTTTCCACAAATGCCAGCTTCGGCTTTTTCCCAAGCCACACAAACAGCGCCATCGTTGCTCCCGACACCGCCACAACGATCAGCGGCGTCAAGTCGCCCGCAAACGTGAAAAGTCCGTCGGAAGATATGAACGCACCGATATAGCTGCCGATATATGCGCTGACAAGACCGATGAACATAGCGGTCATCGCCGTGTCCCCAAATCCCAAAGCACCGCCCTTTTTCTCGCTTTTGTTCAGACGGCTCGTGTATTTGCGGTTGAACAGGATGGAGAGAATCATGCCCCACATGATGCAAACGCTCATCAAAAGCGCGATCGTCGCAAAGCCGGACGCCGTCATCTGTTCACCGGACAGCTTCTCCATGCCGACCTGTTCGGCAGCCGCCTGGGCGACCTGTGTTTCATAATGCAGCGCACCGATGACCGAAAGCCGCAGCCACGGCCACGGGATACCGAGACTGCCGGAAAGCGCGATCACGCCGAGCAAAATGCCGACACTCGGCAGCACCGAAAAGGTCGCGCTGGAAACGATCACCCGTTTCATTTTTGCGGTATCCATGCCGATCGCTTTTCCGGTGCGGTATGCCCGCACCATAAACACCACACACAGCAAAGCGACAAACGCGACAATGCCGCCGCAGATGAGATACATCGGCGCACTGCTGAGCTTTTCCAGAATGTTCATTGACAAAACCCCTTTGTCGGCGCAAGGACGCCGCAGTTTGACATTCCTATTATAAAAGCATCCGCCGCCCGGTGCAACCATAATTTTCACGTTTTTTAAAAAAGGCAACGCAAAGCGTTGCCTTTCAGTGTGTCAAAGAACTTGTTTTTTGACACACTGTGAGGCTGTCTAAAAACCGCAGGAGCAAGGAAAC
>URNF01000161.1 GCA_900549155.1 uncultured Oscillospiraceae bacterium | reverse complement strand
GTAGAATACCGCCGCTGACCCTTGTGGGTTTTGTATGGCAAAAAAGAGGGGGTAGCTATGGCAAGCAAAAAGCATGTTGCGCAGCAAGCCGAAAGCCTGCCCGCATGGTACTGGGCAAGCGGATTGCACGATGCCGGCATCATGGCGGTTGAAAGCCTTGTGTTTCCGCGTGATTATGGTACATTTGACGGGCAAAAGCGCAGCGGCATCCGCAATTTGCTGAAGCTGAAGATCGACGGCAAGGGGGCGCTGTATGACACTTCCGTCAAGGAAATACGGTTGTATAACTATAAGCTGTTGACGCCCGCTGCTTCGCTTGAAAACAGAAAAACCTCGTGGTGGCTTTCCGACAGACTGACGGCATGCGACGGGGGCTTTGTTTTGGAGATCGATCTATGTGATCTTGATGCAGATCCCGAAAACTTCACATGCAGGATACAATTTGAAAAAGCGGAAGTCGTCCGATGATCACGTTATAAAAAAGCAGACGAAAGCGGGAAGATCCCGTTTTCGGCTGCTTTTTTTGAGAGCGGCGATGTGGGTGAAACGGCGTTTTTTGACGGGCGGTCTTATGCGACGCCCCTTTGTTTCTCCGAGGGAGAATGAACCGCGTGCGGCTTCGAAAATTTTCCGCCTTTTCCTACATCGACGACTTTATATTTGAGAAATATTGTTTCAGATGACACAGCGGCAGGACGCAGGGATCATCGCTCGGCACGGCGACGTATGTTTCCTTCCTGCCCCGGATGGTCGGGGTTACTATGGGGAAAGCGCCGTTTTGGTATCTTTGGAAAAGGGCTTCATCCATATGGATAACACGCCAGAGCTTCGCCGACGGGCAGTGGTGGACAAAAAAGGTGTCGTGCCCGTTTTGTATGTTCATTCCGGCGTTTTCAAATTTATCGGGGCGAAACCACAGGGGGCTGTCGGGCGGCACGCTTTTGGACAAAGGGCCTGTGACCTCGATGTATATATTTGTGCCGACAACAAGCAGATCGGCATCGCCCTTTTGATGCCCGTTCTCGTCGGCACTGCCGCTTATGAAATCCTTTGTCCCCGCGCCGAGACCGATGCTCTTTGCCGTAAGTCCGGTGGTGTCGGCTATCCATTTAATGATGGCGTTTTCTCTTTTGGCGGACATATCCCACGTATCCTGATAGGCGTTTTTCCAATAGTTACTGTCCATCGTTTTTCTCCTTTTTCAGCCGTTTGTTGCGGATGAGAATTCTTTTGAACACTTCCTTACCGTTGACAGTCGGCTTGAACAGATCGTATGCGCTGTCCGATCCGTGATTGGCTTCGCCCACAATTTCGAACTGATCGCTGTTATAGCGGTTTACAATGGTGATCGGGACGCCCATGACGCCTGCGTAGTCGCAGGGGATGTCGGTTATGGAGCGCACATGGATCGCATCGTAGGTGTCATATTTCGGATAGTCTGCGGCGTTATATTTTTTGGTCAGGGGCAACTCTTTGTGGCGTCTGTCGTTATCCAGATTTGTGAGCCACATGGCATTTCCCATGCTGCGCCATTTTTGTCCGTCTTCATCCACCCAATAGCGCGTGGTGCGCGGCTCGGACGACGGCGGCACGCGGAATTTCATTTCGCCGAACCGATAGCCCGTCCACACCTCGTTGTTTTGGATCAGGGGAAATATCTCTTTATAGGTCAACGCATTTTGATTGCCGATGAGCAGAAAGCTCTTTTTATATTTGCGTATCTCCGCCACCATCTCCTTGAACAGCGAGAACGGGGGATTGGTGACCACGATATCGGCTGCTTTGAGGTAGGCGACACATTCATCGCTGCGGAAATCGCCGTCCCCATGCAGTCTCTTGACGGTCGAGAGCGCAGTGCTTACGGTGGGCGCGGTGACGTCGAGAACATAGCCGTTTGCGCGGTTGTCTTCTGCGTGCGCAGCGGCATAGGATGTGCAGATCAGTCTTTTCAGTCGGAGAACATGAAAGTTTTGCAGAAAAAATCTGCAAAAATTGGATGTGGACGGATCGTCGCAGTTGCACAGCACCGTTTTGCCGACAAAGTGCGCTTTGTAATGCATGACCTCCTGCTCGACGGTCTCATATGTCGTATAAAATTCGTCGTCCTTCGCACGCTTTGCCGCCTGCAGATTTGTGTTTTTGTTGCCCATTGCCCACCTCCGCATTACAGCCCGCGTGATCGGGAGCGCGGCGGCATCCCGATCATGCGGCTGTTTTTGACATTGTACCACAGTTTATTCCATACATCAACCGCCTTTGACAGAATTGCTGCCGGAAAAGACAGACTTGACAAAAGGCGGGCGGGGGCTATAATGGTTGTAGGTACAACGATGTAGATACAACCAAATAACGTGGGGAGTGCATAGATATGGACATTACCGAACGGAAGATCACGAAAATTGCGCGGGAGGCGGAAAAGCTCGTTTTGCTTTCCATGCGGGAAGAGGGCGTCGGCACGGCGGAGATCGATCTCATTCACGCGCTGCGGCACCACCCCGGCTGCACGCAGGCGCGGCTTGCGGAAATGCTGCACGCGGACAAGGCCGCCGTTGCCC
>URNF01000160.1 GCA_900549155.1 uncultured Oscillospiraceae bacterium | reverse complement strand
GAAAACGAGTATATCTTCGGCGCGACGGTTGAGGAAATGCTGGCGGTGCTGGAGCACATGAAGGAGAAAGGCGCGGTCTACGGTGAGGACCTGCAGGGCGTCGCCTTTGTGTTTTTGCCGCAGTACTATATGGCGGAAAAATATATCGCCGCCCGCTTGCGGGAAATGGCGGCGCTTTCCGAAACGACCGCTGCTGCCGACATCGATAGGCTGGAAAAAAAGCTGCACATTCACTATGCCGAGCAGCAGCGCGCCGCGCTTTCGGCTGCCGCGACGCATCATGTCATGATCTTGACGGGCGGACCGGGCACGGGCAAGACCACCGCCGTCAACGGCATGATCTTCATGGCGCAGCACAAGGGGCTTTCTGTGCAGCTTGCCGCGCCGACGGGCAGAGCGGCAAAGCGCATGACCGAGCTTTCGGGCGAATCGGCAAAGACGCTGCACCGCCTTTTGGAGGTGCAGTGGGACGAGGACGACCGCTTGACCTTCAACCGCAACGAAAAAAATCCGCTGGAAGCGGATGTGGTCATCGTGGACGAGCTGTCCATGGTGGACACGCTGCTGTTTGAGGCGCTGCTGCGGGCGCTCCCGAAGGCGTGCCGCCTCATTTTGGTGGGCGACGCCGACCAGCTGCCGTCCGTGGGCGCGGGCTGTGTGCTGCAAAGCCTTTTGGCGGCGGGATGTCTGCCGACCGTGTGCCTGACCGAAATCTTCCGACAGGCACAGCAAAGCGCCATCGTCATCGGCGCACACGCGGTGCTGGCGGGCAATCTGCCCAGAATGAACGGCAAAAACGGCGACTTCTTTTTCATGCGCCGCGCAAACTACCGCGCGGCAGCGGACACGGTTTTGGAGCTGTGCAAGACGCGCCTGCCGGAAACGTATCACCTGACCTGCTGGGACGGGCTGCAGGTGCTGTGTCCCGGTCGCCGCGGCGAGCTTGGCACGATACGTGTCAACGAGCAGCTGCAGGAGCTGCTCAACCCGCCCGCCGCCGACAAGGCAGAGATAAAGGCGATGGGCAGTGTGCTGCGCGTCGGCGATAAGGTGATGCACAACCACAATAACTATGACATCACCTGGGTGCGGGATAACGGCGAGGTCGGCACGGGTGTTTTCAACGGCGACATCGGCGTTTTGGAAAAAGTCAACCGCGCCGAGGGCACGGTGGCGGTGCGCTATGATAACCGCGTCGCCACCTATACGCGTGAGGATCTGCAGGATCTGGAGCTTGCCTATGCCATCACGGTGCACAAAAGTCAGGGCAGCGAATTTGACGCAGTGGTGCTCACCATGTTCGGGCAGCAGCGGCAGCTTTGCTATCGCAATCTGCTGTATACCGCCATCACGCGTGCCAAAAAGCTGCTCATCATGGTCGGCGACGAACAGACGCTGTGGGACATGATCGAAAACAATCGCAAAACGCTGCGCTACAGTGCGCTCACCGCTTTTTTGACACGGGAGGCGACCTGACATGCTGCACACGCTGAAGGATCTGCTGTTCCCGCCGCGCTGTGCGTTGTGCGACGCGGTGATCACTCCGCACGAGAAGCCGCTTTGTCCCGCGTGCGGCAAGGCGTGCCCGGAGGTTTCCATTCTCGGTGAGGTCTGCCGCGTCTGCGGCAGAGAGAAAGTGCATTGCACCTGCAAGCAGGACAGCTTTCTGTCCGACGGGATCGCGGCGCCGTTCTATTATGAGGGCGTTGCCCAACACGGCGTGTCGCTGTATAAACATATACAGGACGTCGATCGCACGGCGTTTTTTGTCGGAGAGATGGCAAACAGCATCTGCCGCGCGCTGGGTGACCGCATCGTGGATGTGGTCACCGCCGTGCCGCTTCGCCCCGCTGCAAAACGCGAGCGCGGGTTCGATCAGGTCGAGCCGCTGGCAAAAGGGATCGCAAAGGAATTTCACATTCCGTATGTGCGGCTTTTGCGCAAATGCTTTGACACGCCGTCGCAAAAGCTGCTCACGATGGAGCAGCGCCGCAGCAATCTGCTGGGTGCATTTGATGTCACGAACAAAGAATTAACAGAGGGAAAACGCATTTTGCTTTTGGATGATGTCGTCACAACGGGTGCGACGACCAACGAATGTGCGAAAATGCTGAAAATTTACGGCGCACAGCGCGTATATGTCGCGGCGATCGCGCTCACAAGACCGCATGAAGAACAGGACGGAAAGGTTGGACAGGATGACAACGAAGGATTTTGGGATTGATTTCGGCACGGCACGGGTGGTGATCTATGCCGCGGGAAAGGGCGTGGTGCTGGACGAGCCCGCCGTGATCGCCGTCAACACGCACACGGGAAAAATGTTTGCCTGCGGCGAGGAAGCCTATGCCATGCAGGGGCGCGCGCCCGCATCCATCGAGGTCATCCGCCCGCTTTCAAAGGGCGTAATCGCGGATTTTGACTATGCCTGCATGATGCTGCGATATTTCATGCAAAAGGTGTGCGCCTATAAGGTCATCAAGCCCCGCGCGGCTGTGAGCGTGCCTGCGCTGGTGACGGCGGTGGAGCAGCGCTCCTTTATGGACGCTGTCTATGCGGCGGGCGCAC
>URNF01000159.1 GCA_900549155.1 uncultured Oscillospiraceae bacterium | reverse complement strand
GCGCCGAGGCCGATGCGCCGTCCGCCTTCGACCACGAAGCAGGCGCCGCGCGCGTCGCATACACTCGCGGCCGCAGGGACGCTGCGAAAGCGTTCGCGATACAGCCGCTGCCATTCGTCTGCCTCGTCGGGTCGGATCGGCACGGCCAGCGCCCCGGTCGGCGGCAGCGCCGTGCGCAGGATCGAGCGCGGCAGCAGCGTGGCATAGGCCGCTTCGTCCGCGTGAACGTCCGCGCCGCCGTAATAGACCCGCTCCGCCCCGGCCGCGCGGCAAAACCGCGCGCACTCGGTCAGCAGCTCCTCCTGCGAGGTAAAAACGCCGCGCAGGAGGACGTAAGCCTCCCCACGCGGCGGAATTTCCCGCAGGATCAGCGTCGCGATGCCCGACGGAACGGTAAAAACCGGAATATCCCGCATCAGAGCAGGTTCTCGTCGTAGTGCGCGCGCACGCCGCCGATGAATTTCGGGCGGGTGCGGGCGCAGACGAGCGGCGCTTCGCCGATCGTTTTGACTGACAGGCGCACCGGCACGGCGACCTCTTTCAGGTGCATACCGATCAGCGTGTCGCCGATGTCCATGCCGGCGTCGGCGCGGACGTGCTCAACGGCGACGGGATCGGAAAAGGCGGCATAGGCAGCCGTGGCAAACGAGCCGCCCGCCTTCGGCTGCGGCACGACGTTGACGATGTCCGTGTGCGGCACGGCGGCGCGCTCGACGATGAGGGCGCGGTTCAGATGCTCACAGCACTGCGCCGCAAGGAAAATGCCGCGCGCGTGCAGGATGCTGAGAATACCGTCGCACACCGCGCGGGCGATTTCGGGGCGGGAGTCCGTTCCGATGCGGCTGCCGCACACCTCGCTTGTGGAGCAGCCGACCACGAAAAGATCGCCCGCCTTCAGCCCTGCCGCGTCGCAAAGCTCTGCCGTCGCCTGTGCCGCCGCACGGGTGATGTCCTCAAACATGCCGCCCACTCCTTTTCATTTATTTTGTGCAGCCACTATCTTACCACATAATTTTTCCCGTTGCAAGGGGCAAAATAGACGGACAGGTTTTGAAAACTGCGTAAAATTCGGACATTTGCCCCGATTTGTCCGTATAAAAGGGGCTTGCGGGTTTGCAGGATTTGTGGTAAACTGGGGATAATTCAGCGTGAGGAGGAATGGCTGTGGCAAAGGTAGATGCCGTGGTGCGGCGGGAGACCGGCTTTGTGGCACTGTGGGTAGTGCTGCTCAGTTTGCTGATGCAGGCTGTGTTTCTTGTCGGCGGGTGGTGGTCGCTGCCGGTTTTGTGGGGCAACCTGCTTTCCGGCTTTGCCGCTGTCGGCAACTTTTTTGCAATGGGGCTGACGGTGCAAAAAGCGGTGGACAAGGAGGAAAAGCACGCTGCGTCCATCATGAAGCTGTCGCAAGTGCTGCGTATGCTGGCGCTGTTTTTGGCGGTGCTGGTCGGTGTGCTGCTGCCGTCGGTTTTTAATCTTGTCACACTGCTGGTGCCGCTGTTCTTTCCGCGCATCGCGATCGCGCTGCGTCCGCTTTTTGACAAGCGGCAGGACAAATAGGAGGTGCGCTGCATGACGAAAAAAAGCCGCGGCTTTGTGGCGGTGGATGTGCTGCTTTTGAGCCTTGCGCTGCTGCCGCTTGTGTGCGGCATGGTGCTCAAGGTGCTGACGACGCCCTCATCGGCGGATATCGACATCTCCGGCTCGCTCATCTATTTCACGATCCCGATGCCGTTGCAGGATCTGCCCATCACCGAGTCGCAGGTCAACTCCGCGCTCGTTTCGCTGACGATCCTCTTCCTCTGCCTGTATCTGACGCACGGCATCGCCGCCAAGCCGACGACAAAGCGGCAGCTTTTGGCGGAGTGGATCGTGGAAAAGACGGACGGGCTCATCCGCGACAACATGGATCCCTATTTCAAGAGCTTTTCGCCGTTCATCGCGGCGATCATGGGGCTTTCGGCGTTTTCGAGCCTTTTGACGCTCATCGGGCTGACCGCCCCGACGGCGGATCTCAACGTGGTCGGCGGCTGGGCGCTGCTTGTATTTTTCCTTATCACCTATTATAAATGTAAGTGCGGACCTTTGCACTATCTCAAAAGCTTTTGCGAGCCTGTCATCCTGACGCCGCTCAATGTCATCAGCGAGGTCGCGACGCCGATCTCCATGGCGTTTCGTCACTATGGCAACGTGCTGTCCGGTGCGGTCATTTCGGTGCTCATCGGCGCGGGGCTGCAGGGGCTGTCCAAAACGCTGCTCGGCTGGCTGCCGGGCGTGCTCGGGGACATTCCGCTGTTGCAGATCGGTCTGCCGGCGGTGCTCAGTCTCTATTTCGACATTTTCAGCGGTCTTTTGCAGGCGTTCATTTTCGCCATGCTGACCATGCTGTATATTTCCGGCGGCTTCCCTGCGGACGACTATGCCGCAAGGAAACGCAAAAAAGCAGAACGTAAACAACGCGCGGCGGCTGCCGACGCGGAAAAATAACAAAACGGAGGACAAAATTATGTTGGAACTGGCAATCGGCATCATTCTCGGAGGATGCGCTCTCGGCGCGGGTGCGGCGATGATCGCAGGTATCGGCCCCGGCATCGGCGAAGGCAACGCTGCTGCCGCTGCCTGTGAGG
>URNF01000158.1 GCA_900549155.1 uncultured Oscillospiraceae bacterium | reverse complement strand
CACCGTCTTTTCTCCACGCAGGCGGAGCGGTATATCGCTTCCGCAAAGGAAACGGGGGTTCTCTGATGCGGTTCGAGATCGCGCCGCTTGCCGAAACGGACGGCGAAGCGCTTGCCCGCCGCATGCTGGCAAAGGAAACGGGGCTGGCCCCCGCCGCGCTGCGCATCTGCCGCACGGCACAAGGCAAGCCGTTTGTCGAAAATGCCGCCGTGCATTTCAGCATCAGCCACTCGGGGGAGCTCGTCCTCTGCGCCGTGCACAGCGCGCCCGTCGGTGCGGACATCGAGAGGATCACGCTGCGAAACGCCGTCATGCGTCGCATCTGCACAGCAGAGGAATGTGCCTATATCGGCAGCGATGCCGTGCGGTTCACCGAGGTCTGGACGCGCAAGGAAGCGTTTTCGAAGCTCGACGGGCGCGGGCTTTCCATCGGACTTTTGACCGTCCCGACCGCCGACGAAAACGGGCTTTTCCCGCGCGTTTGCGGCTGTGCCGTCCAAACGGCGGTTTTCGGCGACTATGTCTTTTCCATCGTTTGGAAGGATTGACAAACGGCGGCATTTACAGTATGCTATTCAACAAATATACAAAAGGGGTTGCCATCATGACAAAATTCCGCGCATTCCTTGACCGCAAGGACATTCACCCGTCGCTGCACACCTATTTTATCGACGCCATGGGGTCAATGGCGCTCGGACTGTTTGCGTCCCTGCTCATCGGCACGATCTTCAACACACTGTATACCTATATCGGTGTCGCGCTTTTGAAGGATCTTGCCGACTGCGCTACCGCCGTCACGGGCGCGGCGCTGGGCATTGCCATCGCCAACGCGCTGCACGCGCCGACGCTGGTGATGCTGTGCGCTGCAGCTGTCGGCTATGCCGGAAACGGCTTCGGCGGCACATTTATGCTCGACGGCGTCGAAAAGACCATCACGGCGGGTCCTGCGGGCGCGCTCATTGCCGTCATTGTCGCCGTGGAGCTTGGCAAGATGGTCTCAAAGGAAACGAAGATCGACATCCTGGTCACCCCGATCGTCACCATCCTGTCGGGCGTGCTTGTCGCGCGCCTGACCTGCCCGCTCATCGCGTGGTGCATGTATTGGATCGGCTGGTTCATCAACACCGCCACCGTCATGCAGCCGATCATCATGGGCATTTTGGTGTCCGCCGCCGTCGGCATCGCGCTGACGCTGCCGATCAGTTCCGCCGCCATCTGTGCCATGATCGGCATCACGGGTCTTGCGGGCGGTGCGGCAACGGCGGGCTGCTGTGCGCAGATGATCGGCTTTGCAGTCATCAGCTTCCGTGAAAACAGATTCGGCGGCGTCATTGCGCAGGGACTCGGCACTTCCATGCTGCAGATGGGCAACATCGTGAAAAATCCGCGCATCTGGATCCCCGCAACGCTGGCATCCATGATCACCGGTCCTCTGTCCACAACGGTGTTCAAGCTGGAATGCACCGGCGTTTCCGCCGGCATGGGCACCTGCGGACTGGTCGGCCCGCTCGGCATCGTGACCGCCATGCCCGACGGCGGGGCAATGATGTGGATCGGCATCGCCGTCATTTGCTTCATCCTGCCTGCGCTTTTGTCGCTGCTGTTCAGCGAGATCCTGCGCAAGATCGGATGGATCAAGTTCGGCGACATGAAGCTGGATATCTGAAATTGAACGCAAAAAAAGAAGCCCCGACGGGGCTTCTTTTTTTGCGCTTATTTCAAGAATCCGCTGATGATCTGTTCCTCTGCCTCTGCCTCGGTCAGCCCCAGCGTCATGAGCTTTATGAGCTGCTCGCCGCGATTCTTTATAAAAAACAGCCGAACAAAAAACGATAGCCCATGCATAACACACAGGCTATCGTTTTTTATTGGGCAAATCCGCATACGGGCGGCTGTCATTCGTCAGCCCGAGGAGATAATCCGTTGAGGTTTTATAATACTTTGCCAGCTTGATCAGAATATCAACCGGCAGACCACGCTGCCCCGTCTCATATTGCGAATAGGTGTTCTGCTTGATATGCAGATACGCAGCAATCTCGCTTTGCGTTACATCCCAATCTTCTCGTACATCTTTCAATCGCATAGAATCCCTCCGCTGTGATTATAATCTTTGCTAAAATAGAGTATTGACAATTATCTCATTTTGTGATACTTTAATGACGGCACAATTTTTTGAGTGCTTTGAAAAAATAATGGAGGGGAACGATATGGGCAAAAAATACAATCCTGCTAAGAAGTTGTTTGTGTTTGCCTTAGGCATTTTTTTGTCAGGAGTACTTGCAACCATTTTTTCAATAAGTGGAATTGTACAAACAAACAAATTCATAAATGAACCCACTTTTTTAGAAGCAATGGCATCTTCTACAACCACTGACAACATTTGGGTACACAATGGTGTCCGAAAATATGTCCAATCCAGTGAGTACCAAACCAAGATGGCCCGAGAGAGAGCAAAAGCTAAAAAAGACAGAAAATATTTCGTTGCGGGGGGGTGCTGCGGTTGCTTGGCTATCTGCATGAGTGTGGTGGTATACAGACAAGCTGTCATCATGAGGAAACAATATGAATGAACGCAATCGGGTATTCGATGTCATCATTGACTTTATCAGGGCTATACAGTCTGAGGAGCAGGCAATCGTTTACCACGGCGAGAGAACCACATACAAGATCGGCGGG
>URNF01000157.1 GCA_900549155.1 uncultured Oscillospiraceae bacterium | reverse complement strand
GCTACAAAAACGAGCGGCTCGGAAGAAATTTCCGAGCCGCTCCTTTTCACGTATCTTATTCTTTCACGGCATAGGCGGCACCGTCGATGTTGCACAGCGCATCCACGTCCACCTCGGTATTGCCCTCGATGAGGATGCTCAGTCCCACGTTGCCGTCCTTTTCGCTTTTCGGCGCAACGATCTGACAGGAAAAGTCGGTCGGCAGCTGCTGCCGCAGCGCCGTGATGACGGCATTGACCTTATAGAGATCGTCCACCTCGAGATACACCGCCTCGGTGCTTTTGCGCTTGCGCTCAAATTTGGCAAACAGAATGGTCGCCGCCAAAAACAACAGCGTCACCACCGCCGCACCGACATAGAACCCATAGCCCAGCGCCACACCGATGGTGCCGGTCGTCCAAACGCCTGCAGCGGTCGTCAGTCCCGCGATCATATTGTTGTTTTTGAGGATGATCATGCCCGCGCCGAGAAAACCGATGCCGGAGATCACCTGCGCGGAAATACGGAAAACGTCACCGGGAATATCCAGACATTGTGAAACATAATAGCTGGTCATCGACGTCATGCAGGCACCGAGACAAACGAGAATGTGCGTGCGCATGCCTGCGGCGCGTCCGTGCCGCGCGCGTTCGCTGCCGATGAGCGTACCGACCAGCACCGCTGCCAAAGAGCGCAAAAGAACCCAAACCACCATATGTATCCCTCCCAAAAACGCTGCGAGAAAAAAGCGGTTCCCCTGCCGCAGATCGGCAGGGGAATCATCACTCTCATCTCTTTTGCCAGTATAGCACAGCGTTCTCCATCCGTCAACAGTCGCCGCAAAAAATGCGCAAATGCGCAGTTTATGCGGCGGCTTTTTCGACTGCTGCCTGTGCCCGCTCCAGCATATTTTCCGCAAAGATGGCATAGCCGGTGGTCGGATCGTCCAAAAGCACATGTGTGACCGCGCCGACCAGCCGCCCGTCCTTCAAAATGGGGCTGCCGCTCATGCCCTGCACGATGCCGCCCGTTTTTTCAAGCAACGTCGGATCGGTCACGCGGATCGTCATGTTTTTTGTCAGTGCCGTTTCGCTGTAGCGGATCTGCACGATCTCAATGTCATACAGCTGCGGCGTCGTGCCCTCAACCGTTGTGAGCACCTGCGCCTTCCCCGTCGTGACCTGCTGCTTCATGGCGACCGGCACGGTGCGAAAGCACGCGCCGGGGATGCGCATCAGCGTGCCGAACACGCCCGCGCCGCCGTTTTCAACCAGCTTGCCGATCGCATCGTCGCCCACCGCACCGCAAAGCGAACCGGCGGACCCCGTGCCGCCCTTTTCCACATCATAGATCTCCGCCGCGACGATCTCCCCCGCCGAGATCGGCAGCGGCTCGTCGGTGTCCACATCGCACACCGCGTGTCCCAGTCCGCCGAAAAAGCCCTCGTCGGGATCAAAAAACGTCAGCGTCCCGATGCCGGCGGAGCTGTCCCGCACCCAAAAGCCGGATTTATAGCAATTTTCCAGTTGTGAGCGCACCGCGCGGAATTTCACCGAAAAATCGAGGTTGTCGCGCCGAATGACAAAGGTCATATAGCTGCCGCCGGAGCTTTCGACGGCGGCTTTCAGTTCCTCGTTGGTGTTCACCGCACGCCCGTTCACCGACACCACCACATCGCCGACGCGCAGTCCCGCCGTGCGTGCGGGGTTGGCAGGACCTGCGGAGGTGTCGACATCGGTGAAGCCCACAATGAGCACACCGTCGGTGTACAGCTTGATGCCAAACGGCACGCCCGCCACCACGACCACCGGCTGCTCCACCACCTGTACACGCACCGTTTTGATCGGAAATATGCCGAAAAGCCGCAGCGTTTCATTGTGCGTCGTCCCGTTCACAAGCGCTGCCTGTCTGGCGGTTTCGTTGTCGCTGTCCCTGACAGCCGTGACCACTCCGTCGAGGCGCAGCGTTTTGCCCTCGGTGACGCTGAACTGCTGCGGCATAGCGGCGGTGTAATAGCCGATGAGTGCCCACACCGTCGCGGTTATGATAAATACAAGTATTGTAAAGCCTTTGATAACACCACGCATCGTTTTCCTCTCCTCGCGGTTAGTATGACCGCGAGACGGATAAACTATATTGGCAATTTCATCAATTTGTCAGCGTAGTGCTCCCGTCATAGAGAAATTTGCCGATGTCATAGACGCCGGAGCGCAGCAGATGCACATATTTCAGCGACATCGCCGCGCCGCGTGCCACGCAGTGCATCGGATCGTCCGCCACGCGGCAGCAGATGCCTGTTGTCGCGGACACAAGCGCCGTCATACCGCGCAGCTGCGCCATGCCGCCGGTGAGGATGATGCCGTTGTCGTAAATATCCGCCGACAGCTCGGGCGGCGTGTTTTCCAGCACGTTCTGAATGGTGTGCAGGATCTCCTGCAGCGGTTCATACACCGCTTCCAGGATTTCGGTTGACGTGATCGCGCACACGCGCGGCAAACCGCTCACGGCATCGCGTCCGCTGACCGTCGTTTCTTTTTCCTCGGCGCTGTCTGTCACCTTGCCAATCTCAATTTTCAGGCGCTCGGCGCTGAGATTGCCGATGAGCAAACGATGCTTTTGCCGCACATAGCGGATGATCGCCTCGTCAAAGGCATCACCGCCCACGCGCCGCGAGCAGGAGGACGCAACGCCTTTGAGCGACATGACTGCCACATCGGTCGTGCCCGCGCCGATCTCCACGACCATGCAGCCGCGCGGCGCTTCCACATCCAGTCCCGCGCCGACCGCCGCCGCCATCGATTCCTCGATGAGCATGACCTG
>URNF01000156.1 GCA_900549155.1 uncultured Oscillospiraceae bacterium | reverse complement strand
ATCGTGCACAATGCCGCCGTCGGAGCAAACAGGAATATAGATGCCGGTCTTTTCATAGTACTCATTGCGCGCATTCACCACATCAATGAGCGCCGTCGCCTGTCCTCTGCCGATGCCCTTCTGCTCACGGGTGATGCAGATGGAGCCGCCGCCGATGCCGACCTTGATGAAGTCCGCGCCCGCTTCGGCAAGGAACAGAAAACCGTCGCGATCCACCACGTTGCCCGCGCCGACCTTCACGCTGTCGCCGTACTTCTCGCGCACGAATTTCAGCGTTTTCGCCTGCCAGCAGCTGTGCCCCTCGGAGGAGTCGATGCACAGCACGTCCGCGCCCGCCTCGACCAGTGCCGGTACGCGCTGTTCATAGTCAAGCGTATTGATGCCCGCGCCGACAAGATACCGCTTGCTTTCGTCGAGCACCTCCTGCGGATTTTCCTTGTGCTGCGAATAGTCCTTGCGGAACACCATATACACCAGTCTGCCGTCCTTGTCGACCAGCGGCAGCGAATTGAGCTTGTGCTCCCAAATGATGTCGTTGGCTTCCTTGAGCGTCGTGGTGTCCGGCGCAGTGACAAGGCGCGCAAGCGGCGTCATAAAGTCTTTCACCTTTACAGTCATTTCCATGCGGCTGACGCGGTAATCACGGCTGGTCACGATGCCGCACAGCTTGCCGTTCGGCGTGCCGTCGTCGGTGACGGCAATGGTGTTGTGACCGGTGCGCTCCACCAGCTCCAGCACATCCGCCAGCGTGTCCTCGCCCGTCAGGTTGGAGTCGCTGACAACAAAGCCTGCTTTATAGTTTTTCACGCGCGCAACCATCGCCGCCTCATTTTCAATGGACTGCGAACCGTAGATGAACGAAATGCCGCCCTCCTTGGCAAGCGCGATCGCCATCGTGTCGTTGGAAACGGATTGCATGATGGCAGAAACCAGCGGTATGTTCAGCGTGATCGCAGAGGTCTCGCCTTTTTTGAACTTCACAAGCGGCGTTTTCAGCGACACATTGGCAGGGATGCACTCCTCGGAGGTGTAACCCGGCACCAGCAGATATTCGCTGAAGGTATGGGAAGGTTCACTGAAATAATACGCCATTTTTACCGTCTCCTTTTTACACCAAACGGGCAGTGTACACTGCCCGTTGGTAAATTTTATCTATTCTATCATGCAAAGTGTCCGCCGTCAAGGCTTTTTTCACGGTTTTTGCTGTTCGTCCAGCGTCAGGCGGCAAGGCGGCAGAAATTCATCCAGAAAACAATCCACCGCTTTCATGCGCATTGCCCGCAGCGTTTCCTCAGTCGAAGCGCGAGCGCTTTGAAATTCCGTGTTTCCCTGTTTCAGCTCTTCCTCGCATTTGATGAGGGCGGACAGCTTGTCCGCTGCTTTTACGATGCGTTTTTCCGCAGAAAGTGCATCCGTCGGCTGCATCAGCGTCGCATACGGTGCGCGCAGATCATCCGGCAGCAGCTGCAAAAGCTGTCCGATGGCGCCGCTTTCCACCTGCTTATAGGCATTGCGCATCGTATCATCCACATATTTCACCGGCGTCGGCATATCCCCTGTCAGAATTTCCGGCAGATCGTGGTACAAAGCGATCATCACGCACTTTTCGGCGTCCACATTCCCGCCGAAGCGGGTGTTTTCCAAAAGCGCCAGCGCATGCGCCAGCACCGCCACATCATAGGAATGCTCACAGATGTTTTCTTGCCGTGTGTTGCGCATGAGCACCCAGCGCGGAATATACTTCATGCGCATCAGTGCGCCGTAGAAAGCGTTTTTCATGATCCTTTTCCCCTTTTGTAAACAAAGCAGGAGAAGCCACAAGGCTTCTCCTGCTCATAAAGTCATGTCGATCAGACTGCGCGGGTAACCTTACCCGAACGCAAGCAACGGGTGCAGGCGTAAATTCTCTTCGGAGAACCGTTGACGACAGCCTTTACCTTCCGGATGTTGGGTTTCCAAGTGCGATTGGAACGACGATGGGAGTGGGAAACCTGAATACCGAAAGCAACGCTCTTACCGCAGATGTCACATTTTGCCATGATCTGCACCTCCTTTTCGATAAAGCAACAGTGGTATGATAACAGATTTGAAAAGAAAAATCAAGGTTTTTTTTAAAAAAACTGCGAAATCTCCGAAAATACCGTTTATTCCTTCCGTGGAGCGGATCTCCTGCGTGCAGTACTGCACATCCTGAACACCGAGGACACAAGCGAACAGCCGACGGCGATCGCACCGGCACACGCCGCCGTTTCCAGTCCCCTCCGCACAAACAGGCTGATGCTGCCGTTTAAGAGTGCTTCCATCGTATAATATATCCCCGCACCGGGGACAAGCGGGATGATGCCAATGGTGAGAAACAGCGTGGCGGGCGATTTATGTATGCGGGCAAAGATTTCCGACAGCAGCGCCACCACGACCGCTGCAATGAAATAGCGCACTGTCTGCATTCGAATGGATGTGCCGAGAAAGCCGAAAAGCAAATACACAAGCCAGGCGGCAAAGCCGGTCACCGAGCAGGACAGAATGATGCGCGGGCGCTTTTCCTCAAAGATCACCGAAAAGGTGACGCAGCCGAGAAACGCATACAAACAAGGTAAAAACATCTTCATATGCGCCACCTCACAGTACAGCGCGCAAAAGCGCCAGCGGGATCGCAATGCCGACCGCTACACCGACACCGACAATGAGCACCTCGGTCAGCCGCGTCAGTGCCGTCAGCGTGTCCCCTGCCAGCACATCCCGCATCACATTGGCAATGGCGATGCCGGGCACCAGCAGCATGATCGTACCGATGATGATCATATCTGTATGTACGGCGGGG
>URNF01000155.1 GCA_900549155.1 uncultured Oscillospiraceae bacterium | reverse complement strand
TGTGCAGGCGGTTCAGAATGTCCGCCATCGTTTCAAACGGAATCTCCAGCCCGAGCAGATCGTTGATGCTCTGTGCGGTGACGTCCAGCGTGCGCGGCGTCGGGAGACCGTCATTCTGATCAATGACGCCGTCGACGATGTCGCCGGCATCGAGGTCACAGATGAGCTGCAGCGCGCGGTCGAGGGCATATGCCGTGCCCATGATGTCCAGTCCGCGCTCATAGCGACCGCTCGATTCGGTGCGGATGCCGAGCGCGCGGGAGGTGCGGCGCACACTGTCTCTGCGGAACTTGGCACACTCGAAAAACAGCGCCGGGGTGTCCGCTTCAATCTCGCTTTCCTTGCCGCCCATGATGCCCGCAAGGCAGGACGGTGCGTCCTTGTCGGCAATGACCAGCATCTCATGTGTCAAGGCGTGCGCCTTGCCATCCAGCGTCGTGATGCTTTCGCCCTCTTTTGCGCGGCGCACATGAATTTCATGCCCCGCAACATGACGCAGGTCGAATGCGTGCATCGGTTGACCGGTCTCCAGCATGACAAAATTGGTGATGTCAACGATGTTGTTGATCGGGCGCATGCCCGCTGCCTTCAAACACGCCTTCATCCAGTCGGGAGAGGGCGCGATACGCAGATTTTTCACCACTCTGCCCATATAGCGCGGGCAAAGGTCATAGTCCTCGACCGACACGGAAACCTCGTCGTGAATGTTGCCTCCGACCGTTTGATATGTCGGGACAGGCGCCTTGAAGGGCTTTTCCAAAACGACGGCGATCTCCCGCGCCACACCGAGAACGCTCTGACAGTCGGGACGGTTGGCGGTGATCTTAAAGTCAATGACATAGTCATCAAGGTGTAATACTTTACGCATATCTGTGCCCGCCGGGTACTTGTCATCCATGATGAGGATGCCATAGACCTCTGCGCCGGGATAGTCGCTGTCCTTGAGGCACAGCTCCTCACCGGAGCACATCATGCCGTTGGAGGGAACGCCGCGCAGCTTACCTTTTTTGATGTGCGCACCGTTCGGGAGATGGGAGTCGTCAAGTGCAACGGGCACAAAGGCGCCGACAAAAATGTTGTCCGCACCGGTGACGATCTGCACTGGCTCTTTTGCACCGACATCGACCTGACAGATCTGCAGCTTGTCCGCATCGGGATGCTTTTCGACCGACAGGATGCGGCCGACGACGACATTGGACATCGTGGAAGCGAGATCCGTGATGCTCTCCACCTCAAAGCCGCTCATGACCATGCGGTCGCACAGCTCCTGTACCGGCACATCAATATCTACATAGTGTTTCAGCCAATTCAAAGAGATCAACATGACAATTCCCCCTTATTTATCAAACTGTTGCAGGAAACGGCGGTCGTTTTCGAACAGCAGGCGGATGTCGCTGATCTTATACCGCGTGGTCGTCAGACGGTCAAGACCGATGCCGAAGGCAAAGCCGGAGTATTCCTCGGGATCGATGCCGCAGCTTCTGAGGACATTCGGATGCACCATGCCGGCACCGAGAATTTCGATCCAGCCGCTGTCCTTGCAGACGCGGCAGCCCTTGCCGCCGCACTCCGAGCAGGAAACATCGACCTCGACGCTCGGCTCGGTGAACGGGAAGAAGGACGGGCGGAATTTGACCTTGGTGGTCGGCCCGTAGATCTCATGTGCAAACTGCTCCAGAACGCCCTTGAGATCACACATGGTGATGCCCTTGTCCACGACCAGTCCCTCGATCTGATGGAAAACGGGGGAATGGGTGGCATCTACCTCGTCCGCACGATAGACACGGCCGGGGCAGATAACGCGGATGGGCGGGCGGCGTTGCTCCATGGTGCGGATCTGCGCCGCAGAGGTCTGGGTGCGCAACAGGAGATTGTCGGCAAGATAGAAGGTGTCCTGCATGTCGCGGGCGGGATGATCCTGCGGCACGTTGAGCGCCTCAAAGTTATAGTGATCCGTCTCCACCTCGGGACCGTCCACCACGTCAAAGCCCATCGACTGGAAAATGTCGATCATGTCGTTCAAAACGACGTTGAGCGGATGCAGTCCGCCGACCTCGTGAACCTTGCCGGGCATGGTGACATCCAGCTTTTCCGCTTCCAGCTTTTTCTCCTGCAGCGCCTTTTGCAGGTTGGCGGCACGCTCGCCGAGCGCCGCATCCAGCTGCTGGCGCAGCTCGTTGACAAGCTGTCCCATCTTCGGGCGCTCCTCGGCGGGCAGAGAACCCATGCCGCGCAAAATTTCGGTGAGCGAGCCCTTTTTGCCCATAAACCGCACACGGAACTCTTCAAGATCCTTCGGCGTGTTCGAACGTCCCAGTTCTTCGAGCGCCTGTGCACGGAGAGCTGCCAGTTTTTCTTTCATGATATGTGTCCTCCTTACAAATAAAAAAGCCCTCGTCCCACAAAAGGGACGAAGACTGATGCTCCGCGGTACCACCCTGTTTTTTGCAAAAGCAAACACTTTTGTTGACCGATAACGGTGTCGTCCGTTCTCACCTACAGGGCAAAAAGCCGTTTGGCAAAGACCGCTCCCGAGTGAACTTCAAGACACCCTTTCGCAGACCGCTTGCAGCCGGTGACGGTCCTCTCTGCGCCGAAAACGGGCGTCTCTACTCTCTCTATCAACGCGTTTCCTACAGTATACCACCGGTAATTTTTTTTTGCAAGCGTTTTTTGATTTTTCTCTTGACATTTTCGACGCTTTTCATTATAATGGTCTAGCGCTTTACGGAGAGGTGGCTGAGCTGGCCTAAGGCGCACGATTGGAAATCGTGTAAGCGTTGATAGCGCTTCAAGGGTTCGAATCCCTTTCTCTCCGCCATAAGTCCACCGTAATTCTGATAGAATTACGGTGGACTTTTTCTATGCCCGAAAACCGCTTGAAATAAGGCTT
>URNF01000154.1 GCA_900549155.1 uncultured Oscillospiraceae bacterium | reverse complement strand
CCGCTCCGCCTGCGTGGAGAAAAGACGGTGGTAGTGCCCGCCTGCTTTCATCAGCTCGGCGTGCGTCCCTTCTTCGACGATCTCGCCGTTTTGCAGCACAAGGATGCGCGACGCGGTGGTGGCGCTGGAGAGACGGTGGGAAACGAAAATGGTGGTCTTTCCCTTGCGCAGCGTGTCGAACTGGCGGAAAATTTCCTGCTCGGCGATGGCGTCAAGCGATGCCGTCGGCTCGTCCAGGATCAGCACATCCGCGTCACGGTAGAACGCGCGGGCGACCGCCAGCTTTTGCCACTGACCGATGGATAGCTCCGTGCCGTCGTCCTCAAAATAGCGCATGAGCGGCGTTTCATAGCTGCGGGGCAGCCGTTCAATGAATCCGTCGGCGTTGCCTTGTTTGGCGGCAGCGGCGATGGCGTCATCGGTCGGTGTACGTTCCACCTGCCCGAAGGCGATGTTGTCGCGGATGCTGGCGGCAAACTTGCCGAAATCCTGAAAGGTGATGCCGAAAATGGTGTAAAGCTCTGTCGGGTCATAGAGACGGATGTCCTTGCCGTCCATATAGATCGTGCCCTCTGTCGGGTCGTAGAGCCGCAAAAGGAGCTTCAAAAGCGTTGTTTTTCCCGCACCGTTGAGTCCGACCAGCACGACGGTCTCGCCGCCGCCGATCGAAAAGTTCAGATCCCGCAGCACCAGCCTGTCGCTGCCGGGATAGGCAAAGGAGACGTGTTCAAAACGGAAGGTGTGCCCGATGTGCCGTTCGACGGGAACCGCCTCGGGCAAAAGCGGGACGACATGACGCTCCTCTTTCAGAAAAACGATGAGGTTTTCGATGAACAGCGTTCCCTCATAGATGACCGCCGTGGTGGAGACCAGCGTGGAGATGCCACCCGCAATGCTGGTGAGCGCACCGGTATAGAGCGAATAGTCGCCGATCTGCATGGTGCCGTTGCACACGCCGTAGGCGATGTACAGGAAAAGGGCGCAGTTCACGACGGTGGACACGATGTTCAGCCCGATGTTCCAGCCGCCCTCGCCGAGGATCAGCTTTTTCAGCCCCGCAAAATAGTGGCGAAAAACCGCCTTATACCGCCCGATGATCGTGTCGGACAGCCCATAGAGACGGATCTCCTTTGCCATGTCCTTGTTCACTAGAATGTCGGCATAATACCGCATCTGCCGCCGCTCCTTGGAGTGAAACCGCATATATTCCACATTGCGCCGCCGATAGACAAAGCCGACAACGGCGGAAGGGATGGACAGCAGAATGATGGCAAACGGGGCGATCGGCGTGACCGCCCACAGGATAGCGACAAAGCTCACCATGCTGATGAGACTGCTGATGATATTGAAGGTGGCATTGAGAATTTGCAGCGGGCGCATGCCTGCCTCGCGGTTGGCGTTTTCCAGCCGCTCATAAAAATCGGGCAGATCGTAGTTGCAAAGGTCGATGTCCTTTGTTTTGTTCAGAATTTTCATCTGAATGTGGTTGCTGACGATCTCGCCGGAAAGGCGGGTGACGATGGTGTTGCACTCGGTCACCAGCCGCGTGCCGAAAAGATAGACAAACTGCCAGATGAGCAGCCGCAAAACGCGCGAAAAAGCGACGCTTCCCGTGAAAGCGCCTGCAAGCGCGTTGAGGATGGCAGCGCCGATATAGGCGCCGACGATCGGCAGAACACCGTTCAGAACAGCAAGCAGCAGCATCACAAACAGGATGGCGGGACGCGCCTCCCACACGATGCCGATGATGTAGAAAAGACGGTGAAAAAGATCGTGGAACAGCTGATAGATATAGTGCGGCACCTCGCGGACAGAGCGCGGCGGCGGCACGCGATAGCGATCGTTGACGCGGCGATTCGGGGGCGGCATGGCAACACTTCCCTTCCATAGTTACATCCAGTATACCATAGATGCAGGGAAAATGCCAAATAAAATGCCAAATTTTTCTTTTACCCGTTGCAAAAGGTATAAAAAACGGGTATGATAAAAAGGAAAAAAGCGGGAAGGAACAAAACATATGGAACTGAAAGTAAAACGTCTGCACCCCGATGCGGTCATCCCGACGCGCGCCACCGACGGCAGCGCGGGCATGGATCTGCACGCGGTGCTCAGTGAGCCGCTGACGGTGGCGGCAGGGGAGCGGGTGCGCATTCCGACCGGCATCGCGATCGGTCTGCCCTCGCCCGAAACGGTGGCGCTGGTGTTTGCCCGCAGCGGGCTTGCCGTGAAGCACGGACTGACGCTTTCGAACTGCGTCGGCGTCATCGACAGCGACTACACGGGGGAAATTCAGGTGGGAATGATCAACCAGTCGGACACCCCCTATACCGTGCAGCCGGGCGAGCGCATCGCACAGCTTGTGATCATGCCGGTGCTGCAGCCGACGGTCGTTGAGACCGACACGCTGGAAAAAACGGCGCGCGGCGACGGCGGCTTCGGCTCGACGGGGAGGCACTGACGGTGGAAAAGATCGTTCTTGCGTCCGCGTCCCCGCGCAGACGGGAGATATTGGCGCTGGCGGGCATCCCCTTTGAGGTGCACCCCGCCGACGAGGAGACGGCGCCTGCGGGGCTTTCGCCGCGCGAGCGCGTGTTGGCGCTGGCGCGCTGCAAGGCGCAGGCGGTGGCAAAAAAATTCCCCGACCGCGTGGTGCTCGGCGCAGACACGATCGTTGTTCTGGACGATACGGTGCTCGGCAAGCCGCACAGCGAACGGGAAGCCAAAGACATGCTGCTTGCGCTGCAGGGGCGCGCCCATGTGGTGATGACCGCCGTGTGGGTGTGTGCACCGTCGCGCGAGGACGGCTTTGTCGATGAGACGACCGTGCATTTCTATCCCGTCACGGCAGAGGAAGCGGCGGCATATGTTGCGACCGGCGAGCCGATGGACAAGGCGGGGGC
>URNF01000153.1 GCA_900549155.1 uncultured Oscillospiraceae bacterium | reverse complement strand
TAGGGCTTTGCCCGAAAATGAAATACCACCCGCTTTGCGGGTGGATATTTATTTGTTATTCTCCGGCCACCACGCGGTATTCCGTGACGCCGGTGACGGTCTCGCCGTCGATCTGCAGCGCCGTCGGGCGGTCGAATTGCACCGTGATGTCATGACCGGTCAGCACACGGCACATTTCGGTGTGCTGCACATGCTCGCCCTTGAAGATGGACGGGAACACCATGAGCGTTTTGATCTTGCCCGAGCCGAACATCACCATGGTGGACACGGTCTTTGCCGGGGACAGCCGATCCTGCGCGGGGGTCGGTATCATACCTCCGCCGTAGTATCTGCCGTTCATGGTCGGCGCAAGCCACACCTTTTTGAAGGTGTATTCCTTGCCGTCCGCAATGACGGTGGCGTTCGTGGGATGATAGTGGAAAAGCAGTCCCTTGATGGCAATGGACGTGTAGTTGATGGGCTTGTCGGACGTCGCACGCAGGCGGTCGCCCTCCTCGCAGCAATAGCCGTCGATGCCGTAGCCGATGCCGTTTATAAAGCGGCGCTCCATGCCGTTCACAAAAACGCGCGGCAGGGATTTGAGATACGGCGTCAGCAGGATCGGCTTCCCGCCCGGCTTTTTCTCCAGGTCGTTGAGGAAATCGTTGCCGCTGCCGGTGGCATAGTAATACACTTCCTCGGGCAGCGTCACATCCGCCGTGTCGTTTATGAAGCGGTTGAGCGTGCCGTCGCCGCCTGCGATGACGACCTTGCGGTCGGCGGGCAGCGCGGCAAAAAACGCCGCGAAATCGGTGATGGCGGTGATATCCTCAAAGGTAAAGCTGTCGGCGGGAAGATCATTCGCAAGCGCTCTTGCGGCGCTTTCTCCTTTTCCGTTTCCCGCAAGGGGGTTATACAGAACGTGATACTGCATGACTCTCTTTCTCCTCTACATCATTTTGCGGCAACGCCTGCAGCATGGTCTGACGCACGCGGTCGCCGATCACATGGGAACGGCAGGCGGCGATGTCCTCGACCGCGAGCGTTTCCAAAATTTCCAGTTTGACGGTTTTTCGGCGAAAGAAATTCGTTTTCGCGATGCGGTCCGTCCCCTCGGTCACCGCGACAACAATCGGCACCTTTGCCTTTTGCGCAATCTTGAACACGCCGTCGTGAAACGGAAGCAAAACCCCCGTCTTGCTGCGCGTTCCCTCGGGATACACCGCGACCGACACCGCGTCGGTTTTCAGAAGCTCGGCGGCGGCGTTGATGGTGCTGACCGCCGCGCGGGCGTTTTCACGGTCGATCGGCATGAAGCAGCAGCGCCGCACAATCCTGCCGAAAAGCGGGATGTGAAAATTCTCAGGCTTTGAAATGAACGCAAGATCCCGGTGCGGCAGCACATGCCAGGTCACGATGGGATCAAAATTCGAACGGTGGTTGGCGACGAGCAGAAACCGCCCGTTCGGCAGCTTTTCCGCGCCCGTGACCGTCACGCGGATGTGCAAAAGCTGCATGCACAGCCACGTCGCGCTGTACAGCAAAAAGCGATAGAAAGCGCTGTCCCTTGCGTACAGCTTTTTCGGGTCGACACAAAGCGCCGCAACGGCGATCACCGCGACATACAGCAAAAACAGCGCAACAATGCCGCCCAAAACAAAAAGAACGATCTTCAGCAAGGCATTCCCGTCCTTTCGACACAATACACAACATTGTAACATATTTTTCAAAAAAAACAAGGGGCGGCCAGCCGACCGCCCCGATTGTTCAAAAAAACTTTACTTTTTCACAAGGTGCACGCCGAAACCGCCGATGGGTTCTTTGAAATAGACAAACTTCGGCTGTCCCTTTTCGTCAAACGTCATCGTGCTTTCGTCGAAAGCGAGTCCCTGCGACGCATAGTAGGTCATGGCGCGGGCAACGCTTGTGACGCCGATCGCGAGATGTCCCATCGCGCCGACGCCCTGCAGCTTCATCACTTCGATCTCACGGTCGCCGACAAAGAAGGACTTTTCGTGCTCCTCCTTGCCGCCGAGCAGCAGATCAAAGCTGTCCGCCGCAGCGCCCGCCGCTGCCGCATCGGGCATGTTGACGCCGACATGACACACCTCGGGTGCCAGCATGGTGTGCACCGCTTCGCGTGCAAGCGCCGTGATGCCGTCCCAGTCGTTTGCGGCGACCATCGCAGCGGGCACCATCCAGCTACCGCCGCAGGCGATGATCTTGTCAAACGCAAGATAGTCCCGCAAATTGTGCGGACCGATGCCGCCTGTCGGGATGAACCGCATCTTCGGGAACGGACCCGCAAGCGCCTTGAGCACCTTGAGACCGCCCGCCGCTTCCGCGGGGAAGAATTTGACAACTTCAAGTCCCATCTTGGTTGCCACGCTCACCTCGGAGGGGTTGGTGCAGCCGGGGGTGACGGGGATGCCGTGCTCGACACAATAGCCGACCACCTCGGGATCAAAGCCGGGCGAAATGATATATTTCGCGCCCGCCTCCACCGCGCGCTTGACCTGCTCCACGGTGATGACCGTTCCCGCGCCCACCAGCACGTCCGGCAGCGCTTTCGCGATCGCCGCGATGGCACGATCCGCCCCCTCTGCGCGGAAAGTGACCTCCGCCACGGGGATGCCGCCCTTTTTCAGCGCGGTTGCGAGATCGACCGCCTTGTCGGGGTCGTCGAGCTTGATGACCGGCACAAGACCGATCTTGCTGATCTTTTCCAAAACAGCATGCATAGAGATGCCGCCTTTCCTGTAATTTTCTTCATTATACGGCAGTTTTCGCTGTTTGTCAACGCTGCGTGAGCCGCACGGTGCGGGAAATGCCGCAGGGAGCGTCATCGTCCCAGGCGTGCATCAGCACGCGGATGTCGGGGTTTTTCGAGGCGGTGTACAGCGGGCTTGTGAAGCTGCCGCAAACATCCTCCGCCGCCATCTGGATCACGCCGTCAACATAGACCTCGATCCGCAGACACCGCACATCCTCAAAGTGCAGCGCCGTGTGCGGATTGTTGCGCAATCTGTCGGGCAGCTCCGGCCGCATCCGCACGATGCACCAGCCGTTTTTGA
>URNF01000152.1 GCA_900549155.1 uncultured Oscillospiraceae bacterium | reverse complement strand
TCGGCCACGGCATCCATGTTGATGCCCGCCTTGGTGGAGCCCACGTTGACGCTGGAGCAGACCATATCGGTGGAGGCCATTGCCTCCGGAATGGAGCGGATCAGCTTCCAGTCGCTTTCCGTGCAGCCCTTCTGGACAAGGGCGGAAAAGCCGCCGATGAAGTTGACACCGCAGGTGACGGCTGCTCTTTCCAGCGTTTTTGCCAGCATGACGGCATCCTTTTTGTCCGCGGACGCCAAAACCATCGCCGCCGGGGTGATGGAAATGCGCTTGTTGATGATCGGAATGCCGAATTCCTTTTCGATAGTTTCTCCCGTTACGACCAATTTTTCCGCACGGCGGGTAATTTTATCATAGACTCTTTCACAGAGCTTATGCATATCGCTATCCGCACATTCCAAAAGAGAAATGCCCATGGTGATGGTGCGGATGTCGAGGTTTTCCTCGTCGATCATCGTGATCGTTTCCAAAATATCGTTCGCGTTGAGCATGACAATTCCCCTTTTGCCTCAAATGGTGTGCATCGCGTTGAAAATATCCTCATGCATGGCGTGGATCACCAAATGCTTCTCCGCGCCGAGCTGTTCCATTTCCTCGGCAAACTGCGTGAACGGGACATTCAGCCTGTGGATGTCCACGACCATGATCATGGCAAAAAGATCCTGCAGCACCGACTGTGTGACCTCGGTGACATTTCCCTGATGCTCGCTGCACTTTGCAGCAACGGCAGCAAGAATGCCGACCGTGTCTTTTCCGATGACCGTTATGACTGCGCGCATAAACTCTACTCCTTTTGTACCGCTAAAATAGACTATAGTATAACATGTTTTTCCCGAAATTGCAATCCCTATAAAATGGAACAGGGTGCTGCAAAAGCAGCAACCCTGTCCGCAAATATGTCGGTTTTATTTTGTGCCGAAGATACGGTCGCCCGCATCGCCGAGGCCGGGGACGATGTAGCCGTTTTCGTTCAGATGGTCGTCGAGCGCCGCGCAGTAGATATGCACATCGGGATGCGCTTCTTCCAGCGCTTTAAGACCCTCGGGAGCGGCGATGATGCACATGAACTTGATGCTGCGGGGATGACGTTCCTTGATCTGTGTGATCGCGTCGATGGCAGAACCGCCGGTGGCGAGCATGGGATCCAGAACAATCACGTCGCGCTGCTCGATATCGCCCGGCAGCTTGCAGTAGTATTCAACAGGCTTGAGCGTTTCATGGTCACGGTAAAGACCGATGTGACCGACACGCGCGGAGGGCACCAGTTCCAAAGCACCGTCCACCATGCCGAGACCGGCACGCAGGATCGGCACAAATGCCAATTTACGACCGGCGATCATGTGCGCCTTGGTCAGAGCGATCGGGGTGTGCACGTCCACTTCGCAGGTGGGAAGGTCGCGCGTTGCTTCATACACCATCAGCTCCGTGATCTCGCGGATTAACTCGCGGAACTGCTTGGAGCTGGTATCCACATCACGCAGGATGGACACCTTGTGCTGGATGAGCGGATGATCGGCAATGAACGGTTTCTGGTACATAGTAAAACCTCCAATTCTTTTCATGTCCCCGCGTTTTGCTTTGCCCGCAGCTCGCGTTCCGCCTGCGGCAGCCGCAAATAGATCGGCTGCAGCTGCGCCGCATCGGTGAGTTCTCCCGCCTGCGCCTTGACAAAAGCGGCGGCGGCAGTCCCCGCCGCGTGCTGATAACGCAAGCGATCGGGTGCCAAAATCAGGAACGGTAATTCGGACCGCAGACTAGTATAGCACAAATTTGCGCCGTCGCCAACCAGAAAAACAGATTTTTTTTCGGAAATCAGCATTTTTTTTAAATCCTCAATGGAAATGGCGGCATCCGGCGACAATCTGTGCACAGAATCGCCCTCGATGCGAAACAGCGCCGTATACACCTGTCCGCAGCGTGCATCCATCACGGCGCACACCGTGCCGTCAAACGGCAATCCTGCGAAATTGTATGCCATGCTTTCCAGCGAGGATACGGCGACGCACGGCTTTTTATCTGTGAAAGCCAATCCCTTTACAGCAGCGACACCGATACGCACGCCTGTGAACGACCCGGGACCGACATTGGCGGCAAGCACATCGATGTCGGTCAGGGTGAGAGCGCTGTTTTTCAGCATATCGCTCACCATCGGCAGCACAGTCTGACTGTGCGTCATTTTGCTGCGCACTTCCGACGCGGTGATCAGCCGCCCGTCCTCGCACACGGCGCAGGACGCCGTGACCGCCGAAGTATCTATTGCCAAGATCTTCATGTCAGAACCTCTCAATCACACGTGTATCGTCCGCATACGGGGCGGAAAACCGCAAACGGATCGCATTTTCCGGCAGAGCGTTTTCGATGTTTTCGCTCCATTCCACCACAAGGATCGCACCTGCATCCAGATAATCAAAATAGCCGGTCGTGTACAGATCCTCCCAGCCGGATATACGGTACATATCAAAATGCACCAGCGGCGGATTGCCGCCGTAATCGTGCACAAGCGCAAAGGTGGGGCTTGAGACCTCCGCCGACAGATGCATTCCCCTTGCCAGCCCGCGCACAAAAGCGGTTTTGCCCATGCCCATGCCGCCGAACAGCGCAAGCACATCGCCCGCGTGCAGTGATTGCGCCAGTGTTTCGCCGAGTGCTTCCGTTTCGGCAGCGCTTTTTGTGATCCATTGCTGCATCTGTCTCCCCCCCTTATCCTTGACAGTATAGCACTTTTTTTGCCGTAAATAAAGTACTATCTTGAAAAAAATGAAAAATTGCTGTATACTATCTATACTTACAGATTTTTGCGGGAGGTGTACGGCATATGGCATTTCTGAAGCGCTCCGGCGGCGGACGGTTTTCCTTGCGGGGAACCAATCTGCGGCTGCTCATTTTGTGTCTCCTTTGCTCTGCCTACGGGTGTATGCTGGTCTTTTCCGCAAACTATTCCGCGGGAAGCGGCATGCGCGGCACAATCACGCAGATCGGCGCAACCGTTATCGGCTTGCTTCTGGCATTTTTCATTTCCCGCTTTGACTATGAGGATATCTGCCGTGCCTGGCCGTTTATCGGC
>URNF01000151.1 GCA_900549155.1 uncultured Oscillospiraceae bacterium | reverse complement strand
ACCGCCGTTCTCGGCTGCGATGCGCACGGCGTTGCCGGCATCCTCGACACCGACGGGCCGAAACGCGCGCTGCGGTTTCTGCATCACTGCGGCATCAAACGCATCACCGAGGATATCCGCATGACCGGGCGCTGATATAGACAAAAATCGCCAAAAAGCAGCAACGCAGGGCGGGAAAAAACCGCAAAGTTTACGATTTGTAATTTTCACTTGTTTTTTGCCGCAGGGTAGTGGTATACTGGTATTGTTAAAGATATTGAGTAGAGTGGAAAATTATGCGGAGGTGTACTCATTTGTCCTGCGATCTGCACTGTCATACCAAACTGTCCGACGGCTCCGTCGGTATTGAGGAGCTCATTTCCCTTGCCAAGCGGCGGGGACTGCACACCATTGCCATCACCGACCACGACACCTTTGCGGGTGCGGTGCGCGGCGTCAACATCGGCAAGCGCGCGGGGGTGAACGTCATCCCCGGTGCGGAGCTGTCCGCTGTCGATCCCGCGACGGGCAGGAAGGTACATATTCTTTGCTATAACTGTGCGTCGGCGGCGCGCCTTGAGGGGCTTTGCCGCAGAACGCTCGAAAGCCGCAAAAAGGCAGCGACCGAGATGCTGCGGCGGGTGATGCGGTATTATCCCATTTCGCCCGAGCTTGTCGTGCGCTGCGCGACCGGCAGTGCCGCCGTGTATAAGCAGCACATCATGCATGCGCTGATGGACGCGGGCTTTGCTGACAGCATTTTCGGCGAGGTGTTCGACCGCTTGTTCAACAAGGAAAACGGCGTTGCCGTTGCCGCCGTGGAATATCCCGATGTGCGGGACGTGCTCGCACAGGTGCACGAGGCGGGCGGCATTGCGGTGCTGGCGCATCCGTATGTGTATGACAGCACCGATCTCATGCAGCAGCTGGTGAAAGAGGAGCTGCTTGACGGCATCGAGGTGCACCACCCGTCGCACGACGAGGCGCGCCGCACGGCGCTGACGGATTTTGCAAAAGAGCATCATCTGCTCATGACCGGCGGCTCGGATTTTCACGGGATGTACGGCAAGGGCGCGCGCTCCGTGGGCAGCACCGTCATTGACGATGACGCCGCAGCGGCGCTCATGAAATTCAAAAGATAGGATGAGGCTTTGTGACACATCATTATCGCACCCGCGGCACCTGCTCGCGGGAGATCAGCTTTGACATTGAGGACGGCGTCGTGCACAACGTGCATTTTCAGGGCGGCTGCAACGGCAACACGCAGGGCGTGTCGCTGTTGGTGGAAGGCATGCCCGCCGCCGAGGTGGTGAAACGGCTCTCCGGCGTCAACTGCAACGGTCGCGGCACGTCCTGCCCCGACCAGCTGGCAAAGGCGGTCGCAGAGGCGCTTTCGGAGGAAAACTGACCGCTTGGTTTTTTAAGGAGTGAGCGCGATGAACGGTTTTGAAAACGATGCCGACATGAAGATCGTCGGCGATGAGAGACCTGCCGCAATCGACACTGCCGCCAAATGGCAGCAGCAAAAGGCGTGCGGCAACATCGACCGCGCCCATCGTCTGGGGGCGGTGCTGGCGCAGCAGCTCATGAACATCGAAGAACCCGACGCGGCGCGTCTTTTGCAAAAGCAGATGCTGTTGGCGTTTGTGGTGGACGACGCGCTGCCGTCGCTGCTGCCCGACGAATTGCTGACAAAGACGGTGCGCGGCACGTTCTATGAACGGCTGCGGGGACTGCTGCCGGACTTTGAGGACACGCTGCATCGGCTCGGCGCTTTCACGTTCTATCGCCTGTCGGTCGACGGCGACACGCCCGACGCGGCGCGTGTCGGCGCGGTGTTTGCCGCGCTCTGCGGCTGTGCCGAGGATGCGGCGGTCGAAAAAGAGGGCGCGCGGCTCTATCGCGGCTATCATGAGCGACTCGCCGAAACGGTCGCTATGGTGGATTTTCAATCTGTATAAAAATAATCGTAATATCCGCTTTGTATAGTATAAAGCGGATATTTTTATGTGGGGGGGAAAAACAGAATGGAACTGCCCGCGGCATTTTGCCGCCGCATGGAGCGGCTGCTCGGCGCGGACTATGCGCGCTTCATCGCAAGCTATGAAAGTCCTCTGCGGCGCGGCGTGCGGGTCAACACGCTCAAAGCGGACAGGGAGCGGTTTTTGTCGCTTTTTCCGCTGCCGCTTGTCCCCTCGCCCTTTGCGGCGGACGGGTTCTATCTCGACGCACCGCACAAAGCGGGCGGCGACCCGCTGTTTCACGCGGGGGCATATTATATGCAGGAGCCGTCGGCGTCGGCGGCGGTGACGGTGCTGTCCCCGCAGGCGGGGGAGAAGATCCTCGATCTTTGCGCCGCACCGGGCGGCAAATCGACGCAGATCGCGGCGGCGCTCGGCGGGACGGGGCTTTTGTGGAGCAACGAATATGTCCGCGCCCGTGCGCACATCCTCGGACAAAATCTCGAACGCTGCGGCGTGCGAAACGCCGTTTTGTCCTCGGCGGACGCGGAAACGCTGGCGGCGGTACTTTTTGGCTTTTTCGATGCGGTTTTGGTGGATGCGCCCTGCTCGGGCGAGGGCATGTTCCGCAAGGAGCCTGCCGCACTCTCCGAATGGAGTGAGGAGAACGTGGCGCACTGTGCCGCAAGACAGCGGGACATTCTCGATGCGGCGGCGCAAACGGTGAGAGCGGGCGGACGGCTTGTCTATTCCACCTGCACCTTTGCGCCGGAAGAAAACGAGTGCACGGCGGCGTGGTTTTTGGCAACGCATCCCGATTTTGCACCGCTGCCCATCGCCGTTTTGTTCGGCGAGGCGGGCTTCGCTTTTGACCGCGTTGCGGCGTTTGACAAAACGGTGAGCGGCGTGCGGTATGATGCGGCGGCGTGCAGACGCATTTTGCCCTATCACGGCGGGGAAGGGCACTTCATCGCCGCTTTCCGCCGCACGGATGCCCCGCCGCAGACGCCCGCCCCTTTCGCATATCCGAAGGACAAAAACGCCGATGCGGCGGCAGCGCTGTTTGCCGACTGCTTTTCGGAAGAGCTGTACGGCGTGCCGCTGACGGTGGGGGACACGGTGCGACTGCTCCCGACAGGACTGCCCGCGCTTGCGGGGCTACCCGTTTTGTCGGCGGGAGTCGCGCTCGGAACGGTGTGCAAAAATCGGCTCGAGCCGTGCCACGCGGTGTTTGCCGCCGCA
>URNF01000150.1 GCA_900549155.1 uncultured Oscillospiraceae bacterium | reverse complement strand
CACCTCATGCTCCAGTACCCGCCGCCATATATCCGACAGCTCTTCCTCGGTCATTTTTCCGTGCGCCACGGCGATGCGCGCCTCGGGGATGCGCATTTGCAGACCGGATGCGCAGCGTTCGATGTCCTCGACGCGGTTGTGCAGATAGTATACCTGTCCGTCCCGCCGCAGCTCGCGGCGGATGGCGTCGGCAATGATGCCGTTGTCGTGCTCCAGAACATACGTCTGCACGGGGCGGCGATCCTGCGGCGCTTCCTCGATGATGGACATATCCCGCACCCCGCTCATCGCCATGTTCAGTGTGCGCGGAATCGGCGTTGCGGACAGGGTGAGCACGTCCACCGTCGGCGCCAGTTCTTTTATGCGTTCCTTCTGCGCCACGCCGAAGCGTTGCTCCTCATCCACGATGAACAGTCCCAGGCGCGGCAGCTTCACGTCCTTTGACAGCATACGGTGCGTGCCGACCAAAATATCGATCTTGCCCTCTGCAACACGGCGCAGAATGTCCGCCTGCTGACGCGGCGTGCGGAAGCGGGACAGCATCTCCACCTCTACGGGAAAGCCCTCAAAGCGGCGAACGATGGTATTATAGTGCTGAAACGCCAAAATGGTGGTCGGCACCAGCAGCACGCACATTTTCCCCTCGGTCACGCACTTGAACGCCGCACGCAGCGCCACCTCGGTCTTGCCGAATCCGACATCGCCGCACAAAAGACGATCCATCGGCACGGGACGTTCCATGTCGCTCTTGATCTCGTCGATGCAGCGCAGCTGATCGTCGGTCTCCTGATATTCAAAATGGCGTTCAAAGTCATATTGCCATTCCCCATCGGGTGAAAAGGCATAGCCCGGCGTCGCCATACGCTTGCCGTATAGAGCGATGAGCTGCTTGGCGATGTCCTTGACCACGGCGCGCACACGCGTTTTGGTCTTTTGCCATTCTTGCCCGCCGAGGCGGTGCAGCCGCAGCTGTACATCTTCCTTGCCGCCGATATATTTGGAGACAAGATCCAGCTGTGTGACCGGTACATACAGCACATCGCCCTTGTCATACTGGATCTTGATATAGTCTTTCACAACGCCCTGCAGCGTCAGTTGATGGACGCCCTGATAGATGCCGATGCCGTGCGCGGAGTGCACGACATAATCGCCGACGGAAAGCTCCGACAGGCTGTGGATCTCACTGCCCTTGTCCTTTTTCACCCGTCGCGGCTTGTGTCGCACGGCGGACACGCGTCCGTGGGTGATAACGGCAAAGCCCGCATCGGGAAACTCCGCGCCGGCGGAAAGACCGCCTGTGGTGATGAGCACCTGACCCTTGACGGGAGCTGCGGGAGAGGCGGCAAAAATGGCGGGAATACCGCGCGCCGTCAGATCCTCGGCAAGAACGGCAGCAGCCTTTTCTTCCCTGCCGCTGAGCACAACGCAGGCAACACCGCGGTGCAGCATATCCTGCAGATCGTCCGCAAGCAGTTCCACACCGCCCGACCACACCGGCAGCTGACGCGCCGTGACGTTATACAGTGTGCGGGCGGAAATGTCCCAAAGGCTGCCCGCAAACGTCTGCATGAGGATGGCGCCCATTTGCTCCAAACGCAGACGCAGTGTGTCCGACGGCATAGCAAACTCCGTCAGCGCATGGCAAAGCGCTCCCTCCTCGATCAGCCCCTTGATGTCCTCCTGAAGCTGCCAATGGAAGGTGCGGGCGCGCTCCCTGATCCTGCCGATCTCGGAGACGAACACAAGGCTGTCACGACAATAGTCAAAGAAGGTCGCAGGCTTTTCATAAATGAGCGGGATATATTTGTCGAGCGACGTCGGCAGACTGCCGCTCTGCAGACGGTCGATATCCTTTTGCAGATTTTCCTTTTGCAGGGCGGCATTTTTGCCGCGCAGGCGCGCGCAAAGGGCGGTGAGCTTTGCCGCCAGTCCCGCCGCATCGTCATACATGATCTCCGCCGCAGGCGGAACGGACACCGCATCCAGTGTTTCGGTGCGGCGCTGGGACATGAGATCGAAAAAGGCGATCGTGTCCACTGTGTCGCCCCACAGCTCAATGCGGATCGGCTGCGTCGCCGCAGCGGGATAGATGTCCACAATGCCGCCGCGCATGGCAAACTGCCCCGCGCCCTCGATCTGTGCCGCGCGCTCATATCCGGCAGCGGTCATTTTGTCGATCAGCATCTCGTACATTCGCAGGTAGGTGTCCTCGTCGGTTTCCTTTATCTTCTCTTGCTGCAGCAAGCGGTACAGGGTTGTGCCTTCCTCGTACATCAGGCTGTATGCCGATAGGTGTTCGGCGTTCAGCGAGATGGCGTGCTCGATGTCCTGTTGCCATTCCTGGATGGTTTCGTTGGGGAATCCAAACATCAGGTCAATACTGATGTTGCCGATGCCGGCTTCCCGCAGCAAATGTATGGCATTCTCTACCTCTCGGGCATTGTGCCTTCTGTGCAGAAAGCGAAGGCGCTCATCCGAGAAAGTCTGGGCTCCCATGCTGATACGGTTGACGGGCAACTGGCTGAGAGTATGGCAGAGTGTAGGAGTGATGTCGTCGGGATTGCACTCCATGGTTACTTCCATGTCTCTAACCATGCAGGAGCCATAATGCTGGCTGATGCCTTCGAAAATTTGCAAGAGTTGCTGACTGGTGAGCTGACTGGGTGTCCCTCCTCCTAAGTAGATGGTTTCTATCTGTGCAGGTTCGCCCAGGGCACGGTCGACGGTTCTCATTGCCATTTCCTTGCAGAGAGCGTCCACGTATGCCTCTCTCATCTTCAGGGATGTGGTGCTGTAAAAACCGCAGTAGATGCAGCGGCTCTCGCAGAAGGGGATGTGTATGTAAAGTCCAGCCATTGTTTTCTATATATAATAAGGTATAAGCCTGTTTTTTTGCTTTAATTTGGTGCAAAATTACTAATATGTTTTAAAAGAAGTGAGTTTTGAGTGCTAAACTTTTTGTTTTTTGGGAAAAATTCACTATCTTAGTAGCCATAAAGCGGAGAAGAAACCACTTCGCCCTTTTGACAACTTAATGTATAACCCTTATTAAATCTATAGCGTCATGAGAGTATATCAGACAAATGAGATCAAAAACATCGCATTGTTGGGCAGTGCGGGTAGCGGCAAGACTACACTTGCCGAAAGTATGTTATTCGAAGCAGGCATTATCAAGCGTAGAGGCTCTGTAGAAGCGAAGAATACGGTGAGT
>URNF01000149.1 GCA_900549155.1 uncultured Oscillospiraceae bacterium | reverse complement strand
CAAACCATGTCGTCACGTCATCCGGCACGGATACGTATTCCGCTATGGCTGCGTCGCTCGGCTCGATGAAGGGACCGCGCCACGGCGGCGCGAATATCAAGGTCGTGCGCATGTTCGACGACATGAAAAACAGCATCGACATTCACGACGAGGGCGCCATCAAGGACTACCTTGTGCGGCTTTTGAACCGTGAAGCGTTCGACAAGGCGGGGCTTATCTACGGCATGGGGCACGCGGTCTATTCGCTATCCGATCCCCGTGCGGACATTTTGCGGGAATGTGCCCGCGACCTGTCGCACGAAAACGGGCACGAGGAAGAATTTGCCCTGTATGAAAAGGTCGCGTCGCTCGCCCCCGAGGTCATCGCCGAAAAACGGAAGATGTATAAGGGTGTCAGCGCCAACGTCGACTTCTATTCGGGACTTATCTATCGGATGCTGGGGCTGCCGTGTGAGCTGTTCACGCCGCTTTTCGCCGTTTCGCGTATTGTCGGCTGGAGCGCCCACCGCATCGAGGAAATTCAGAACGCGGGCAAGATCATTCGCCCCGCCTATATCGGCGTGAAGCCGAACGGCAGCTATATTCCGCTTGCCGAAAGATAACAGAAAGGATGTATGAAAATGGTCAAACACATCATTCTTTGGAAGCTCAAGGATGCTCTGACAGACGAGCAAAAAGGAAAGATCGCGGCGGATGCCAAGACACATCTTGAAGCGCTCAAGGGGAAGATCGACGGGCTTGCGGACATCCGCGTCATCACCGAAAAGCTCCCGTCCGCCACAGCGGACATGATGCTTTACAGCACATTCTCCTCGGCAAATGCGCTGAAAGCGTATTCCGTCAATGAACATCACCGCGCCGTTGCCGACACCTATGTGCGTCCGTTCATCGAAACACGCCTGTGCATGGATTTTGAAGAGTAAAATCGCTCTCGCGGATTTTTCACAATCTTTGGGTGCTGCTTTGCAGCACCCTTTTTTTATATCCCGCATATAGTAGCATAGATACTACTATTCGGAAGGGCTGGAAATCATGGATACTCCGCAAACACTCAAGGATATTGCGCCCGGAGAGCACGCCCGCATTTTGTCACTTGGTTGTACAGGCAGTATGCGGCGACGGCTGCTCGACATCGGGCTTACGGAAAACACACCGGTCACCTGTCTCGGGCGCAGCCCTGCGGGCGACCCCTCGGCATATCTCATCCGCGGTGCCGTCATTGCCATCCGCCAAAAAGACAGCGCCGACATCTTCATCACACCGCAAAAGGGGGTGTCGGCATGGGACTCACCCATCACTCCGTAGGGGCAGGGGCGATCGATTCCGGGCTTTTGATACAAAAGCGTGCAAAAAGCGATCTGGTCGTGGCGCTGGCGGGAAACCCGAATGTGGGTAAAAGCACCATCTTCAACGCGCTGACCGGTTCCAACCAGCACACGGGCAACTGGCCCGGCAAGACCGTCAGCAACGCCCAGGGCTATTGCAAAACGGCGGCGCATGGCTATGTATTGGTGGACATCCCCGGCACGTATTCGCTCATGGCGCACTCCGCCGAGGAAGCGGTGGCGCGCAATTTCATCTGCTTCGGCGCACCGGATGCGGTGGTCGTGGTGTGCGATGCGACCTGTCTTGAACGCAACCTGAATTTGGTGCTGCAAACGCTCGAGATCGCCGAAAACGCCGTTGTGTGCGTCAACCTCATGGACGAGGCAAAGCGCAAGGGTATCTGCATCGATACGGCAAGGCTGGCAGCACGGCTCGGCGTGCCGGTCATCAGCACCACCGCCCGCAAGAGAGCGGATCTCGACCGTTTGATGCTGGCAGTCGATGAAACTGTCGGGCGCAAAACACCGCAGCGGCCGCTTGCCGTCAGCTATCCCGCGCCGATCGAAAAAGCGATCGAAGCGCTTGAGCCACGCCTGCGCACGGCGTTTCCGAACAAAAAGCGGCGACGCTGGCTGTGCCTTAAGCTGCTTGACAGCGACGCTTCCCTTTGCGCCGAGATCGACGCGGCATGCGGCGACGGCTTTCTTGAAGAGCTGGACGGTTCGGCGGAAATGGCAAAGGCAAAGGGCATTTTGAAGGACGCAGGACTGACGCAGGATACGCTGCGGGACGCCGTTGTGACCGCCATCGCGGACACAGCGGGGCGCATCTGTCGCGGTGCGGTTACATACCGGCAGGAGGACTGCCACCGCCGCGACCTGCGCATTGACCGTGTGCTCACAGGCAGAGTGACCGCCTATCCGCTCATGCTTTTGTTGCTTGCCTTCATCTTTTTCCTCACCATCTATGCCGCCAACTATCCGTCTGCGCTGCTGTCTGCGGGGCTTTTCTGGGTGCAGGATCGGCTCACCGATCTGTTCACCTGGCTGCACGCGCCCGCGTGGCTGCACGGTGCGCTGGTGCTGGGGGTCTATCGCGTGCTGGCATGGGTGGTGTCGGTGATGCTGCCGCCCATGGCGATCTTTTTCCCGCTTTTCACCCTGCTCGAGGACGCGGGCTATCTCCCGCGCATCGCCTATAATCTCGACAAGCCGTTCCAGCGCTGCCACGCCTGCGGCAAGCAGGCGCTCACCATGTGCATGGGCTTTGGCTGCAACGCCGCCGGCGTTGTCGGCTGCCGCATCATCGACTCGCCGCGCGAGCGCCTTTTGGCGATACTGACCAACAACTTCGTTCCCTGCAACGGGCGTTTTCCCACGCTCATCGCCGTTATCACCATGTTCTTTGTCGGCACGGCGGGCGGCTTTTTCTCCTCGGCGCTTTCCGCGCTGCTGCTGACTGCCGTCATTCTCCTCGGCATTTTCGCCACCTTCGGCATCACGCGGCTGTTGTCAAAAACCTTGCTGCGTGGTATGCCGTCCTCGTTCACGCTGGAGCTGCCGCCCTATCGCCGTCCGCAGATCGGCAAGGTCATTTGGCGCTCCCTGTGGGATCGCACCGCTTTTGTGCTCGGACGTGCGGCGGCGGTCGCCGCGCCCGCAGGGCTGCTCATTTGGCTGCTTGCCAACATCAAAAGCGGCGATGTCTCGCTTTTGCAGCACTGCGCCGATTTCCTCGATCCCTTTGCCCGCCTGCTCGGCATGGACGGCGTCATCCTCATGGCGTTCATCCTCGGCTTCCCCGCCAACGAAACGGTCATTCCCATCATCATCATGACCTACATGGCAGAGGGCAGTCTCACGGAGCTTGCGGGACTGGAAACCATGCACGCCCTGTTCACGGCACACGGCTGGACAGCGGGAACGGCGGTCAGCGTCATCCTCTTTTCCCTGTTT
>URNF01000148.1 GCA_900549155.1 uncultured Oscillospiraceae bacterium | reverse complement strand
TAGAATGCCCTTCTAGGGCTTATTCAAGCCTCCGGCTTAGCCGGAGGTTGTGACTATGCAGTTTCCTGTCTGCGTAGGCTCAGCAAAAGGCATAGGAGCGCCCCCAGCCCCGCCGTCACGCACCAAACAAGAACCGTGCCGTTCCAACCGAATGTTTCGGACACTTGTGCAAATACATATGTCGACAGGGCACTGCCGATATATACGCAGCCGTTAAAGGCGCCGGTATAAAAGCCGAGATGTGCTGCATCGCCCATCTGCCGCGGCAGCATGCAGGTTTGCAGGGAGTTGATCCCGTGCATCGGTCCGACTATCAGCGAAAAGAGCAATATCGCCGGCATGACGCCGACCGATGCCGCTTTCGGAATACACAAAGACGCAATCAGCGCAACCGCAAACAGCAGGCAAGTGCATTTTTGCACATTCCCGACCGCATAGTAGAGTCGCTCCACTCCCCAGATGCACAAAAGCGCAAAAATCGGCATGCACACGCTTGTCAGCACCGAAAGGGCGCTGCCAAGCGCAAAGGTGTCGGACATATATGACGGCATCCAGGTCGTCACCCCGTCGCGCAGCGAGCCCTGCAGAACGATGGTGAGCATCACCAGCAAAAACACGCCTGCGGGCGCTTTGCGTTTCGGCGCGTCCGTTTTCTGCGCAGTCGCATGCGGTCTTTCGAGATCGACCGCAAATCCCCTGCAGAGAAACATCCAAACCGCCGCCATTGCAAAACCTGCGATCGCCGCCAGAAAAAACACCGACCGAAAGCCCCAAAATCCGATGCAAAGCGGTGCTATCAGATACACGGCGATATTGCCGAGATGCCCGCCCCAGGAAATGCGCATGCTCACCCTGAGCTGATAGGCAGGCTCCAAAAGTGCGGGAAGCATTTTGATCAGCGGCGGCCATATGAAAGCCTGTGCCATGCCGTTGCAGCTCCAAACCGCATTGCGCAGCAGCGGCGTACAAAACGGCACGGCAAGATTCAGAGCGGAGGTCGCAAGCAGGGCGGCAGCAACGAGCTTTGCGGGCTGCACACGGTCACTGAGCCAGCCGCTGAGCAGCTGACCGATGCCGTAGGTGATGAATGCACCCGTGACGGCAACCGAAGCCAGTGTTGCCTGGATCCCCTCTTCGGCAATAATGACGGAGATGACCGCCGCATAATTGATCCGCGTCAGGTAGCTGACAAAATACACCGTCGAAAACAGCAGCATGATGCTCCGCGGTGCAAGACGGGCAATGCGTGCTTTCTTCATACTTTCAACCATAGATCAAACTCTGAATTTGTCCTCCTCTGTCAATGCCAGCGCATCCACCGCACGCTCGAAAAGACGCTTTGCGTCGTCCAGCTGCTGCGGATGGTGTGCGTCGCTGCCGCAATAGAACCTGCAGCCGCACGCCTTGGCGATCCGATAGGGACGCAAAACAATGTCCGCTTCGCTGTCGGCATAACGCATGTCATCGGCGTTCAGCTCGATGCCGACGCCGGGCGTCGCCGCCTTTTTGAACAGGCGTTCCATCTCGGCGGCGGGCAAATGCTGCAGCACCACGCGGTATTCCTCCCGCATCGGCGCGATCAGTCCGCAGGTGAGGTGTACAAGTCCGATCTTGTGGAACGGGAGCGGCATGGACAGCACCGCATCCAGCTGTTTCACCCGGGCGTTTACACGGGTCTCGGTGTTTTGCAGCTCGTCCTCGGACAGCGTATAGCCGCGCACGTGAAAATATGTGGTGGGGATCACGATGAAATCGAAAGCGGAAAAGCGCTCTTTCGAAACGCCGAGCGTCAAAAAGCGGTCAAGCTCCGTTTCGCAGCCGAACAGAAACCGCACGCCCTCTGCCTGCGGCAGGGGCAATGCTGCGCTGATGTGCGCAAAATCCTGCGGGGTATACCGGGACGATGCCCCGGGGACGGTCTCGTCCCAAAAGCGGTCGGTGAGACAAACGGTTTTCAGCCCGTTTTCCTGCACATAGCGCAAAATGCGCGCCGTTGTCTGCACAGATTATTGGAGCAGGACGAAAGCCTTAAATGAATGTGCAGGTCGTTTCGACCGTGTATCGCTTGACATCACCCTCATCCGATATGTTTTTTCAGATACTGCAGACCCCACGAAAGCGCCGTGAGCGTGTCCTCGGGACCTTCGAATTCCACGGACACCCAGCCGTCATAGCCGGCATTTTTCAATATATCCAGGCACTGCGCCACCGGCACGATGCCGTGTCCCACGACCGTGCCGCGCAGAAAGTTTCTGCCCGCGGTCGGGAAAAAGCCGTCAACCGCTTCGCCCTTTTTGAGCAGAAAATCCTTTGCGTGCACATGGAACGCATAGCGTGCCGCCGTCGTCACCGACAAAACGGGATCAGCGTCCGCGCACAGGAAGTTGCCCATATCGCACAGCCAACCGTAGTTCTCATGATGCACCGCACGAATGAGCGCTTCCACCCGCTCCGGCTTTTGGAAGATATAGCCGTGGTTTTCCGTGCAGGTGCGGATGCCCTTTTCGGCGGCATATGCCGTCACGCGACGGATATACGGCACCATACGCACGACGGCGTCCTCCCAGTTGAAAAGCGGATCGTTCGGCAGACCGTAGCACACATCGTGGCGCAAAAGCTTTGCGCCGAGCGCTTCGCAAACGTCGATCGTTCGGCAGACCGCTTCGACCGTTTTTTCGGGATCGTCCGCCATAAAGTCCGCACTGACCGTGTAGGCAATGACAGCAAGCCCGATCTTTTCGCAGTGCTCCCGAATTTCCGCCGCTGTTTTCAGCGGATCGTCGCCCTCAAGATCAATAAATTCAATGCCGGCAAAGCCCAGTTCCTTTGCCTTGTCGCACAACGCGAGATAACTGCAGCCGGTCTGCTTTCTGTAGGCTGCAAAACTATAGCTGGAAACACCGATCTGCATACGCTCACTCCTGTTCGATAATGACTTCGTGTCCGCTTGCGGCAGAGGCATAGGCGGACTCCAGAATGCGCATCAGCTGCACGCCGTCCTCTGCAGGCGACTTGCACGCCTTGCCGAAGAGGGCGCAATCCACGAAGTGAGAAACCTCGTTGCAGAACAGGTTTTCAAAGGAAAGCGCCGTTTCCGCCTCAAGCGTCACGTTGGTCATATAGCCGTTCTGTTCGGAAAAGAGCTTCAGCTCGGGGTTGATGCATGCGCCGCCCTTGTCGCCGAACAGCTCGATCTTACCCTCGGGCTTTTCGATGTTCAGGCTGAAGCTGGTCTCCACATTGAGCACCGCGCCGTTGTCAAAACGGATCATCGCGCAAGCAAGATCCTCGACGTCACACTTTTCGCCCTTCACATGATCGGAAGCGAGATACGGCGGTTCGGTCTTGAGGTTCGCGCGGTTGCCCAGCTTGTCGGCGGTCACGGCATAGACGGAGATCGGCTTCGGGTTGCCCATGGCATA
>URNF01000147.1 GCA_900549155.1 uncultured Oscillospiraceae bacterium | reverse complement strand
CGTCTCAAAAAGGGCGAGCCGATCGACAAGCTGCTCTATGGCGGGTATTCCACCATTTCGCTCGGCTATGCGGGACTGTATGAGTGCGTCAAGTATATGACCGGCAAGAGCCACACCGACCCCACCGCGACGCCTTTTGCGCTGGAGATCATGGAGCACATGAACGCCGCCTGCAAGCAGTGGAAGGCTCAGCACAACATTGATTTCAGTCTCTACGGCACGCCGCTGGAGTCCACCACCTACAAATTCGCCAAGTGCCTGCAAAAGCGCTTCGGCGTCATCCCCGGCGTCACCGACAAGGGGTATATCACCAACAGCTATCATGTGCATGTGACCGAAAAGATCGACGCTTTCGAGAAGCTGCGCTTTGAAGCCCAGTTCCAGCATCTGTCGCCCGGCGGCGCAATCTCCTATGTGGAGGTGCCGAATATGCAGCAGAATCTGGAAGCGGTCCTGCAGGTCATGAAGTTTATTTATGACCACATTATCTATGCGGAGCTGAATACCAAATCCGACTATTGCCAAGAATGTGGATATGACGGCGAGATCGAAATTGTCGAGGAGGACGGCAAGCTCATTTGGAGATGCCCCAACTGCGGCAACACCGATCAGGACAAAATGAATGTCGCACGCCGTACCTGCGGCTATATCGGCACGCAGTTCTGGAATCAGGGCAGAACGCAGGAGATCAAAGAGCGGGTGCTGCACCTGTAAGACGTTCGGGGGCGCAATATGCATTACGGAGAGATCAAAAACTGTGATATCGCCAACGGCGAGGGGGTGCGGGTGACGCTGTTTGTCTCCGGCTGCACCAATCACTGTGAAAACTGTTTTCAGCCGCAGACGTGGGATTTTGCCTATGGCGAGCCGTTCACGGAGAAAACGCAGGAAAAGCTGCTTGCCATGTTAAAGCCCGATTATATAAACGGGCTGACGCTGCTCGGCGGCGAGCCGATGGAGCCGGAAAACCAGCGCAGTCTTTTGCCGTTTATTGAGAAAGTGCGGGAGACATATCCCAAAAAGACTGTGTGGATCTTTTCGGGATTTACCTGGGAAGAATTGCACAAAGAGGGGAGCCACCCCCGCTGTGAGGTCACCGACGCCCTGCTTTCGCTGGCGGATGTGCTGGTGGACGGACGGTATGTGGAAGCGCTGCACGACATTTCGCTGCGCTTTCGCGGCTCGTCCAACCAGCGGCTCATCGACGTGCAAAGGACGCTGAAAAACGGAGAGATCGTGCTCTGGAACGACTGAGGGTGAAAACCGTGAAAAAGGAACTGACAACCGCCGAAAAAGCCCAGCGCCGCCGCAAGGCGGTGGCGCTGATGTCGCTTATATTGGTGCTCATTCTTTGCCTGTGGCTGACGTGGGTGCTGTATCGCAAGCTGAAAGCGGTCGGCGGCACGCCGGAGGACTTCAAGAGCTTCATCGACACCTTCGGTGTCTCCGGCTGGCTGGTGGCACTGGGCATTCAGATCTTGCAGGTGATCGTCGCGCTGATCCCCGGTGAAGTGGTGGAGATCGGCATGGGCTATGCCTTCGGGGCGGTGCAGGGAACGGTTCTGTGCATGGCGGGCGTCGCCATCGCCTCGACGGTGGTGTTCCTGCTGACAAAGCGGTTCGGCGTGCGCCTTTTGGAGCTGTTTTTCCCGCGCGAAAAGATCGACGGGCTGCGCTTCATCAACAGCGAGCAAAAGCTGGATCGCATGGTGTTCATCCTGTTTTTCATCCCCGGTACGCCGAAGGATCTTTTGACATATTTTGTCGGATTGACGCGGATGCGGCTGTCGCAATTTTTGGCCATTTCCCTCATTGCGCGCATCCCGTCTGTGGTGTCGTCGGTCATCGGCGGCAATCTTATCAGCAGCCGCAACTATGTTGCCGCTGCCATACTATTTGCAATTACGGGAGCGGTGAGTCTGTTGGGTATGTTACTGTATAACGCGCTGCTGCATCAAAAGCAGCTTTCACACGTGCCGCACGGCGCAAGACGGGTGACGGAAATTTTTCTGAAGCTCTGTGCCGTTCCGCACGGCTCGGGCAACACGGGGAAGATCGCGGATCTGTGTCTGCGCTTTGCCAAACGGCACGGGCTGGCGGCGTTTAAGGACGAAGCGGGCAATGTGTTCATCGAGAAACCGGCGACGCCCGGCTATGAAAACGAGCCGCCGATCATTCTGCAGGGGCATCTCGACATGGTCTGCGAAAAGACGGCAGAGTGCCGCATCGACTTTTCAAAGGAAGCGATTCGTCCGCTGTTTGACGGCGACAGACTGCGTGCCGACGGCACGACGCTCGGTGCGGACAACGGCATCGGACTGGCGATGGCACTGGCGGCGCTGACCGACAAAAAATTGCAGCATCCCGCCCTGCAGGCGGTGTTCACCGTGGACGAGGAAACCGGCATGAACGGTGCGGCGGCGCTGGCGCCCGACCGTTTGCACGGCGCGCGTTTGCTCAATTTGGATTCGGAAGAGGAGGGCATCCTCACCGTCGGCTGTGCGGGCGGTGTGCGGCTTGACTGCACCATGCCCATAACCCGCGAAACGGTTGCGGGAAAGGAGATCACGCTGACGCTTTCGGGACTTGCCGGCGGACATTCCGGCTCGGACATTTCGAAGGGACGTGCCAATGCGATCGTGCTGCTGGTGGCGGAGCTGAAGCAGCTTGCGGAAAGCATCCCGCTGCACCTGACGGCGCTGCGCGGCGGCACGGTGGACAACGCGATCCCTGCCTTTGCGACGGCGACGGCGGTCGTGCCCGCCGACAGGGCAGAGGAATTGCTGTCGGCTGTGGCAGCGCACGCAGAAACGCTGCGCGGGGAATGGTCGGTGACCGATCCCGATTTGGCGCTGACGGCGGAAACGGGAACAGAGGGCACGTTTGACGCGATCGCCCCCGCGACGGTGCTTTCGTGGCTTTCTGCGCTGCCGAACGGTGTGCAGCAGATGAGCCCCTCTTTTGTGGGCAAGCCGGAGACCTCGCTCAACCTCGGCATTCTGGGACTTTCCGACGACGGCGTTTGTGCGACGCTGTCGCTGCGTAGCTTCCGCGCAAAGGCGCTGGCGGTGCTTGCCCAGCAGATCGAAAAGCAAACGGCGGACGCGGGCGGCAAGACCGTCAGCAGCGGGGCATATCCCGGCTGGGAATTCCGCAAAAAGTCGCCGTGGCGTGACAAGGCGGTTGCCGTCTTCGAGAAGCAATACGGGCACGCGCCCGAGGTGGACGCCATCCACGCGGGGCTGGAATGCGGGTTGCTCACCGAGAAAAAGCCCGACCTCGATTGCATCTCGCTCGGCCCGGACATCACCGGGGCACATTCCCCTGCGGAGAGCGTGTCCCTGTCCTCCACAGAGCGCACCTATCTCTATGTTTGTGCGCTGCTTGCGGCAAAGGACGCGGAATAATATATCACGGTGTACGGCACGCCCGCGGGGCGCTGCCGTACATTTTTGTAGAAAGAAAACCACGCGATAGTCGCGTGGTTGGATAAAGGTTAACCGG
>URNF01000146.1 GCA_900549155.1 uncultured Oscillospiraceae bacterium | reverse complement strand
GCACGCGTCCCGCCGGCGTCTACAGTGCGGGCACGGCGCAAAAGCTCATGAACTGTGAGGGCTTTTCCGTCGGCAAACGCGCGGTCATTTTGGGGTCGGGCGACATCGGGCTCATCATGGCGCGGCGCATGTCGCTGGAGGGCGCAAAGGTGGAAGCGGTGTGCGAGCTGATGCCCTATTCGGGCGGTCTTGCCCGCAACATCGAGCAGTGCCTGCACGATTTTGACATTCCGATCTATCTTTCCCACACCGTTGCCGAAATCCACGGAAAAGAGCGGCTCACGGGCGTCACGATCGCCGCGGTGGACGAGCGCCGCCGCATCATCGACAGCACCCGCCGCTTTATCCCCTGCGACACGCTGCTTTTGTCGGTGGGGCTCATCCCCGAAAACGAGCTGACCCGCGCAGCGGCCATCCCGATCGACCCCGTCACGAACGGCGCTGTCGTGGATGAGCACCGTCAGACCGAAATTCCCGGCATTTTTGCCTGCGGCAATGTGCTGCAGGTGCACGACCTTGTCGACTATGTTTCCGACGAGGCGGAGCTGGCGGGCGCGGGCGCAGCGGCTTATGTGCTGGAAAAGCGCAGCGGCGACGCCGACGAAACAACCGTCACCGATAACATCAGCGTGCCGACCGTCGCGGGAGACGGTGTGCGCTATGTGCTGCCGCAGCGGGTGCATCCGCAAAGCGGCGATGTGGCGCTTTTCCTGCGCGTTGCCGCGCCTGCGGGACGCGTGCGCTTCACCGTGCGGGCGGGCGACACCGTTCTTGCCACCGCCGTGCGACCGAAAGCCGCCCCCGGTGAAATGGAAAAACTCCCCGTGAAAGCCGAAAAGCTCGCCGCGGTGACGGCGCCCATCACGGTCAGCATGGAGGAACTGTCATGAAAAGAGAACTTACCTGCATCACCTGTCCGCGCGGCTGTCTTTTGACCGCCGAGATCGAAAACGGCAGCGTCACGGTGAGCGGCAACGCCTGCCCGCGCGGCGCGGCATATGCCGAAACCGAATGCACCCACCCGCAGCGCACCGTCACCTCGACCGTGCGGGTAAAAAACCGTGAAAACACCATGGTGAGCGTCAAAACGCGCGAACCGGTGGACAAAGCAGACATGTTCAAGGTGGTCGCGCGGCTGCGCGAAACCGCCGTCGACGCCCCCGTTGCCATCGGCGACATCGTGCTTGCCGATGTGTGCGGGACGGACATCGTCGCCACCAAAGAGATCGACTGAGGAGGTTGTCAGCATGGATACAGTCAAAATCAACGCAAAAAGCACCAAAATGATCGCACACCGCGGCGTGAGCGGAATCGAACGGGAAAACACCGCCGCCGCATTCGTGGCAGCGGGCAACCGCTCCTATTTCGGCATCGAGACCGACGTGCACAAGACCGCAGACGGACAGTATATCATCATCCACGACGATGCCACCGGTCGGGTGGCGGGCAAAGATCTGCAGGTGGAGCAAAGCACCTTTGCCGCCCTGCGGGCGCTGCACCTCACCGATCGCGACGGGCAGGCGCGCAAAGACCTGTGTCTGCCGACGCTTTCGGAATATCTGCACATCTGCAAGACCTATGACAAAACGGCGGTTCTGGAGCTGAAAAATCATTTTGAAAAGGCGGACATCGCGGAAATTCTCAAAATCGTCGAAAAGGAATATACCCCCGAAAAGCTCATTTTTATCTCCTTTGACTATGAGAATATGGTGAATCTGCGGGCGCTGTCCGACAAGCTCACGCTGCAGTTTCTCTGCACCTGCGAGGTGGACGAAGCGCTGATCGAAAAGCTCCGCCGTCACGCGCTGGATCTGGACATTCTGGAGTCCCGCCTCACCGCGCAGAACATCGCGCTTTTGCACCAAAACGGCATTCGCGTCAACTGCTGGGTGGCGGACGACCGCGACCGTGCACAGGCGCTTGCCGATTGGCACGTCGATTACATCACCTCTAACATTATAGAAGGACAATAACAACAAAAAAGCGGGAGCCGTCGTGCAAATGCACGACGGCTCCCGTCTTTATACTGTGATTATTGCGGGAAGGTCACCGTCACGGTCGTGCCCTCGTCGGGGACACTTTGCAGGGCGATGCTGCCGCCGTGATACTGCACGGCGTGCTTCACGATGGAAAGCCCCAGCCCCGTGCCGCCGGACGCCTTGGAATGGCTCTTGTCCACGCGGTAGAACCGCTCGAAAACGCGGGATTGCTCGGCGGGCGGAATACCGATGCCGGTGTCCCTGACCTGCACCGTGCAGATGCCGTCCTTTGCGCCGACCGTCACCGCGACCGTGCCGCCGTCCTTGTTATATTTGATGGCGTTGTCGCACAGGTTGAAAAGAATTTCATACAAAAGTCTGCGCACCCCGTGCAGCACCGTCTCCTCGCCGCTCACGGAAAGCGTCACGTTCTTTGCGGCGGCAGCAGCGGCAAGGTCGGTCTTGACCTCGCGCGCGACCGCGAACAGGTCGACATCCTCACGCGGCATTTCCCTGCCCTCGTCCAGCTGGGACAGGCGCAGAATGTCCTCGATGAGCGTGAGAAGCCGCGTCGCTTCCTTTTGGATGTGTCCCACAAAGCGCGGCAAATCTTCCTCTTTCACCATGCCCGACGCGATCAGCTCCGCGCTGCCGATGATGCCCTGAAGCGGCGTTTTCAGCTCATGTGACACGTTGCCCGTGAACTCCCGTCGGCTTTGCTCGGCGCGCATCTGCTCGGTGACGTCAAACACCAGGATCACCGCGCCCAGCACCGCGCCGTCCGACTCGATACGGCTGACGTTCACGCGATACTGTCTGCCGCCGTGCTCACAGGAGATCTCGCTGTGTCCCGCCTGCAGCGCGTCCGCGATGGCGGCGCGCATACCGTGGCTGCGGTCAACGCACAAAAAGCTCTCCCCCGCCGCCATGTCCACATCGAAAATGCGCTTTGCCGCAGGGTTGATGCTCACCACCGTCTGTTTGCTGTCCAGCAGCACCAGTCCCTCCGCCATGTTGGCGGTGATCTGCGTGAACTCGTCCTGCTTTTGCCGCAGCGCCGCCACGCGCTCATCAATCTCCTTGCGCTGACGGTCGATGCGCACCAAAAGCGGCGCCAATTCCTCATAGGTCTCATTTTTCAGCGGGTGCTCCAGATCCAGCGCGTTGAGCGGCCCGACGATGCGCTTTGACAAACGGTTTGCCAAAACGGCGGACAAAATCAGCGCACACAAAAGCACCACCAAAAACGGCTGCAGCATGCCGAGCAATATCACGCCGACGCTGTTTTGCGACACCGACATACGCAGCACCGTGCCGTCCTTTAAGCGACGGGCGACATAGATGGTCTTTTCGAGCAGCGTGTCGGAATAGCGCACGCTTTTGCCCGTGCCCGTTTCCAGCGCGCCGATGACCTCGGCGCGGTTTTTGTGGTTCTCCATGCTGTCGGCGCCCACCTCGGTGTCATACAGCACGTTACCGTTTGCGTCGATGAGCGTCAGACGATAGCGGGTGTCGGCGGAAAGCGCCTTGAGATAGCTCTCCCCGTCGTTTTCCACCG
>URNF01000145.1 GCA_900549155.1 uncultured Oscillospiraceae bacterium | reverse complement strand
CCGCCGTTGCGGCAAGCCGCACCGCGTCCTGCAATTCCTTTTCTTCCACCGTGCCGAAATAGGAATACAGTACGCCGAACAAAATCGCCATGCCGACGATCAGCACCGACGCCGCCACCAACACAATGGAGCGAAAAATTTTCCTCGTCATGCTTTTTCCTCCCAACGGTAGCCGATACCGCGCACGGTCTGGATCCGTGCGCCGTAAGCCCCCAGTTTTTGCCGCAGCGTGCGGATGTGCATATCCACCGTGCGGGTCTCGCCGCAAAAGTCCATGCCCCACACCTCGTTGAACAGCTGATCGCGGGTGAAGGCGATCCCCTTGTGGGACAAAAACAGCGCCAAAAGCGCAAATTCCTTATAGGTCAGTGTGATCGGTGTACCGTCCACCGTCACGGTATGTGCGGAAAGCTGCAGGGAAAGACCGCCGTCCTTCAATGTATCCGCCGCTTCCTGCGGCTTGCAGCGGCGCAAGACCGCCTTGACGCAGGAAACGAATTCCATCACGCCGAACGGCTTGACGAGGTAATAGTCCGCACCGAGGTCCAGCCCCTGGATCTTGTCGTATTCCTCGCCCTTTGCCGTCGCCAGAATGACCGGAATGTCCGCAAAAGCGGGCGTTTTTTTCAGCTGCCGCAAAAGGGTGATGCCGTCCACCCCCGGCAGCATGACGTCGAGAACGATGAGCTGCGGCTTTTCCTTTGCCAGCGCTTCGGTGAACGCCGCGCCGTCCTCAAAGCCGCGTGCTTCAAAGCCCGTCGACTGCAGTGCATACACCTCGATGTCGCGGATACCGGCATCGTCTTCCACACAATAGATCACGCTTACCCCTCCTTGTGCACCCCCGTCACGGAGAAAATCACCCATTCGGCGATGTTCACGGCATGGTCGCCGATGCGCTCAAAATACTTGGCGATCATCAGCAGATCCAAAGCGAAAGCGCCGTCCTGCGGGTTTTTCGCAATGCGGGCGATGAGTTCGTTTTTCACACTGTCGAAATAGGCGTCCACGGTATCGTCGTCCGCGATAGCCGCCTTTGCTATCATTATATCATGTTTTACGAAAGCATCAATACTTTCCGTCACCATTTTTATCACGGCGCGTGCCATTTTTCGCAAAAGCTCACCCTGTTCGATGGGCTTCGGCGGCAAAAAGCGGATGAGCTCCGCGATATCCTCCGCCTGATCGCCGATGCGCTCCATGTCGGTGATCATCTTGAGTGCGGCAGAAATTTGCCGCAGATCGCGGGCGACGGGCTGCTGCTGCAGCAAAAGCTTGAGGCACAATGCCTCGATGTCCCGCTCCTTTTGGTCGATTTTTTCATCGACGGGCGCAACCGTTTTGGCAAGCTTTGCATCCGCCTTTGTCAGCGCGTCGACCGCCAGCGCGATCACTTCCTCACACAAAGCCCCCATTTTGATCAGCTCCGTGTTGAGCTGTGATAACTGTTCGTCAAACCGTGTCCGCATCAGCCAAACCTCCCCGTGATATAGTCCTCGGTGCGCTTGTCGGTCGGGTCGGAGAAGAGCGTCTCCGTTTTGCCGTATTCCACAAGCTCGCCGAGCAGGAAAAATGCCGTGTTGTCCGAAATACGCACCGCCTGCTGCATATTGTGCGTGACGATGACGATGGTGTATTTCTCTTTGAGACTCATCGCCAGCTCCTCGATCTTTGAGGTGGAGATGGGATCAAGGGCACTGGTCGGCTCGTCCATCAGCAGCACCGTCGGCTCCACCGCCAGCGCGCGGGCGATGCACAGTCGCTGCTGCTGTCCGCCCGAAAGCCCCAGCGCGTTTTTCTTCAGCCGATCTTTCACCTCGTCCCAGATCGCCGCACCCTTGAGCGAACGCTCCACGATCTCGTCGAGCTGCGCCTTGTTGCGCACACCGTGGGTGCGCGGACCATAGGCGACGTTGTCATAAATGCTCATCGGGAACGGGTTGGGCTTTTGGAACACCATGCCCACCTCGCGCCGCAAGGCGTTGACATCCACGCCGGGGGCAAAAATGTCCTCACCCTTATACTTCACCTCGCCGGTGATGCGCACGCCGTCCACCAGGTCATTCATGCGGTTGAGCGTTTTGAGAAAGGTGGACTTGCCGCAGCCGGAAGGACCGATGAACGCGGTGATGCTGTTTTCGGGGATGTCGATGCTGACACCCTTGAGCGCCTCGTGCGCCCCATACCACAGGTGCAGATCCCTGACCGCAAAAATATCGTTCATGTGCGTTTCCTCCTATCGAAATACCGCCCGACAAGCGTTGTCAGCGCGTTTATGAGCAGGGTGAGCAGCATCAGAATGGCGGCGATGGCAAACGCCACCTCGAACTCGCCCTCTTCCTTTGCATAGACATACAGGGCGACGGTGAGCGTCGCGCCCGCACTGTTCAGTCCCTCGATAATGCCGTTTAGGGTGTGGGCAAAGCCCGCCGTGAACAGCAGTGCTGCCGACTCGCCGAGGATGCGTCCGACCGACAGGATACAGCCGGTGATGATGCCGTCGACACAGTCGGGCAGCACCACCGTGCGGATGACCCGCCATTTGCCCGCGCCCAGCCCGAAAGCACCCTCACGGTAGGACTGCGGCACGGTTTTGAGGCTTTCCTGCGTTGTGCGCATCACGGTGGGCAGGTTCATGATGACCAGCGTGAGTGCACCCGCCAAGAGCGAGGTCTTCATGCTCAGAAACTGGCAGAAAAACAGCATGCCGACAAGGCCGTAGATGATGGACGGAATGCCCGAAAGCGTTTCGGCGGCATATTCGATGACGGCGACAAGGCGCTTGCTTTTGGCATATTCCGTCAGATACACCGCCGCGCCGACGCCGAGCGGCAGCACAATGACTAAGGTCGCCAGCACAATGTACAGCGTGTTGAGGATGTCCGGCAGAATGCCGATCTTTTCGGAAATGTAGCTCGGCGAACCGGACAGAAACGCCCACGAAATGTGCGGCAATCCTTTTGCCAGCACATACACCACCATGAACACCGCGAGCGCTGCCGTGCAGGCAGCCGCCGCGACACACAGTGTTTTCATGCCGCCGTTATACAGGCGGCGGCGAAACGTTCTGCTTGTTTTTTTCATGCCGTTCCCTCCTTATCGCGCTTTAAGAAGAAATGCAGCGCTGCGTTGATCAGCATGATGAACAAAAACAGCACCAGAGCGATGGAAAACAGCGCCTGCCGCTGCAGACCCGCCGAATAGGACATTTCGCTTGCCACCGCCGTTGTGAGAAACCGCACGCTCTGAAACAGACTCGGCATGTTCGGCGCGTTGCCGGACACCATCATGACCGCCATCGCTTCGCCGATCGCTCTGCCGACACCGAGCACGACGGCGGTCGCGATGCCGCTTTTTGCGGCGGGAACGGACACGCGAAAATAGGTTTCGGTCGCGGTCGCCCCCAGCGCCAGCGACGCATCCTCATATTCGCGCGGCACTGCCAAAAGCGACGTCATGGACACCTTGACAATGGACGGCAGGATCATGATCGCAAGAACAATGATCGCCGCCAAAAGGCTTGAACCGTCCGACAGGTGAAACACGCTGCGGATGGCGGGCACCAAAACAAGCATGCCCACAAGG
>URNF01000144.1 GCA_900549155.1 uncultured Oscillospiraceae bacterium | reverse complement strand
CCTGTGCGGCCGGATAGCGTCTTGCGAGAATGTTAAGAATGTCCCGCACTGCCGCCCCTGTCGGCGAGGTGATCACGCCGACACGTGTCGGAAACTGCGGCAGCTTTCTTTTCCGTGCAGGATCAAAAAGTCCCTCTTCCTGCAAGCGCTTTTTGAGCTGTTCATAGGCGATCTGCAGCGCTCCCACGCCGTCCGGCTGCATGTCCTCGACATACAGCTGAAATGTGCCGTCCTTTTCATACACAGATGCCTTGGCACGCACGATCACCTTCATGCCGCTCTCCGGTCGGAAAGCAAGCCTTGCGGCATAGGTGCGAAACATCACCGCTTTCACCAGTGCATTTTCGTCCTTCAGCGAAAAATACAGATGACCGGATTTATAGTGATTGACAAAATTGGAGATCTCGCCGCTGACATACACAGGTGTCAGCGCCACGTCCTCCTGCAGCAGCATCTTCACATACCGATTGAGTTGACTGACGGTAATAACTCTCAAAGCTCTCCCTCCTCCCTCAATCGGCACAAAACGGCGATGCCCGCCGCATTGTCTGCGGAAAACGCAGGCGGCGCAAAGTTGCCGCCGAAGCGCGCGGTGAGATGCTCCCGCAAAAGACTGTTCGACATCACCCCGCCGGCATACAAAAGCGGCAGATCGCCATAGGTCGTAAGCAGCGTCTCGGTCATCGCCGTCAGCGCCGCCTCGACACTCGAAAGACAAAATCTCGCGACCGCGGCGGGAGATGCGCCTTTCTTCAAAAGCGTCTCACACTGGTTCTGCACGCCGGAAAGATGGCAGCAAGCGCCGTCCATCGACGCTTTCGGCAGTTTTTCCTGCGGCGCTTCAAGCGCCAGCTTTTCCAGCGCAGGCCCCGCGGGAAACGGCAGACCGAGTATCCCGCCGACGCGGTCAATGAGCTGTCCCGCTTTCAGATCCAGCGAATGAGCGACCACCTCACAGGCGATGCCGCATGTCGCATCGGGACGCACAAGCAGCGCGTCGGTCGTGCCGCCCGAAACATGAAACGCCAAAAACGGTTCATGGATCAGCGACAGCTTGTCCGCGCCGTACAGAGCAGCGGCGACATGCCCCTGTTGATGGGTAAAAAAATGCACCGGTATATGCAAAAGAGCACCCAGCTCTCTCGCCGCACCGGCGCCGACTAAAAAGCAGGGCATATAGGATCCGTCCTTTTGCTGCGGACGGTCAGACGCCGCGACAGCGGTCACATCGAGCGCACCGTGCGCAAACAGCTTTTCCGTCATTTCGGGGAGCTGCCGCACATGGTGGAACACCGCGTCACTTTGCCGCAGTCCCATTTCACCCGTTTTCACCGGCAGCAGATGTTTCTCCTGCAGTACCTCTCCCGTCTGCGAACAGAAAGCGACAGAGGTGGTGTAGTTGCTGGTATCCAGCCCCAAAAAGCCGTTCACGACTGCGCCTTCACAATGCCGCCGAGGACGCCGTTCACAAAGGTCGCTTCCTCGTCACAGCCGTATTTCTTCGCAAGCTCCACCGCCTCGTTGATGGAAACGCTGGTGGGAATATCCTGTTCATAGAAGATCTCATACAGCGCCAGCCGCATGATCGCCAGCGCCACTCGGGAGATGCGCTGCATCGACCATTTGTGCGCCGCCGCTTCAATGCGCGCGTCCAGCTCTTCCTGCTTTTCGGCAGCGCCGTTTGCCAGCTGCAGGGCAAAATCGTCCATCTGCAACAGGTCGGACTCTGCGGCATCGGCAATCACCGCCGCCATACCGTCCTCCGAAAACGTGTTGTCAAACAGCAGCGCAAACGCCGCTTCCCGTGCTTCCCGTCGTGTCATATACAGTTCCTTTCATGCCACATTTGCATTTTATTTTCAAAGTACACGGCAAAAAGCCCTTCGCATCGGTCACCCCGCCGCGAAAGGCAATTCGCATTTACTTTTTTTCCTCGTCAAGTGCCAGCCCGACAATGTGCACATTGATCTTCGTCACCGGTTTGCAGGTCATCGACTGCACCGCGACCTTGACATCGTGCTGCACCTGCTGCGCTACATCGGGGATGCGATAGTTCTTGCGGATGTTGATATATACATCCAGCGTCATCGCACTCTCACTGCTCGTCACTTTCACGGATTTGCCCGCAGTCGTGCCCGGAATGAGTCTGCGAATGTCGGGGCGCACCCCCATGGATGCAACGCCCGCGACCTCTGTCGCTGCCGTGCAGGCGATCGTGGCGATCACCTCTTCGGAAATAATGCAGGTACCCTCGGACTTCTGAAAAGCCTTTTCCTCCATAAGGATCTCCTCCCTTTGAGCCTCAGTTTCCACTAGTATACCACACTTTCCGGAAGAAGGAAATACTTTTTTATGATTTTACTGCCATAATATTGATATTTTGTGCCGGAATTTTGGTTTGTGCTGTCACGATCTCCGTAATTTGCAGGGTTTGCGCGCCTGTGAGGCTTTCTGCCTTTACAACCACAGAGCAGTTGTCGCCGGCGATATATGCCACGCAATCCTCCATCCCCTTGGCTTTCACCAGATCCTCGATCTTTGTTTCCGCCGTGACGGCGTTGGCGATCGCCGTTGTTTGTTCCAGCGCCTTTTTGGCAGCGCCGCTGTCCGATTGAATGTCCGCCGCGATGTCCTTGATGAGATCGATCGCCTCGTCTCTTGCCTTTTCACGGTTCTTCCGCGCCTGTTCAAAATAACTCACCTTGGCATCCACCGCCACGGCATCGTCCTGCTTCACGCCGCTCTTATCGCCATCGTTCACATAAACCGCCTCCCCCAGTGTCTTTCCGGCTGCATCGGTGTTCGCTTTTACCCCACGGTCGGCAAAATAGTAATTGAGATAGACCGCCGCACCGAGCGCCGCCACCAAGGTCAGCACCAACGCCTGTTTTTTGAAAAAGATCTTCTTCATGTCCGCTCGCTCCTTTTTTATTTTGTCACGCACACGCGCCTTGAGGATATATTCAGAGCCGTGGTCACCGCAACGACAACGCGTTCGGTGACCGCCGCATTGTCGCCGCCGTCACACACAACGACCACGCCCTTCACCTGCGGCTGTATCTCCGTCAGCAAAAGGCCGGTCTTTTCCCCGTTTTTGTCGATGATGATGATATTTTCTTGGGTGTTATCGCTTTTTGAAACCTTTTCACTGCCCTCGTTTTTGTTCTCGGAATAGTCGGAGTTTTCCTTTTGCTCCTTGGCATACACATATTCCACGCCGCTTTCCAGCGTCACATACACCTGGCAGTTCCCCACCCCCTGCATGCCGGAGAGCAGCACACCGAGCCGCTCCTCAATTTCCGTGCGATACCCCTCTGTGGTTTTCTGCGGCACTGTCGCCGTCTCTTTCGCACCGGACGGCAGCCACTCCGACAGTAAGATCAGCACCATACCCAAAATCCCGATCGCCACCGCGAGCTTCACGCCCCTACCGCTCTTTAAGAATTTCAAAAACGGCAGGCTTTCCCACTTTTTTTCCGTGTCATGCGGCATAATGTACCTCCACCTCCATACCGAGCCGACGCTCCGCCACCTGCTTGACGGTGGAGCAGCGCAAATCGTTTGCGGGCAGCACATAGACGGAAATACTGTTAATAGATATGCTGCCGTCCTCCGAAGTATCCATATCCACCGTCACTTTTTCCGCTTTCAGGTCATACGATTCCAGCGCGGTGTTGACGATCGCCAGCAGACGCGTCTCT
>URNF01000143.1 GCA_900549155.1 uncultured Oscillospiraceae bacterium | reverse complement strand
TCCCGCCGCGGCGGCGGTCGGCAGTGAAATTTGGGGCTGTGGCTTCGGTCGCAGCCCTCTTGTTTTGTGGGAGTGACAATGGAAACTTTTCGTTTTTGTGCGCCGTGTCTTTTCGGCGTGGAAGGCATTTTGGCGGATGAGCTGCGCCGCATGGGCGCCGATGAGGTGACGCCGGAAAACGGACGGGTGCTGTTTTCGGGCGGCATGGAAATGCTGGCGCGCGCCAACATCGGGTCGCGCTATGCCGAGCGGGTGCAGCTGCTGCTCGGCAGCTTTGCGGCGCGCAGCTTTGAGGAGCTGTTCGAGGGCGTGAAGGGGCTGCCGTGGGAGCGGTGGATCGGCAAGGCGGACGCGTTCCCCGTCAAAGGGTGGTCGCTCAATTCCGCTCTGCACAGCATCCCCGATTGCCAGGCGATCATCAAAAAAGCGGTCGCGGCGCGCCTTGGGGCGCATTTCGGGCTTTCCTGGCTACCGGAGACAGGCAGCCTGCACCAAATTCAGTTCACCATTCTGAAAGACGAAGCGACCCTGCTCCTTGATACCAGCGGCGCGGGACTGCACAAGCGCGGCTATCGCCAGAATGCGGGCGGCGCACCGATCAAGGAAACGCTGGCGGCGGCGATCGCCGATCTGATGCGGGTGCGCCGTGCGGAGACGGTGATGGATCCCTGCTGCGGTTCGGGCACACTGCTCATTGAATCGGCGCTGGTGGCGGCGGGCATCGCCCCCGGCATCCAGCGGCGCTTTGCCGCCATGCGGTGGGAGCAGATCCCCGAAACGCTTTGGAAAGAGGAGCGGGAGCGCGCCCGTAGCTTTGCGCACCCCGAAAGCCCCTTTCACGGTTATGGCAGCGACATTGATGCCGACGCCGTTCGTCTGACGAACGAGAACGCGATCAAGGCGTGTGTCGGCAAGCGCATCACGGCGGAGATCGCCGACCTCAAGCACTTTGTGCCGCGCGGGGACAGCGGCGTGGTGCTGTGCAACCCGCCCTATGGCGAGCGCCTTTTAGATGTGCAGGCGGCGGAAGCGCTTTACCGCCTGATGGGCAAGGTGTTCGTGCCGCAAAAGGGCTGGAGCTATGCCGTCATCAGCCCGCACGAGGATTTTGAGCGCCTGTTCGGCAGAAAGGCGGATCGCCGCCGCAAGCTGTATAACGGCATGCTCAAGTGCCAGCTGTATATGTACTTCGGCTGATTTGTTAAAAAAATATGAAATTCGGAATTTTTTTCCTGTAACCTATTGATTTTTTTGAAAAATCGGTTACAATAGGTTTTAGCACTCGGGAACAAAGAGTGCCAAGAACGGTATATTATGACTGGGAGGAATATATATGTCTATCAAACCGTTGGCGGACAGAGTCGTCATCAAAATGGTAGAGGCGGAGGAGACCACAAAGGGTGGCATCATTCTCGCCGGTTCTGCCAAGGAGAAGCCGCAGGTTGCCGAAGTGGTCGCAGTCGGACCGGGCGGCAATGTGGAAGGCAAGGACGTTGTCATGTATGTGAAGGTCGGCGACCGTGTGCTGACCAGCAAGTATTCCGGCACCGAGATCAAGCTCGACGGTCAGGAATACACCATTGTGCGCCAGAGCGACATTCTGGCGATCGTTGACTGAGTTTGGGAGGAATTGCTATGTCGAAAGAAATTCTGTACGGCGAAGAAGCCAGAAAAGCCCTGCAGGCGGGCGTGGATCAGCTTGCAAACACCGTGAAGATCACCCTGGGGCCGCGCGGCAGAAATGTTGTTTTGGACAAGAAGTTCGGCGCGCCGCTCATCACCAATGACGGTGTCACCATTGCGAAAGAGATCGAGCTGGACAACGCCTTTGAAAACATGGGCGCACAGCTCGTGAAGGAAGTTTCCACCAAAACAAACGACGTTGCCGGCGACGGCACGACGACGGCGACGCTGCTGGCGCAGGCGCTCATTCGTGAGGGCATGAAGAACGTGGCTGCCGGTGCGAACCCGATGGGCGTCAAGCGCGGCATGCAGCTGGCGGTCGACAAGGTCGTGGAGACGGTCAAAGCCAACTCGAAGAAGGTCAGCGGCTCGGAGGACATCGCGTCCGCCGCGACGATCTCCGCTGGCGATGCCTTCATCGGCAAGCTGATCGCGGAAGCGATGGAAAAAGTTTCCGCCGACGGCGTTATCACTGTTGAGGAGTCCAAGACCGCCGAGACCTACACCGAGGTTGTCGAGGGCATGCAGTTTGACCGCGGCTATATCACGCCGTATATGGTCACCGACACCGATAAGATGGAAGCCGTGATTGACGACGCGTATCTGCTCATCACCGACAAGAAGATCTCCAACATTCAGGACATTCTCCCGCTTTTGGAGCAGATCCTGCAGGCGGGCAAGAAGCTGGTCATTATCGCTGAGGATATCGAGGGCGAAGCGCTGTCCACGCTCATTGTGAATAAGCTGCGCGGCACGTTCACCTGTGTTGCCGTCAAGGCGCCGGGCTTCGGCGATCGCCGCAAGGAAATGCTGCAGGATATTGCCATCCTCACCGGCGGTCAGGTCATCTCCGAGGAGCTCGGTCTTGAACTGAAAGAGACCACGATGGATATGCTCGGCCGTGCACGTCAGGTCAAGGTGCAGAAGGAAAACACCGTGATCGTCGACGGCGCGGGCGACGCCGAAGCGATCAAGGCGCGTGTGGCGCAGATCCGCAATCAGATCGAAACCACCACTTCCGATTTCGACCGCGAGAAGCTGCAGGAGCGCCTGGCGAAGCTCGCGGGCGGCGTTGCGGTCATCAAGGCGGGCGCTGCTACCGAAGTGGAAATGAAAGAAAAGAAGCTGCGCATCGAGGACGCTTTGGCGGCGACGAAGGCTGCTGTCGAAGAGGGTCTGGTCGCAGGCGGCGGCGTGGCACTCATCAACGCGGCGGCGGCTGTGGAGCCGATGCTGGATCAGTATGAGGGCGACGAAAAGACCGGTATCAAGATCGTGCTCAAGGGCATCGAGGAGCCGGTGCGTCAGATCGCTGTCAACGCAGGCCTTGAGGGCAGCGTGATCATCGACAAGATCCGCACCTCCGGCAAGCTCAACTACGGCTATGACTTCGCAAACGAGAAGTATGTCGATATGTTTGCCGCCGGTATCGTTGACCCGACCAAGGTCACCCGTTCCGCGCTGCAAAATGCGGCATCGGTCGCGGCGATGGTGCTCACCACCGAGTCGCTCGTTGCCGACAAGAAAGAGCCGGTAGCTCCTGCTGCTCCCGCTCCCGCCGGCATGGACGGCATGTATTGATCCGATTGGTCAAAGAAAATCAAAAGCGGCTCGCGCATTTGCGCGAGCCGCTTTCTGTTGTGATGATCAAATTTCTTCTGCGGTGCACACACCGTTTTCCTCATTGGTAATGCGCACAGTCAGCAGCGTGCCCGCAGGGCGGTCGGTGCGGACATGGACGCCGACATATTGCGGCGTATAGCCGAACACCATTCCGTTTTCGGCTTTGGTTTCCAGCAGCACCTCGACCTCTTGCCCGATGAGAGAAGCGGCATAGTGCTCCTGCAGGGCGCGGCACACCTGCGCCGCCTGTCGGCTGCGCGCCGCTTTCACCTTGTTCGTCACCTGTGCGGGCGCTTTCGCGGCGGGCGTTCCCGCACGGCGGGAATAGGCAAAAATGTGCACACGGGAAAATCCGATCTTTTCCGCAAAAGCAAGGGATGCGGCAAATTCCTCGTCGGTCTCACCGGGAAAGCCCACCATGAAATCCGTTGTGATGGCGCACTGCGGGAAAGCGGCGCGCAGATCGGCACAAAGGGCGGCATATTCCGCAGTGGTATAGTGACGGTTCATGCGCTTTAGGGTGGCGTCACAGCCGCTTTGCAGTGCCAGATGAAACTGCGGGCACAGCTTTTTTTGCGCAGCAAGGCGGGCAAGGATGGCGGGCGTGAGGTGATCGGGCTCGATCGAGCCGA
>URNF01000142.1 GCA_900549155.1 uncultured Oscillospiraceae bacterium | reverse complement strand
GCCCGGCTCACCGATGAGGCAGGGGTTATTTTTCGTGCGGCGCGCCAAGATCTGTGTCACGCGATAAATTTCCCGCTCGCGTCCGATGATGGGATCGGTCAGTCCTTCCCGCGCCTTTTTGGTGAGGTCGGTGCAATACTGTCCGAGAAAACGCCGCTTTTTCTCTTTTTTGGCACTGTCCTTCTTTTCTTTTTCCCTTTTTTCGCCCTCTGCAGCATCCGCCTTTTGCGGATGCGCCCCCGCGCCGCCAAAGAGATTTTGCAAAAACGGGAACGCGGGCGCGCCGCCCTGACTGAAGCCGTCCTCGCCCTCACCGTCGCCGAGGTCGCCGTTCATGATGTCGCTCATCTGCGACTCCATCTGCTCCAGCTCCTCGTCGCCCACGCCGAATTTATCCAGCATGTCGGTGACCGGTTTGATGTTCAGCTCCTTTGCACAGGACAGACAATACCCCTCGTTGATCGTCTTTTCTCCCTCAACGCGCGTCACGAAAACGACCGCCGGCCGTTTTCCGCATTTGGCACATAAGATCATCCGTTTTCTCCTTTCGTCTCCGCGGGCACCGCTTCCTCAGGCTCCTCCTTGCGCGCGGACAGAAACACCAGTAAATACCGTATGAACGCAAACAGCATCAAAAAACCGATCAGCACCGTCAGCGCCACCAAAAGCTGCGGCGGCATATCCTTCCACAGGACGATCGCCGCAACACACACATAAAACACGGCGGTCGACACCTTGCCGTACCACTTCGACGGGCGCATCACGCCGCCCTTGCCGAGCAGGATCAGTCCGCCGACGCCCTGCAAAAGCTCCTTTGTGGTGCAAATGAACAACAGCGGCAAAAACGCCCGGTACTGCGTTGCCAGACAAATGAGCACCGCCACCTGCGTCAGCTTATCCGCGATGGGATCGAGCAGCTTGCCGATCTCCGACGCCTGGTTGAAATGACGGGCGATAAATCCGTCAAGACAGTCGGTGAGTCCCGACACGATCAGCAGCGCAAACGCCGTGTATTGCAGCGCGTCGCTGTGATATTCCCGACTGAACAGATACAGAATAATGAATGCCGGCAAAATGGCTATGCGCAAAAGCGACAGGATGTTCGGCACTGTCCACTTCCATTGAATATGCATTTTTCACTGTCCTCCGGTCTGACGATTAAAAGATCACGCGAAACTGCTCCAAAATGGCGTTTTTCGCCGAAAACAGCGGATTGTGCTCCGCAATGACGCTCACAACGCGCGTCTCGTCGATGGTCTTTTCGGAAACAGCGGCATCGGGCTTTGTGAAGCCCGCGATCGCCTGCAGCACCGTCACCAGCACCAGCGCCCACAAAACGCCGCGCACCGCGCCGAACACCGCACCCAAAACGCCGTCCACGCCGCCGAACAGCGTTTTGCGGAACAGCTTTCTGAGAATCTTTTCCAGAATGCCCGCCACGATCAGCAGCACAATGAACAGCACCACAAACAGGATGCACCGCGCGAAAAGCGTCATGACGGGTCTTGCCACGGTGTCGGTGACGCTGACCGCCACCTCATGCGCCGTGCTGCCGACGCGGTCGCCGATCTTATTTGTCAGCACCTGCGCGGTCACGCCCTTGCGCTCCATCAGTCCCTGTACGAAATGCGGCATGGAGTCCATCGCCTTTTCGATGCTCTCGGCAGGGGTGAGATCGCCCGCCGACTCGGCAAGGGCGCTTTCGATCGCCTTTTCGCAGGAAGGCTGCACCACAGCCTTATAGACACCGTTCGCGATCGGCGCGCTCAGCAAGAACGCCAGAACCAGCGCTGCCAAAAAGCCAACCACATTGAGTGCCGTCCCGAGAAACCCTTTTTTGTAGCCGACGATCACCGCTGCCACAAACAACAGTATGACCGCCCCGTCCAGTAAGTATGCCATAAATAGTCCTCCTCTTAGTCACTTTCATTCAAACGGCTCGGCGCCGTATATTTTGACAAGGTCTTGAGTCCGAGCACCAGCATTTTGCTGCCGTCGGTCGCCGTCAGCCTGCCGTCCGCCGTCATCACCCGACTGCCGACGATGCCCTTGCTGCCGATGTTATAGAGATAGCTGTCGGACAGCAGCGCATAGCTGTTACCGGACACCGCGATGTCGCGGAACGTGCCCTCCGCCGTCGCCGTGAACGCCGCCGTGGCGTCCGGGCGGATATAGGCGATGCTGGCGCCCGCATTGGCGCCGTAGGGCTTGACAACGGTCATCACGCTGTCATTCCCGATCGCATAGCCGATAAGGCTGCCGTCGGTCAGCGGATATATGTTGCAGACATCCTTTTTCGGGCGGTACATCCACACCGCCGTGTCGCCCACCGCCGTCACCGTGCCGTCCGACAGATATGCCACGCGGCAAAGCAGCACATCCGTTTCGCTGTGGGCATAGAGCGTTTCGCTTTGGGTGCTGTTCACCGCCACGATCTCCACACCGGAGCGCATCGTGCCGTTTTCCGCACCGATCGTGATGAGTGCCAGCTGTTTGCCGTCGGGCGAAAACGCCACATCGGCAACAAGGCTGCTGCACAGGCGGTGATAGATGAGCTTGCCGCTCACGCTGTACACCGACACCGCCGCGTTATACCCCTGCTGCGCACCGGTGACCACCGCCATGCTGCCGCTTTTGTGCAGCGCCGTTGTCAGAATGTCATAGTCGGTCTGCACCGTCTGCACGGTCTTTGCGCGCGTCTCCAGCTGCAGCCGCTTGCCGCCCTTTTCCGCGACCAATATGTATTTCCCTGCCGTGCGCAGCTGCGGATCGGAAAAGGCGTGGGCGCGGCGCATCACTTCATCGCCGCCGCTGCCGATCACGGTGACATAGGTATCGCTCAAAAGCACCGTGCCGCCGCTTGTTTCTTCCATCCGATAGATCTGATTGCCCGAAACATCGACGGGAAATCCCTCGCCGCCGCCGGAAAAGAATGCGCCGATGCGCGGCAGCCAGTTGGACGGTGAGAGCGCATCGCCGTTGTTGACCGCAAAAACGATCGCGGCGGCAAACACCGTCACAAGCAGCAGGCGGAACAGAAAACGGCGTCGACGCCGCCGTTTGCGCGCTTTCGCCGCGTCGGGCGGCGCGTCATGCTTTGCCATCTGCCGTCTCCTCTCCGTAAAAAACTTTTTCCAAAACCAGTCCCTTTGCAGGGGCGGTCGCGCCCGCCAGTGTGCGGTCACCGCTTGCCAGCGCCTTGGGGATCGTGTCCGCCGTCAGCTTGCCGCCCGCGATGTCCAAAAGCGTGCCGACCATGATGCGCACCATGTTATAAAGAAAGCCGTCGGCTTCCACCATGAAGCGCACCGTGTCGCCTTTCCGCCGCACGGCGGCGGAAAACACCGTGCGCACGGCATCGGTCGTGTCCGCGTCTGCGGAGCAGAAAGCGGAAAAATCATGTGTTCCCACAAACTGCTTTGCCGCCGCGTCGAGCACATCCGCGTCCAGTCCGCCGACCCGCCGCAGCGAAAACCGCTCGCAAAACGGGTTGCGATAGGGGCTGTTCCATATAGTATAGGTATAGCGTTTGCCGCGTGCGGCATAGCGCGGGTGAAAATCCGCCGCAACGGGAGAGCAGGCATACACGGCGATGTCGTCCGGCAGAAAGCTGTTGAGCGCCGCCGGCATGCGGGCGGTCGGGATCTTACTTTCCGTGTCGAACGTGCAGCAGAACATCGCCGCATGCACGCCCGCGTCGGTGCGGCTGCACCCGATCACGCCGGAGCGCACGCCTGTGAGCGCTTCGATCGCGTCCTGCAGCGTTTCCTGCACCGTTTTTGCGTTCGGCTGCACCTGCCAGCCGTGATACGCCGTGCCGTCATAGCGCAGCGTGAGCAGCAACCGTTGCACGGCGTCTCCCTCCTTTTTATATTGCGCGCGGCAAATAGATATTCAGCACAATGAGTGCCGCGAGATAAACAAGGCACACCCCCACCGCCAAAAAATCGCGGCGGTGCAGATGCAGCTCCTTCATCCGCGTTCTGCCGTCGCCGCCGTGATAGCAGCGGCATTCC
>URNF01000141.1 GCA_900549155.1 uncultured Oscillospiraceae bacterium | reverse complement strand
GGCGTTCTGCTCCTACGGCGGCGAGGCGCTCGACAAGAAAACGCCGCTTCTGCGTTCCATGGAAGCGCTCAACAAGCAGGCGCTGCGCATTCTGCGCCTGTTCGGCAACACGGATGTCAAGTGCGTGCGCACCTCGGTCGGCCCGGAGCAGGAATACTTCCTTGTGGACAAGGACATGTATGAAAAGCGCAAGGATCTGATGTTTACGGGCAGGACGCTGTTCGGCGCCAAGCCGCCCAAGGGGCAGGAGCTTGACGATCACTATTTCGGTGTCATTCCGCCGCGCGTCGCTGCCTATATGGCGGACCTCAATGAGGAGCTGTGGAAGCTCGGCATTCTTGCCAAAACGGAGCACAATGAGGTGGCACCCGCCCAGCATGAGCTGGCACCTATCTATACCACCACCAACATTGCCACCGACCACAACCAGCTCACCATGGAGATCATGCAAAAAGTGGCGCTGCGGCACGGGCTGGTCTGTCTTTTGCATGAAAAGCCGTTTGCGGGCGTCAACGGCTCGGGCAAGCACAACAACTGGTCGATGGCGACCGACACCGGTGTCAATCTGCTGACCCCCGGTGACACGCCGTATGAGAATGCGCAGTTTTTGCTGTTCCTGTGCGCGGTCATCAAGGCGGTCGACGACTATCAGGATCTGCTGCGTCTGTCCGTCGCGACGGCGGGCAACGACCACCGTCTCGGCGCAAACGAAGCGCCGCCCGCCGTGGTGTCCATGTTCCTCGGCGACGAGCTGACGGCGGTGCTCGATGCGATTGAAAAGGACGCGCCCTACAGCGGCAGCGAAAAGACGGTCATGAAGCTCGGCGTGCATGTTCTGCCGCGCTTTACCCGCGACAACACCGATCGCAACCGCACCTCGCCCTTTGCTTTCACGGGCAACAAGTTCGAGTTCCGCATGCTCGGCTCCTCCAACAGCATCGCCTGCGCCAACATCATGCTCAATGCGGCGGTGGCGGAGTCGTTGAAGGTTTATGCCGACCGTCTGGAAAAGGCGGACGATTTCGAAACAGCGCTGCATGACATGATCAAAAAGACCATCAAGGATCACAAGCGCATCATCTTCAACGGCAACGGCTATGACGAGGGCTGGATCACCGAGGCGACCGAAAAGAGAGGGCTGCTCAACCTGCGCACAACGCCCGACGCGCTGCCCTGCATTTTGGAAAAGAAGAACGTCGACATGCTGACGAGCCATAAGGTCTTTACTGAGGCGGAAATTCATTCGCGCTATGAGATCACGCTTGAAAACTATTGCAAGACGGTCAACATCGAGGCGCTCACCATGCTCGACATGGTGCACAAGGAGATCCTGCCTGCGGTGGAAAGCTATACCCGCACGCTTGCCGACACGCTGCTTGCGAAAAAGGCGGCGGTGGCGGAGCTTGCCTGCAAGCATGAGACGGCGACGATCGCGCGTCTGTCGCAGCTGACCGACGAGATTGCGACGGCGGCGGATGCGCTGCACGGTGCGGTGATGAAATTAAAGACCGTCACCGATGTCACGAAGGCTTCCGAAATGATCCGCGACACGGTGCTGCAGAAGATGGCGGAATTGCGCGTCGTCTGCGACGAGGCGGAGACCCTCACAGCGGAGAGCTTCTGGCCCTATCCGACCTATGACGCGCTGCTGTTTGGTGTAAAATAACCAGCCATCTAAAAATTTATTATTAAAATGAGGAGGAGAGCAAAATGAAATTCAGTGCAGTCAATACGATATGGGTGCTGCTCGGCGCAGCGTTGGTGTTTTTCATGCAGGCGGGCTTTTCGATGTGCGAAGCGGGCTTCACCCGCGCGAAAAACACCGGCAACATCCTGATGAAAAACCTGATGGATTTCTGCATCGGCACCCCGTGCTTTTGGCTTGTGGGATTTGGTATCATGTTCGGCAGCGGCACGGCGCTGTTCGGATGGATCGATCCCATGATCATGAAGGACTACAGCAGTATTCTCCCTGCGGGCGTGCCGCTGTGGGCATATGCGATCTTCCAGACGGTGTTCTGTGCCACCTCGGCGACCATCGTTTCCGGCGCCATGGCGGAGCGCACGAAATTCAGCGCCTACTGTATCTATTCCGCCGCCATTTCGCTCATTATCTATCCCATCTCCGGTCACTGGATATGGGGCGGCGGCTGGCTCTCCGCACTCGGCTTTCACGATTTCGCCGGTTCGACGGCGGTACATATGGTGGGCGGCATCTGCGCACTGATCGGCGCAAAAATGCTCGGCGCGCGCATCGGCAAATACGATAAGGCAGGCAAGCCGCGCGCCATACTGGGGCACAACCTCACCTTTGCCGCGCTCGGCGTGTTCATTTTGTGGTTCTGCTGGTTCGGCTTCAACGGCGCGTCCACTGTCGGCATGGACTCCGACGCACTGATGGAAAGCGCGGGACGCATTTTCTTCAACACCAACCTTGCGGCAGCGGTCGCCTGCTGCACGACGCTCATTTTCACCTGGCTGCGGTATAAAAAGCCGGATGTTTCCATGACCTATAACGCGGCGCTGGCGGGACTGGTCGGCATCACCGCAGGCTGCGACGCGGTCAGTCCGCTGGGCGCGGCGATCATGGGTGTCGTGTTCGGCATCGTGATCGTGCTGGCGGTGGAATTTTTCGACAAGGTCGCGAGGATCGACGATCCTGTCGGCGCGATCTCCGTACACGGTGTGTGCGGTGCGCTCGGCACGATCCTGACCGGTCTGTTTGCCACCGGTGTCACGACGGAAAAAGGACTTTTTTACGGCGGCGGGCTGCACTTCCTCGGTGTACAGGCGCTGGGCGTTGTGAGCGTTGCGACATATGTCGCCGTGGTGATCACGCTGGTGTTTGTCATCATCAAAAAGACCATCGGGCTGCGGGTTTCCGCTGCCGAGGAGATCGAGGGGCTTGACGCATCCGAGCACGGACTGCCGACGGCATATGCGGGCTTTGCGATGCAGCCGGACACCGTGGACGGCGCGGATGCACCCATAGCGGTGAGCGGTGATGTGCCTGCGGCAGAAGCGATCCCCGTGACAAAAATTCCGACCTATGACGGCACAAGGCCGAAGTTCACGAAAATCGAGATCATCTGCAAGGAAAGCCGCTTTGAGACGTTGAAACGTGCCATGAGCGCGCTCGGCATCACCGGCATGACCGTGTCCCACGTGCTGGGCTGCGGCATGCAGAGCGGCAGACCGGAATACTATCGCGGTGTGCCGGTCGAAACCAATCTCCTGCCGAAGGTGCAGGTGGATATCGTCGTCAGCAAGGTGCCGGTGCGCAGTGTCATCGACACGGCGAAAAAGGTGCTGTATACCGGACACATCGGCGACGGCAAGATCTTTGTGTATGACGTGGAGAACGTCGTGAAGGTGCGCACGGGCGAGGAAGGCTATGACGCCCTGCAGGATGTAGAGTAAAGAAAAAAGCGACCGAGTCGGGAAAAGTAGCGCGGAAACGGTGCAGACAGCGCGCATGGGACGGTGAGAGCCATGCATGCATCCCCGCGTGAAGAACCCCCGACAAGCTGCAAGCCGAAAGAAATTCGAGTAGGTGCGCCGGACGCCGCCCGTTAGCGCGGCAGGCTTTCAAAAAGGAAGCCGAAAGAGACAAAAGATAGGTGGTACCGCGAGTCACAGCACTTGCCCTATGCCGCAGGAAAAATTTCCTGCGGCTTGCTGTGTTTATATTCTATAATGCAGAGGAGAAATAGGTATGTGTGCAATCATTGGGTACTGTGGCAGCGGCGCGCCGCTGGAATTGTTCAAAAAAGGATTTTCGGAGACGGTGTCGCGCGGCCCGGACGACAGCCGCATTGTCGACACCGGCAAGGGGCTTCTCGGTTTTCACCGCCTTGCCATCATGGGGCTGACGCCCGAGGGGATGCAGCCGTTTTGTTTGGACGGCAGCTATGTCGTCTGCAACGGCGAGATCTATGGCTTTGAAAAGCTCAAAGCAGCGCTTGCCGAAAAATACACGTTCAAGAGCGGGTCGGACTGTGAAATTCTCCTGCCGCTGTGGCGGGAGCACGGCGTC
>URNF01000140.1 GCA_900549155.1 uncultured Oscillospiraceae bacterium | reverse complement strand
AGCCTTGCCGATGCGTTTTTTGATGCTGCTGCAACAGAGTGGCGAACTCCGCGAAGCGGAAAAGCCCTGTCACAGTCTGTCCGCAGAACGCTTTATTTTTCCCGTTTTTTGTAGCAAATATTTATTTTTGAGGAGTGAAAACCGTTTGTCACCCGAAGATCGCCGCGAAAGGCTGCTGGAAGCCACCGTCAATGTCATCGCCAAATACGGTCTCGAAAACACCGCCACCAATCGGATCTGTACCGAAAGCGGTGTCAACGTGGCGTATATCTATCGTTTTTTTGACAGCAAGGAGGATCTGATCCTCGCGGCATTTGAGGAAGCCGACAAGGAATTTCTGCATGCCATTTTGCAAAACTTTCCCGTTTTGCACTATGAAAGCATCGACTATGAGATGCGCTGTCGGGTGCTTTTCAACAAATGCTGGGACTTTGTCATGTCCCGCCCCCGCCATCTCATATTCTATGTACGGTATTATTATTCCTCTTCCTTTCAGCGCTATGCCTATGCCGCGCATATGCAGCGCTATGCGGTGCTGATCGAAAAAATGCAGACGGCATTCCCCGAAAATGCAGATGTGCGCACGGTGCTGCACCACATTCTGGACACGCTGCTCGGCGAAGCGATGAAGCAGCTCGATGATCCGCACGGCAGCAATGAGGAAGCAGCCGAGCGCAGCTTTGCGCTGATTTTCAGCGTTGTGCGCAGCTATGTGAAGCAGGAAAAGCTCGCAACATAACATCGAAAAGCAAAGGAGGGCACGCCGTGAACGACACGGAGAAAACGATCGGCATGACGCTCCCGCATGGGACGGAGCAGTGCGTTTGCTGCGGACGGGACACCGGCATCCCCTTTTCCACCCCCATAAACGAACGCACCTGCTATGTCGTCGGCTGCGGTCAGCTTTGCTGGTCGTGTTATGTGCAGCTGTGCAGCGACGCGGACGAACGCCTGCTCACCCGCGACGAAATGAACATGTTGATCGCCATGTGCCAAAAAAAGAGACAGGAGAGCTGCTCATGAATGCTTGGTGGTTCGCGGCGCTTTCGCTGCTCGCTCTGCTCATCCTCGGACTCTTTTTGTTCCGTTTGCACGCGCGGCAGCAGGCAAAGCATCGCCGCGCCCGCACGCGAGAAAAGCAGCAGCACATCGAAAACGAACAGCTGGTGCGCACGCTGCTGGCGATGGACGAGGCACAATATCAAAAGATCAAGGCGCAGAATACCGATAAATCGGTGTAGTCATGGGCGGCCCCATGTTTACATATAGTAATTTTATTGCTGTAATATACGAGGAGGAAAGCAAATGAACCGTAAGAAAACCAAAAGAGCCCTGCTGTCAAGTGCACTGGCAATGATTTTGTGCATTGCCATGCTCATCGGCAGCACCTATGCGTGGTTTACCGACACCGCGTCGACCGCAGTGAACAAGATCGTTTCCGGCACCTTGAAGGTAGGGCTTCAATATGCGACCGCATGGGACGCTGACGGCAACCCCACCGCGTGGGACGATGCCGAGGGCAAAACGCTGAACTTCAGAACGGCGGACGGCCGCACCACGAACATCCTGTGGGAACCCGGCTGCCGCTATGAGCTGCCGCAGCTGCGCGTTGTGAACGACGGCAAGCTGGCGCTGAAATATGTCCTCGTCATCAGCGGCATCAACGGCAGCGCCAAGCTCAACGAGGTCATCGACTGGACCGTGAACGGCGCGCCCATTGCCGAGACCGAGGAGCGCCTCGGCGTCGGCAAGACCTCCGAAGCGCTCACCATCCGCGGCGAGATGCAGACGACGGCAAACAATGACTATCAAAATCTCACCATCGACGGCATCGGCATCACCGTGTATGCCGCGCAGGACACCGTCGAGACCGACTCTTTCGATCATCTCTATGACGAAAAAGCCACCTATCTGAACACCGATGCCGACGGCAACATTCTCATCGGCAGTGCGGGCGAGCTTTCCTATTTCGCGCTCACCATGAACCGCGACGCCGCGCAGTATGCGAACAAGACCGTGAAGCTCACCAAAGACATCGACCTCAAAAACGCGCTCTTCACGCCGATCAAGGCGGAAAAGATCACCTTTGACGGTCAGGGACACACCATCTCCAATCTGACCGTCAAGACCGACCTCGCGGCGGGACTGTTTGCCTATGCCACGAGCAGCACCATCAAGAACCTGACCATTGACGGTGCGGACGTCACGGGTGTCAACCACGTCGCCGCGCTCGCGGGCGATGCGCTGTGCACCACCATCGAAAACTGCACGGTCAAGAACGCCACGGTCGTCACGCTCGTCAAGGACGGCGACAACGGCGACAAGGCGGGTGCGATCGCGGGCTATCTCAGCGCCGAGCCGAACGCCGCCGTTTTGAACTGCTCCGTGGAGAACTGCACCGTGCGCGGCTATCGCGACATCGGCGGTCTGATCGGCATGGCAAACACGCCGTCGGCAAGCTCCGTCGTCACCGTCACGGGCAACACCGTCAAGAACACCACCGTTCTCGGCGACCAGACCGAAAACTATAAGGGCTACACGACCGACGCCGAATTCGATGTGAACCCCATCATCGGCGACTTTGCGGGCACTTTGGATGCATCCAACGCCACTGAGGGTGTCACCGTGCAGTATGTCAAGCCCGCCGACTCTCAGCAGCAGCTCGAGGAAGCGCTGGCATCGGGCACGAAGAACTTTGTTCTCAGCGAGGGTGACTATACGCTCTATGAGACCAACAAAAACCAGACGCAGAACACCACCCTCAACCTGCAGGGCAAGGGCGTTGACAACACCACGTTCAAGGTCGGCAAGCCTGTTCCCGACAAGCCCGGCGAGGGCAATGCGGACTTCAGCTATGAGGGCTCGGATGTCACGTTCAAGGACATGACCGTGGACATGGGCACCGGCGACTATAAGGGCATCGTCCGCGCCGATTCCCTGTATTTCGAGAACTGCAAACTCGTGGGTCGCGGCAGCTATTGGGGCAACGGCAAGGTCGTTTTCAAAAACTGCACCTTTGAAAACGAAAACGACTATGTCATCACGACCTATGCAGGCGTTGATTTCCTCTTTGAGAACTGCACCTTCCGCTCGACCGCGGGCAAGTTTGTCAACGCCTATAAGGAGCAGCGCGTCGACAGCACGCTGACCTTCATCGGCTGCACCTTTGAAACGGAAAGGCCCAACAAAGCGGCAGTCTGCCTGAAGTCCTTCACCGGCATGCAGTGGGATCTGAAATTCGAAAACTGCGATGTTTCCGCGTGCAAGGCGGACGGCGACGCGGACGATCTCAAGACGGAAAGCCAATACTATTCCGTGCGCAGCAAGGACAACGGCGGCGTGTGCCCCACCGGCACCAAGGTCACCATCGACGGCACGGTCGTTTGGGAAAACGGTGCAAAGAAGTAAGCTGCAGGTTTACTGAGAACGCTCTCAGATAAATCACCATATTGCACAGCCGCTCACCTGCCGAAACAGGTGAGCGGCAATCAAAGGGCACAGACGGCTTGTGTGTGCCCTTTGATTGCAAAAAAAGGAGACGTTTATGCCCACTGCAAATGACAAGGATACCGTGCTGCTCATCGCCGCCGTGGCAGCGATCTTCGCACTGTTGCTGACTGCAAAGCTCGTCCTCTTCTTTGTCGGCTATGCAAAGGAGAAGCACTATATCAAAGCAGAAATGCGGCGGGCATATACGGATGAAGAATACCGCCACTGGCGAAAGGAGCTGCGCTGTCTCAGACTTCGTCTGCTCCCGTTTGTGACCGCGCGCAATGTCCGCACGCTGTATGACTGTCTTTTCCGCAAGCCGCGGCATGAGAAGCCGAGCGACAAAAGCGCGCTGCACCGCGCACTTTTGCCGTGCATACTGGCGATGGGGCTTTGTGCCGTTTCGCTTTGCGGCGTCAGCTGGGCGTGGTTTTCCGCCGCAAAGGGCAGCAACGTCCGCGCGGTGCAGACCGCAAGCTATACCGCGACCGTTACGGTCGCCGACACGGCGGCGCTCACGCCGCAAAGGGACGGCAGCTTTGCGCTCCCGACAGGGACCTACACCGTCACGCTTGAAGCCGCAGGCACTGCGAAAGCGGGCTTTTGCAGGATAACGCTCGGCGATGAGACCTATTACACCCGTCAGCTGCCGCCGGGCGACGCGCTCACCTTCACCGTCACCGTCCATGCGGCGACGACCCTTTCGGTGATGCCGCAATGGG
>URNF01000139.1 GCA_900549155.1 uncultured Oscillospiraceae bacterium | reverse complement strand
CCGTGCCGCCCGCAACGGCGCCAACCGCAAGAACCGTCAGCCGCTCTCCTGCCTGTATGTCAAGGCGGAGCATCCGCTGTCCTCGCTGTATCAGCAGATCATCGAGGAAGAGCTGAACGTCAAGACGGTGAAGTTTGTGGACGATGCCGCCGCATTTACGTCCTATACATTCAAGCCGCAGCTCAAGACCGTCGGTCCGAAATACGGCAAGCAGCTCGGCGAGATCCGCGCAGCCCTTGCCGCGATCGACGGCAACGCCGCGCACAAGGAGCTTGAGGACACGGGCGTTCTGACGCTGTCCCTGCCGTCCGGTGAGGTGAAGCTCACCGAGGAAGACCTGCTCATCGACACGGCGCAGACCGAGGGCTTCTTCGCCCTGAGCGAAAAGGCGGTGACGGTGGTGCTCGACACCAAGCTGACGCCGGAACTCATCGAGGAAGGCTTCATGCGCGAGATCATCAGCAAGATCCAGACCATGCGCAAGGAAGCGGGCTTTGAGGTCACCGATCACATCACCGTCTATGTCAGCGGCAACGAAAAGCTGTGCGACATCGCTTCCCGCAACCGCGACACCCTTTGCGGTGACGTGCTGGCGGACGGTGTGGTGCTGAACGCGACCGACGGCTTTGTGAAGGAATGGGATATCAACGGCGAAACGGTCACCCTCGCCGTGAAACGCAACTGACCTGCATGTTTTTGAACCGTGCCGCAACGTGTTTGCGGCACGGTTCTATTTTTTTGTTGAATATTCGGCAGAAAAATGCTATACTATACGGTATATATACAGGAGAGGAGTGGGGTCGATGGCGATGCGCAGATGGCTGCTGCCGGAGCTGCAGCGGGATGCGGCTTGTGCGCTGGCGGAGGAATGTGAAATTCAGCCGTTTTTGGCGCTGCTTTTGACGACGCGCGGCATCACCACCGCCGACGAGGCGCTTTCCTTTTTGGTGGGCGGCGAGGAGGACGATCCCTTTTCGCTTGTCGACATGGATCTTGCCGTCGAACGTATCGAGCGGGCGATCGACACCGGCGAATCGGTGATGATCTACGGCGACTATGACGTCGACGGCGTCACCGCGACCGCCCTTTTATATGAATACCTCAAAAGCCGCGGCGCTAATGTGACATACCGCCTGCCGACCCGCGCGGGGGACGGTTATGGCTTACATACTGCGGCGATCGACGCATTTGCCGCCGACGGCGTATCACTGCTCATCACTGTCGACAACGGCATCACCGCCGTCGAGGAGGTGGCGCAGGCGAATGCGGCGGGTATGGATGTGATCGTGACCGATCACCACAAGCCGCAGGAAACGCTGCCGCAGGCGGTCGCCGTCGTCGATCCGCACCGTGCGGACTGCCCGAGCGGCTGCACCGGCTATGCGGGTGTCGGCATCGCCTATCTCCTTTGCTGTGCGCTGGAGGGAGACGCGGACATCATCATGGAGCGCTATGGCGATCTGCTGGCGCTGGGTATGCTTGCCGACGTGATGCCGCTTGTCGGCGCGGGACGCACGCTGGTGCGGCGGGGACTGGAAGTCCTCAACCATCTGCGCCGCCCCGGACTGCGGGCGCTTTGCCGGCTTGCGGGCATGGAGGACAAGGAGCTGACCGCCACAAGAGTGGTGTTTTCGCTTGCGCCGCGTCTCAACGCCGCAGGCAGAATGGACGATCCGCAGATCTCCGCTGCACTGCTTTTGGAGACCGACAAGGAAAAAGCCGACATATTGGCGGAGACGGTGCATACGCTGAATACCAAGCGGCAGGAGACGGAGCTGCAGATCCTTGCCGAGATCGACAAACGCCTGCAGGCGGATCCCGCACTCGCCGCTGACCGCGTGCCGGTCATCGTCGGCGAAAACTGGGCGACCGGGGTCATCGGTATTCTGGCAGCAAGACTCACCGAACGGTTCGGCAAGCCCTGCATCGTGCTGTCTGCGGACGGCGATGTTGCGCACGGATCGGGCAGAAGCCTTGAGGGCTTCTCGCTTTTTGACGCGTTGGCGGCGTGCAGCGAACATCTCCTGACATTCGGCGGACATGCGCTGGCGGCGGGACTTTCGCTGAAAACGGATGAGATTGACGATTTCCGCCGCGCAATCAACGCCTATGCCGCAGAGCATTTTCCGCAGATGCCGACGCCGGAGCTGCGTCTTGATTTCAAGCTGCGCCCGTCCGAGATCGACGTGGAAAAGCTGGCGCTTTTGGCGGCACTCGAGCCGTTCGGCGCGGGCAATCCCGTGCCGGTGTTCGGGCTTTTCGGGATGCGGCTGGACAACATCACGCCCATCGGCGGCGGCAAGCACCTGCGCCTGACCTTTTCGAAAAACGGCACGAAGATCGCCGTTCTCAAATTTCACACCGAGCAGGCGGCGTTTCCCGTCGCTTGCGGCACGGTGTGCGACCTGGCGGTGACGCTGGAGAAAAATGTGTATAAGGGCGTTGTCTCGCCGACCGTTTTGCTGCGGGACATGCGCTTTGCCGATGTGGATGCCGCGCCGTTTTTGACGGCGGCGCAGGATTTCGACGCCGTTTTGCGGCGGGAGCAGAAAGCGGTGCTGCCCGATCGGGCGACGATGGGCAGACTGTATCGCTTTTTGGTGCAGCGCGGCGGCTTTGTCGGATCGCTTGATGCGCTGTGGTACAGCGTCGGCGACAGGGCGCTTTCGCCGCTTTCCGTGCGTTTGGCGCTGGAGGTGTGGCGGGAAGCGGGGCTTGTCGCCGTCAAGGACACAGGGAATGAACTGCATATCACATTGCTGCCGACTGCGGGAAAGAGCGATCTTGCCGCAACGCCGCTGTGGCAGTATCTGCAATAATTTCAAGGGAAAGGAAACACACACGATGGAAATTCCCCGCACCAGGGAAGCTGCTGTCAGCTACCTGAAAACCATGATCATGCAGAGTGAGCGCTCCTATGATCTGGATCTCATCGATCGCGCGATGGCGACGGCGATTGCCGCCCATGAGGGACAGCGCCGCGCTTCGGGCGAGGAATATATCTGCCATCCGCTGTCGGTTGCCGCCATATTGGTGGAAATGGGCATGGACAGCGAGACGATTGCCGCAGCGCTTTTGCACGATGTGGTGGAGGATACCGGCGTGGAGCTTGCGGACATCCGCAAGAACTTCGGCGACACGGTCGCCAACCTCGTGGACGGCGTCACGAAGATCACGAAGATGAGCTTCTCCACCAAGGAGGAGCAGCAGGCGGAGAATGTCCGCAAGATGCTGCTTGCCATGTCGCAGGACATCCGCGTCATGATCATCAAGCTGGCGGATCGCCTGCACAATATGCGCACGAGCGACGGTTGGAACGAGCAAAAGCGGCGGGACAAGGCGAAGGAGACCATGGACATCTATGCGCCGCTGGCGCACCGTCTCGGTATCCGCGCCGCAAAAGAGGAACTTGAGGATCTCTCGCTACGCATTCTCGACCCTGTCGCCTATCACGAGATCGAGGAGGCGCTGTCGCTGCGCAAAGACGAGCGCAACGCCTTTTTGCAGGACATCCAAAAGCGCCTCGGCGATCATCTGAAGGAATACGGCATCTCCTGCAATCTTTCGGGCAGGATCAAGAGCATCCCCGGCATCTACCGCAAAATGTATATGCAGGGAAAAACGCTTGAAGAAATTTATGATATCTATGCGGTGCGCGTGATCGTGGACAATGTCAACGATTGCTATAACGTGCTGGGCATCGTGCACGATATGTTCCGCCCGCTGCCCAACCGCTTCAAGGACTATATCTCCACCCCCAAGCCGAATATGTATCAGTCGCTGCACACCACTGTGATCAGCAAGGAGAAGATCCCCTTTGAGGTGCAGATCCGCACCTGGGAGATGCACTACACGGCGGAATACGGTGTTGCGGCGCACTGGAAGTATAAATTGGGGCTGCAAAAGCAGGATAAGCTGGACGAAAAGCTCGCGTGGATGCGGCAGTTCATTGAAAATCAGAAGGATGTGGACGACGCCGAGGACATCGTGCGCAGCATCAAAAGCGATCTGTCGGGCGAGGAAGTGTATGTGTTCACTCCCAAGGGCGACGTTATCGCTCTGCCTGCGGGCGCGACCGTGATCGACTTTGCCTATGCCATCCATTCCGCCGTCGGCAACCGCATGGTGGGCGCAAAGGTGGACGGCAGGATCGTGCCGCTGGACTATAAGGTGAAGATCGGCGAGATCGTCGAGGTGCTCACCACCTCGGCGGCGGGACACGGCCCGAGCC
>URNF01000138.1 GCA_900549155.1 uncultured Oscillospiraceae bacterium | reverse complement strand
CTGCGTGATTGACGGCTCAACCGCGTATATAGCGCATGTCGGCGACAGCCGCCTGTATCGTTTTCACGACGGCAGCTCGGAGCAGATCACGGTGGATCACTCGGTGGTGCAGGAGATGATCGAAAAGGGTCAGATCACTGCTGCCGAAGCGCGCAACCATCCGCGCAAGCATTTCATCACCCGCGCGGTCGGCGTTGAGGCGGCGGTGCAATGTGATTTTTCCGGGTTCTCGCTGGAAGAGGGCGACAGGCTGCTTGTCTGTACCGACGGTCTCACCAATATGCTGTCGGACGGCGACATTGCCGAAACGGTCGCAAAGACCCCGCCGGAAATGCTGGCGGACACATTGGTTGACGCTGCCAACCGCGCAGGCGGAGAAGATAATATCACAGCGGTTATCATTGCTTAATTTCATTTGCCCTCGGGCAGGAAGGTGTGACTTTTGATGGATAAATACCTCGGGAAGAAGCTGGGAGGACGCTATGAGATCCACAAGCTCATCGGTGTCGGCGGCATGTCCTATGTCTATAAGGCATATGACACGATCGACGACCGCACGGTGGCGGTGAAGATCCTGAAGGACGAGTACCTGCACAACGAGGAATTTACGCGTCGTTTCAAAAACGAATCGAAGGCGATCGCCATTTTGTCCCATCCGAATATTGTGCGCGTGTATGACGTCAGCTTTGACGAGCGCCTGCAGTATATCGTGATGGAGTACATCGACGGCATCACGCTCAAGGAGTATATCGACCAGCAGAAGGATATCCGCTGGAAGGAAGCGGTGCATTTCACCGTGCAGATCCTGCGCGCGCTGCAGCATGCCCACGACAAGGGCATCATCCACCGCGACATAAAGCCGCAGAACATCATGCTGCTGCCGGACGGCACCATCAAGGTGACCGACTTCGGTATTGCGCGCCTGGCGCGCAATGAGCTGCGCCCGCCCGTTGCCGGTGAGAAAGCCATCGGCTCGGTGCACTATATCAGCCCCGAGCAGGCAAAGGGTGAGCTCACCGATGAGCGCGCCGATCTGTATTCGGTGGGCGTCATGATGTATGAAATGCTGACCGGCAAGCTGCCGTTTGACGCGGACAATGCGGTGTCGGTGGCGATCATGCAGCTGCAGTCCGAGGCAAAGCGCCCGCGCGACATCAACCCCGAGATCCCCGAGGGACTGGAGGAGATCACGCTCAAGGCGATGCAGAAGGATCCCGAAAAACGCTATCAGTCCGCGGCGGAAATGCTCAGCGACATTGACGAGTTCAAGAAAAACCCGAGCATTCATTTTGAATATCAGTATTTCACCGAAGAGCCCACCCGCTATGTGGATGCCATCGCTAAGATAAAGGGCGAGGAAGAAGAGGAAGACGACGAGGAAGAGGACGAAAAGTCCGGCGCGCCCGTTCTGCCGATCCTTGCTGCCGTGGCGGGGGCGATCGTGCTGGTCGCGCTGATCTTCGGCGGTATCGCACTGTACAATAAGGTGCTCGGCGGCGGTGATGCCAAGAACACTATCGAAGTGGATAACTATGTCGGCAAGAACTATGCCACCGAGCTTGCCAACGATCCCGAATTTTTGCGCACCTATGATCTGAGCTTTGAATATGCCAACAACGAGGACTACGGCGAGGGCTATGTGTTCAAGCAGGACCCCGAGGCAGGCTCGAAGATCAAGCTCGGCGGCAAGCTCACCCTGTGGATCAGCTCCGGCGAAAAGGTGACCGAGGTGCCCGAGGTCAAGGCGGGCGAGAACAAGGACATTGTGCGTGCCCGACTGGAGCAGGCGGACTTCGTGGTGGAGCAGGTGCTGGAGTCGAGCGACGAATTTGACGCCGACACGGTCATCAAGACCGTTCCCGCCTATCCGAACAAGGTGCCCAGCGGCAGCACGGTGCAGATGTTTGTCAGCACCGGCAAGGAAGAGCCCGACCCGATCGCCATTCCGAACATCCAGAATGCGTCGCTCAAGGATGCGATCGCCAAGCTGAAAGCGTCCGGCTTCTCGGAGGGCAACATCAAAACCGTGTATATCAACAATTCCGCCGTGGCGGACACCGTTATCGGCGTTGAGCCGGGCGTCGGCACAAAGCTGAAGCCGACCGAAACCATCACACTGACGGTCAGCTCCGGCTTCCAGAATGTCAACATCACGCTGCCGCTGCCGCAGACCTCGACGACCGTGGACCTGCAGGTGTATGTGGACGGTTCGCTGAACACGTCTATCTCCAACGGGCTGAAAAACATCCTGCCGGACAAAAAGGGCTCGGTCACTTTCACGGTGGCGGAAAAGAAGGCAAAATACGATGTGACGGTGAAGATCGCCGTTGCCGGATCGAACCAGTATACGGTGTACACCAACTATACGGTGTACGGTGATCAGGGATATGCGCAGATGGAAATGACGCCGGTGTTTGAGGAGCCGTCCGCTCCCACCACCACCGCCCCTTCCACGATCCCCACGATCCACTGAGGAATTGACCTTATGACCGAAAGACAAAACGGGATACTCATGAAATGCATCGGCGGCTTCTACTATGTAGAGGTCGCCGATACGGTATATACCTGCAAAGCGCGCGGCATCCTGCGGCAACAGGGCATATCGCCCGTCGCCGGTGACCGCGTGGAGATCACGGTCGGTGCGGACGGCACGGGAACGGTAGAGACGGTGCTGCCGCGCAAAAACGTTTTGGTGCGTCCGCCGGTCGCCAATGTGGATTTGTTGGTGATGGTGGTCGCGGTCGCCGATCCTGCGCCGAATCTGCAGGTGCTCGATAACCTCATTGCCGTTGCCGAAAGCAGGGACATCGAGCCGATCTTAGTCATCAACAAGACCGATCTTGCGGCAGGGGACGACCTTGTCGCCCTGTATCGCGCGGCGGGCTTCACGGCGCTTTCCGTCTGTGCAAAGCAGCCGGAAACGCTTTTGCCCCTGCGGGACATTCTGCGCGGCAAGGTCGTGGCGTTCACGGGTAACTCCGGTGTCGGCAAATCGAGCATTCTCAACGCGCTGGAGCCGTCCTTGGCGCTGCAGACGGGCGAGATCAGCAAGCATCTCGGTCGCGGCAGACACACCACCCGCTGTGCGACGCTGTTTCGCATCGGCGACGGCTATATGGTGGACACGCCCGGCTTTTCCTCGCTCAACATGGATATGGTCGGTGAGGAATTGACCTGCGACAATCTTTTTTTCTGTTTCCGCGAATTTGCGCAGTATTTCGGAAAATGCCGCTTCGCCACCTGCACGCACACGCGTGAGCCGGGATGTGCGGTGCGTGCCGCCGTGGATGCGGGAGTGATCGCACCCTCGCGGTATGCAAGCTACACGGCACTGTATGAGCAGCTGAAAGGACGAAAGGAATGGGAGACATGAAACGGTGTGTGATCCTCGGTGCTGCACCGTTTGATAAAGCGGACGCTCTGCGTCCGCTTTTGCGTGCAGAGGATGTGTGTATCGTTGCCGACGGCGGGGTGCGGCTGGCGGCGGCCTTGGGCGTCGCACCGACGCTGACCGTTTCCGACTGCGATTCCGCGCCTGCGCCGACGGGGGAGTTTGTGCATCTCCCCGTGCGCAAGGATGAAACCGACACCCGCGCGGCGATGGACATTGCTTTTGACCGCGGGTTTCGCGATTTTTTGTTGCTCGGCTGTCTCGGCGGGCGGTTCGATCACACGGTCGCCAACCTGCTTTCGGCGCGGCAAATGACCGAAAAAGGCTGCCGTGTCGTGCTTGCCGACGAGAAAAATGAGATTACCGTTCTGACGCCCGGGAGTTATCCGCTTGCGGATGCGGGCGATCGGAAGATCTCCTTTTTCGCCATGACGCCCGCAGTTTCCGGGTTGTGCCTGCGCGGGCTTTCCTATCCGCTTTCGAACTACACGCTTTTGTCGGACGATCCGCTGTGCGTCAGCAACGCGCTTGCCGACAAAACGGCGACGGTGTCATTTACCGAGGGAACGCTTCTCATGATTTTTTCAAAGGATTGACACCCTTTCGGCGCTCTTGCATATCCTGTTAGTACAGGGAGCAACCATGAGCGACGAAACGGAGGCGACAGCGGTGAAAAAGCGATCGTGTACCGGCGCTGTCTGTGCCGCATTCGGCACAGGACTGTTGACAGCGACGATCCTGCCGACAAAATTTGTGCTGGTGCTGGTGGCGGTGGCTCTGATCGTGGCGGGCTGCTCCTGCAATAAATGCTGATGGAGATGGGTGTATGCGCATTGTCGTTGTCAAGAGTCCGCGCTTTTTCGGCGGTATCCTGCGAAAGCTGTTCAAGATCGGAAAAGAAGAATACATAGAGAACTGAAACCGTCCCCGAGCGACAGCGAAAACTGTCGTTCGGGGACTGCTTTCGAAGGACAACCACTGGCTCTGCCAGTGGGCAAAAAGCTTTAGCTATGGACA
>URNF01000137.1 GCA_900549155.1 uncultured Oscillospiraceae bacterium | reverse complement strand
CCTCAACTTCAAATATATCAAGGAGTTTTTATTCTGTCCATAGCTAAAGCTTTTTTCCCACTGGCAGAGCCAGTGGTTGTCCTTCGAAAACAAAAGATCGGCTGTTTCCAAACGGAAACAGCCGATCTTTCTTTTATCCTTTTGCGTCATACCAGGTTTTGCCGATGTGCACGTCCGCCGAGAGCTTCACCGAAAGCGTGACGGCGTTTTCCATTTCCTCGCGCAGGATGGCGGCAGCATGCTCCGCTTCCGCCTCGGGCGCTTCCACGATCAGCTCGTCGTGCACCTGCAATATCAGCCGCGCCGCCAGTCCTTCGTCGCGCAGGCGCGCATATACGTGTACCATGGCGATCTTGATGATGTCCGCCGCCGTTCCCTGGATCGGCATATTGCGCGCGACACGTTCGCCGAACGAGCGGGTGATCGCATTGCCCGAACGCAGCTCGGGGAGCGGTCGCCGTCTGCCGAGAAGCGTTTCGGCATACCCCTTTTTCTTTGCGTTGTCGATGAGTCCGTCCATAAATCCGGCAACAGCGCCGAAATGATGGAAATAGCCGTCGATATAGTCTTTGGCTTCTTTATATGTCACGCCGATGTCCTTGGAAAGTGAGTGGGCACCGATGCCGTAGACAATGCCGAAATTGACCGCTTTTGCACGGGAGCGCATGAGCGGCGTCACCATTTCCTCGGGAATACCGAACACCTGCGACGCCGTCAAACGGTGGATGTCCACGCCGGTGTTGAACGCTTCCGACATGGTGGGATCGCCCGCCATCGCCGCCAGCACCCGCAGTTCGATCTGCGAATAGTCCGCGTCGCACAAAAGGCAGCCGTCTTTTGCAAGAAAGAACCGCCGCAGCTCCCGTCCCACCGCCTGCCGCACGGGAATATTCTGCAAATTCGGCTCGGTGGAAGAAATTCTGCCCGTGCGCGTTTCGGTCTGATTGAACGAGGAATGGATGCGCCCGTCCTCGCCGATGACCTTGAGCAGTCCGTCGCAATAGGTGCTTTTTAGCTTGGAAAGCGTGCGATATTCCAAAAGCATGTCGACAACGGGATGTACAGCGCGCAATTCTTCCAGCACCTCGGCATTGGTGGAATAGCCGCTTTTCGTTTTCTTTTTTGCGGGAAGACCGAGATCCTCAAACAGGGCGTGTCCGAGCTGTTTCGGGGAATTGAGATTGAAAGCATATCCCACCGCTTCATAGATGGCACTTTCCAAAGACTGTATCCGCTCCTGCAGCTCCTCGCCATAGGCGGCAATGCGCGCCGCATCCACCAAAAAGCCGTCGTTTTCCATGGATGCGAGCACCTCAGCGAGCGGCAGCTCAACCTCATGCAGCAGCCGCTCCTGCCCCGCTTCAGTGACCGCCTTTTCCAGCGCATCCGCCGTTGCGGAGAAAAACGCCGTCTGCTGCAGCATGGGCGTGTCAGCGGCAACAGCCGTGTGCACACCGCCGTATTGTTGCGCGATGCGCGGCAGCGCATATCCCGACGCCAACGGATCCAAGAGATACGCCGCCAGCATGGTGTCCATCTCAAAGCCCACAGGTCTTTTGCCGTCCTTCAGCAGCACGGCATACAGCGGTTTTACATTGTGTGTCCGTTTCACGATAGCAGGATCGCACAAAAGCGCCGCAATGTCATCCGAAAGGGTCGTCTGTGCCACCTGTCCGTCCTTTGCCACAAACACCGAGTCGGGTGCGCAAAAGAGAAGATCCAGCTTTCTTTCCTTTCGTGCCGCGTCCAAAAGCGGCGCGGCGTCCACCGCCGTCACTTCCGGCAGCGGCGTTTCCTCTATGTCCTCAAAGCCGAGCTGTGTGCCGTTAAGCCCCAGCCGCTCGATCCATTTGAAAAGCTCGAGGTCGGTCAAAAGCGTCGTCAGTGCGCCGCGATCCATCGGTGCGATCGCATACCGTGCCATATCGGTTTCGATCGGTGCGGTGAGACAGATCGTGCCGAGGGTATAGCTTTCATATGCCGACTCTTTGCCGTTTTCCAGCTTTTGCCGCAGCGCGGGACGCAGATCGGCGGTATCCAGCGCACCATACAGCTCGTCCAGCGATGAAAACCGATGCAAAAGCTCCAGCGCCGTTTTTTCGCCGACACCGGCGACACCGGGGATATTGTCACTGGCGTCCCCCATCAGCGCTTTGAGATCGATAAGACGCCGCGGCGGCATCCCGTATTTTTCCATGATTTTTTCCGGAGTATAGGCGGTGGTGTCCGGCTGACCGCCCTTGGTCGCCGCCAGCAGCACCGTCACATTTTCGTCCACCAGCTGCAAAGCGTCGCGGTCGCCGGTTGCCAAAAAGCAAACGCCCCCCTGCTGCACAGCGGCACGGGACAGCGTCCCCAAAATGTCGTCCGCCTCATAGCCCGCCTTTTCGACCAGCGTATAGCCCATATAGCGCAGAACGTCCTTGAGCACCGGCATCTGCTGCCGCAGTTCCTCGGGCATCGGCTTTCTGCCCGCCTTATATTCCGCATACAACTGATGGCGGAAGGTCGGCGCGTGCACATCGAAAGCGACGGCGACATGATCCGCCTCGCTCAGCTCCCGCAGCTTTTGCAGAATGTTCAAAAACCCGACAATGGCATTGGTGAACCGCCCGTCCTTTGTGGACAAAAGACGGATGCCGTAAAAAGCGCGGTTGGCAATGCTGTTGCCGTCAATAACCAATAAACGCACACACATTTCTCCTTCATATCATACGATGATAGTATTGTAACACACGCAAAGCACAATTAAAAGCAGAATTTCCAAAAAATGATTGACAACACGGAAGCAGAGTGCTATAATGACACAGTCCCAAGAGATATGCGAGGATGCTGGAATAGGCAGACAGGCACGTTTGAGGTGCGTGTGTCTTTGACGTGAGGGTTCAAGTCCCTTTCCTCGCACCAAAATAAAGCGACGATTTTCGACAGAAGATCGTCGCTTTTTTTCTTTCCCGCGCCTCCTTTGTACGGTCCGGTTCAAAAACATAGCGCAGATCACGCTTTAACGCGGTTATGTTTTCTGTATTCCGATGGCGACATGCCAACCGCCGCTCTGAATTCACGTACAAAGTGTGCACTGTCATAAAAACCGCTGCTGAGCGCAATGTCCAGCACAGTATGATCCGTGAACAACAATAATTCCATGGAATGCTTAATCCGGTACTCACACAAATGACGCGACGGCGTTATGCCGGTGAGCTGCTTAAAGCTTCTTAAATAAGTACTGTAAGACATACCGCAATCAGCGGCGATTGCATGAAAATCCGTCTTATCGGCAAAATGGTTCTCAATGAATTCAATGGATTTTATAACCGATACGGCCTTTAGCCCCATTGTATTTCCGACGCCGTTTATGGACGATGCGGACATGTGTTCGCACAAACGACCTAAAAGTTGCAAAACAGAAAACTCCTGTAAAACACCCGCGTCTGAATCGGACCTTTTATTCTCAGCCAAGATTTCATCGGTCAGGCGTAGGATATCGCCCGCCTCTGCTTTGCTTAAAGCCAAATAGAACTTCGCATCCACGCTGCACCGCAAGACCGGCTCAATTTCAAACAGCATTCTGTAGCCGGAGAGTCTCCGCAGCTCCAATGAATAGCGGTGCATAAATGTATTACTGAGCAATACATGCAGTATGTCAAGCGAGCCGTCGGTAAAGTAACCGTGTGAAATATCGGGCGGAATGATAAATACATCCCCTTTTTGGGTGGGAACATTACGATTGCCTATATAATGCCGTCCGTCACCGCTGAAAATTATATTCAGCTCATAGAAATCATGTATATGCAGGGGCAACATCTTATCTATTCGCTGCAAATACGCCTTTATAGATGTATCCTTTTTCGGAATGGCATCCTTGTAACTCCAACGGTATTTGGTATGTCTGGATAACGAGCTCGGATAATACAATTCTCTCATCCTTTGCAATTATATTACAATAGTTCCATTTATTTGTACAATTATTATACAGCAAATCTGCGTTATAATCAACAAAAAGATGAGGGGTGACGTTATGACTGATTTCAGGGGAATCACCGACCGTTACGCAAGGTTTGTTGAAGCCAAACAGCTTTTGAACCGTGAGGACTGGCATCTGCTTGTGCAGCAATTCAAAAGTGCGAGCGATGACTGTGACAACGGGTGGAGATGCGAGTACTTCGGCAAGATGATGCGCGGTGCATCCGTTACGTACAGCTATACCAAAAACGAACAACTGTATACTCTTTTAACTGATGCAGCAAAAGAAATGCTCCGGACACAGGACGAACACGGACGGTTTTCAACCTACAGTATCGCAAATGAGTTTAACGGGTGGGATATGTGGGGCAGAAAATATGTGCTGTTGGGATTCCTTTATTATTACGACATCTGCCGTGACGAGCAGTTAAAAAAGCAAATCATCGCAGCACTTGAAAAGCACCTGGATTACATTGTAGAGCATGTCGGTCGCAACAAAAAGGAAATTTACGAAACAT
>URNF01000136.1 GCA_900549155.1 uncultured Oscillospiraceae bacterium | reverse complement strand
CCTCGGGAATGTCCAGCCCCTCGCGCAGCAGGTTGATGCCGACCAGCACGTCAAATTCGCCGAGCCGCAGATCACGGATGATCTCCATGCGCTCCATGGTGTCAATATCATGGTGCATATACCGCACCTTTATCCCGCTCTCCTCCAAAAAGTGTGTCAGATCCTCCGCCATCTTTTTGGTGAGGGTGGTGACCAGTGTGCGCTCGCCCTTTGCGGTGCGCAGACGGATCTCCTCCATGAGATCGTCGATCTGTCCCTCAACGGGCTTGACGAAAATTTCGGGATCGGTCAGCCCCGTGGGACGGATGATCTGCTCCACCGTCTGTGTCGCGTGGTTCCGTTCAAATTCACCGGGCGTCGCCGACACATACACCGCCTGATGAATGTGCCCGTAAAATTCGTCAAAATTCAGCGGACGGTTATCATAGGCACTCGGCAGACGAAAGCCGAAATCCACAAGACTCTTTTTGCGCCCATAGTCGCCGCCGTACATGCCGCGCACCTGCGGCAGGGTGACGTGCGACTCATCCACAAACAGCAGAAAATCGTCAGGGAAATAGTCAAGCAGCGTATACGGTGTCGAGCCGGGCGCTCTGCCGGTCAGGGTGCGGGAATAGTTTTCAATGCCCTTGCAGAAGCCGATCTCCCGCAGCATCTCGATGTCATACCGCGTGCGCTGCAAAATGCGCTCTGCTTCCAGCAGCTTGCCCTCTTTTTTGAAATATTCCACCCGCTCGTCCAGCTCTTTTTCGATCTCCCCGATGGCGCTTTCCATCTTTTCCGGCGGCACGATATAATGCGACGCGGAATAGATGGAGACATATTGCAGATCCGCCTTGCGTTCACCCGTCAGGGGATTGATCTCGCTGATGCGGTCGATCTCGTCGCCGAAAAATTCCACGCGGATCGCGGTGTCCTCGCGGTTGGCGGGGAAGATCTCCACCACATCGCCACGCACGCGAAACTTGTTGCGCACAAACTGGATGTCGTTGCGCTCATATTGCAGCGCCACCAGCCGCTCCAGCAGTGCATCACGCTCGATGTGCATGCCGGGGCGCAGCGGTTCCATCATGCTGCGATAGTCCTCCGGCGCACCGAGGCTGTAGATACAGGACACGCTGGCAACGATGATGACATCCCGCCGTTCGGACAGCGCCGAGGTGGCGGAATGGCGCAGCTCGTCAATGCTGTCGTTGATGGCGGAGTCCTTTTCGATATAGGTGTCGGTCGACGGAATATAGGCTTCCGGCTGATAGTAGTCATAGTAGGAGACAAAATACTCCACCGCATTTTCGGGAAAGAATTCGCGAAACTCCGAACAAAGTTGCGCGGCAAGCGTTTTATTGTGTGCCAAAACAAGCGTCGGCTTGTTCACGTTGGCGATGACGTTTGCCATGGTGAACGTCTTGCCGGAGCCGGTGACGCCGAGCAGCACCTGTTCCCTGTCGCCGCGCAGCACGCCCTTTGTCAGCTTTTCGATCGCCTGCGGCTGGTCGCCGGTCGGCTGATATGCAGAATGCAGTATAAACTTATCCATCGACATCTCTCCTATCGCACATATGTTCAGTATACCACATTGCATTTTAATTGTAAATGAAAAACTTGCGAAAAACCCCGTTATCGGATATACTAAAGAGGAAAGGCGGTGATGTCATGAAACGGTTTCTGAAGGAACAATTTTTCGTGCTGATCGGCACTGCCGTTTTGGCGGTCGCCATCAACAATTTTCTGACGCCGAACAAGCTGTCGGCGGGCGGCGTTTCCTCTGTCGGCACGATTTTGCAGCATCTTTTCGGCATTCGGCTGTCGCTGACGAACCTTGTGTGTAACGCCGTTCTTTTCCTGCTCGGCTATCGCTATCTCGGCAAATCGGCACTCATCAAAACCGTGCTCGGCGTTGTGTATCTTTCCGCTTTCTTAGAATTGACAAGATACATCCCGGTATACACGCATGATCTGCTCATTGCAGCACTTTGCGGCGGATTTTTCCTCGGCATCGGCGTTGGGCTGGTCGTGCGGCAGGGCGCATCCACAGGCGGCAGCGATTTTGCCGGACTGATCCTCAGGCACTTTTTCCCGCACATTTCCGTTGCCACGCTCATCCTCATTCTGGATGTTGCGGTCGTGCTGCTCACCGGCGTTGTGTTCCGCAGCTTCACCGTCACGGTCTATTCGGTGGTGGCGCTGGTGACGGCGTCGGTTCTCACCGACAAGGTGGTGGCGTTCGGCGACCGCGCCAAGACCGTCTATCTGTTCACCGAAAAAACGGAGGAGATCGCCGACTATGTCATGCACGATTTCGAACGCGGTGCGACCGCTATTCCCTGCCGCGGGATGTATTCGGGCAGGTGCTATGACATGCTGATGTGCGTCGTCAGCCCGAAGGAGCTGCCGCTGTTGCAGCGAAAGGCAAGGGAACTGGATCCCGGGGTATTCATGGTCACGCACGACGCCGTCGAGGTGCTCGGCGAGGGATTCAAGGAAGATAAATAAAAATTTGAGCCGCCGTGCCAATGGCACGGCGGCTCACTTTCATTATGCTGTTACGCGGTGATCTGTCTGTAGGCATACACAGCAAAATCATGCGGGTCGAGCGCTTCCGCCTTGCGGATGCAGACCTCTGCTTCGCTGTATTTTTCCTCGCCGTAGAGCGCAAACGCCTTGAGCGTGTAGCCCGCCAGCAGGTTATGCTTTTCGATGTCCAGCTCAAACGGCATCGGCGAGGGCGATCCGACACCGTAATAGGTGCGCATATCCTTGTTGTCGATGAGGTTCTGCGCCGTCGACACCATCTCTTGGAGCACCGTCTGCGCCTCGTCGGTCTTACCAAGCTCTTTGAGCGCCAGCGCACGGAACAGCGAGATCTCCGAGACCGCCGCTTTATACTCCGCCGCCTTTTCGAGCGCCGCCTTGCGCTCGTCGCCGGTGCACAGCTTGCTGAGATAATAGTAGATGTGCGCTTCCTGGTTGAAGAAGGTCTTTGCCTCACCATAGGACTTCGGCATGTTGATGCCGTTTTTGTAGATCTGCTTTGCCTGTGCGGCATCGCCGTTTTTCGCCAGCTCATTGCCGTAGAGCACATGCATCCAGGCGTGCTGCTTGGTGAGCTTGCCCTCGCCGCCCTCATAGATGTGGAAGTGCTTTACCGCCGCCATGTCAATGGCTTCTTTATACTTGCCCTGCTGGGAAAGCAGCGTCAGCTTGTCGAGATAGCAGTCGTCACGCTCTTTGAGCAATTCCGGATATTTGTCATAGACTGCAAGGCGCTGTTCAAGACTTGCGTTGGTGTTTTTGAGCAGCTGTTCATATTCAAGCAGCAGACGCGGATCGTCGGGACGGTATTTCAGCGCATTCTCCATGCAGGCGAGCGCCTTTTTTCCGTCGTGAGCCTTGTCGAACCAATAGAGCGACAGGTTGCGCCATGCTCTGCCGTGCGTCGGGCAGAGCCGCACACATTCCTCGAAGCACTGCGCCGCCTCGGCATAGCGGAAGCGGTCATAGAAAAGGCAGCCGAGATAATAGTTCGCGTTTGCCGCCTTGCCGCTTTCAATCGCATAGGTCAAAACGGCGATGTCCTCGACATTCGACGGGAAGCAATAGCCCATCTCCGCCTTTTCCGCCTTTTCGATGTAGGCGGTGTCCTTTGTGATATACGCTTTATAGTATTCCACGAGTGGCGAGGTATCCCCCGCAAAGGACAGGGCGTACATGGCGTCCTCGGAAAGTCCTGCTTTCATATAGTCGCGCGCCACATCCAAAAGGTTTTCGGGCTTTGCGGCAAACTGCGCGATCTTTTCGTGCGCATCCGCAAAGTGGGAATACTCCACAAGTGCAAACAGATCCAGCTTGTCGTCATCCACGCCGTCACAGGCACTCTGCTCTGCCGCCTTGTCGCCCAGCTTGCGCAGGATCGCGGTCTGTAGGTTGTGCGCCTTGGTGTGTCCCTTGTTGAGTCCGATGGACTCAGAGAGCTTTTCGAGCGCCGCGGGATAGTCCCCGTTGCGGCAGTCGATGCAGGCAAGCTCAAACAGTGCCGCACTGCGATGGGTATAGTTCCACGCCGCGCGGTACAGCACATCATATGCCTTATCGAACGCGCCGAGATAGGTCAGCGCCACACCCTTCAGATAGAACGCCTCGGTGTCGGCAGGATGCTCGTTGCGGTCGCACAGGCGCTCGATCGCCTTGTCGCAATACTGCACACACGCAGCAAATCTGCCGTTTTTCAGCGCCAGTCTGCCCATTGAAGTGTTGCAGCGGATGTCGCCGGGGTCGCGACGCAAGCCCTCAAGGTAATAGTCCTCGGGCTTATAATTGTGCTGCTTATACTGTTCGAGATGGAAGCCGTTGATATACAGCTCCTCGACGGTGTTGTATTCACAGGGGCGCTTCACGGGCTTTCTGACCTTGATCGGCTGCTTTTGCCCGCGCTTGTAGGGCGTGTAGCCGACCAGTTCCCTGCCGTTTTCGTCCGTCAGGGACACGTGTACGGCGTGGATGTCCGCAATGTCAGCGGCAAGCGTCTTGTGATAGACTTTGTCGGGGGACATGTCGACCTTTTCGCCGTAAAGCTCCTTGCCCGCCTCGGTCACGGTGACGGTGCAGTTTTTGAACACGCCGGTGACATTGAAGCCGACATACAGGCCGCCCTTCCGCTTTTCGACATTCACCGCCGCGTCGATGGTGGCGTTTTTGATCTCGCCGATCTCGCGAACGGGATACCAATACTGCTCGAACTCTTTTGTCTCATACGGTGCGATCCAGGTGAAGTCCGGCTGGTTGTCGGTGTAG
>URNF01000135.1 GCA_900549155.1 uncultured Oscillospiraceae bacterium | reverse complement strand
CACATACAAGATCGGCGGGCCGAAATATCTTTTGGGGCAGATTATTCGCCAGTATGAATTGCCACCCGAGCAACAGTATATCTCTGCAGCCGCCCGCCAACTCTGGGAGAAGCTATCGAAAGATAACATCTGGAAATACTGTTACCGCCAAAGAGTGCGCTGCACCAACACGCAGCCAATACGGATTCTTGAATACCGCGGGAATGAGAAAAAGCCCTATCGGGAAAGGATGGTCACCGCAGGGAACGGTTTTGTCTTTAGGGATGTTTTTCACGATGAGCACATGATTCCGATTAAGGTCATTCTTGAGCAGTTGGTGCACCTTCCGGAGCCAACCTACACAGAGGTCGCTGCGGTGCTGAAGAATATTGCCGTATGCCGAATTTTGAAGGAAGAAGACAGACGGATTTTTCCGAAGTACAACCGCGAATACAATCTGGAAAATGTCAAAAGGCTATACAACAGCTTTGGAGTGGAAATAACAAAACAAAATAACGGCATAAGGTAAAAAAACTTTCTATAAGTCGTTCAGAAAGCTATGCGACTGCCACCCCACATTAATAAAATATTAATTTGTCGCCGAGTCGGCAATGAAAAAGATACCCGAGTGACCGAAATGTCACTCGGGTATCTTTTCTATAGCGCGAAGCTATATTGATTGTTAAATACCGGTTCTCATGCCAAACAGAAAGCTACCGGTCCAATGCAGAATTGAACCGGTAGCTTGATTGCGTTTTGTGTCTACTAACTATTGGCCATCTCACCATCAGGGCTTTTTTGCGCTTATTTCAAAAATCCGCTGATGATCTGTTCCTCTGCCTCTGCCTCGGTCAGTCCCAGCGTCATGAGCTTTATGAGCTGCTCGCCGGCGATCTTGCCGATCGCCGCCTCATGGATGAGCGCGGCGTCCACATGGTTGGCGGTCAGCTCCGGAATGGCGCTGACGCTGCCGTGATCCATGATGATGGCATCGCACTCGGTGTGTCCGTTGCAGCGGTTGTTGCCGTTGATCTTCGAACGGAAGCACTGGTGCGATTCGCCCTTGGCAACCGAACGGGACACCACATTTGTGCCCGAGCCCTCGCCGTTCAGATCGACCTCAAAATTCGTTTCGGCGGTCTGCTTGCCGTGCGTCATGATCTTCTCATGAATGATGAGCATGCCGTCCTTGCCGATGTCCGCGCGGGTGACGCGGTCGGTGGAGTCCACGCCCTTGATCTGCGCGGTCTCCATCTCCATATAGCCGCCCTCGTCGATGTGCACGACGGTCGTGGGGTTCATCACCCGCTCACCGTTTCCGTCGCCCTCGGCATAGTGCTTTTCCACATATTTCACGCGCGCATTCTTGCCCACAAAGAAGGTGTGGATGCCGTCGTGCTGCGCCTTCTGATCGCCGCAGTTGTGGATGCCGCAGCCCGCGATGATCAGCACGTCGGCACCGTCGCCGACATAAAAATCGTTATATACCATATCGGAAAGCCCCGTCTCGGTCAACAGAACGGGAATGTGCACGCTCTCGTTTTTCGTCTCGGGAGCGATGAAGATGTCGATGCCGGGCTTGTCCTTTTTCGTTTCGATGCGGATATGCTCCGTCGAGCGGCGACCGGCGGCAGCGCCGTTTTCGCGGATGTTATATGCACCCGTCGGCACATCGTGCAGGTCGGCGACCGCACGCAGCAGATTTTTCTCGATTGCGTCCATATGTGCGCCTCCTTACAGCTTATCGGTCAATGCCGAGCAAACGGATTCTTCCTTCAAAAGCGACGGCAGCACCTCGTCGCGCGGGCCGACACGGCGTACCTCGCCGTCGGCGATCACCACGATGGTGTCCGCAATGTTGAGGATGCGTTCCTGATGCGAGATGATGAGGATGGAGCCGCTGTGCTTTTCATACATCTTCTGAAACACCTGGATGAGGTTATTGAAGCTCCAAAGGTCGATGCCCGCCTCCGGTTCGTCAAAGACGGTGAACGCCGTCCCGCGCGCCATGATCATGGCGATCTCGATGCGCTTCAGTTCACCGCCGGAAAGGCTGGCGTTCACTTCACGGTCGACATATTCTCTGGCGCACAGTCCCACCTCGGAAAGATAGGCGCACACCTCCGTCACCGACAGCGTTTTCCCCGCCGCAAGGCTTACAAGATCCCGCACCGTCAGTCCCTTGAACCGCACCGGCTGCTGAAACGCATAGCTGATGCCCATGCGTGCCCGCTCGGTGATGCTCTTGTTTGTGATGTCCTCACCGTTGAAGAATATCTGGCCCTCTGTCGGCTGATAGATGCCGGCGATGACCTTGGCGAGCGTCGATTTGCCGCCGCCGTTGGGGCCCGTGACTGCCACAAAGCGGTCGGAAATTTCAAGCGACACATCCTTCAGGATGTCCTTTTCCTCTCCCCGCTCGTTTTCCACGCGAAAGGATACATGTTTCAGTTCCAGCATAGTTACTCTCCTTGCTCTTTATCTTTCGAAAACCGCTGCACGCCCGCGATGCCGCCGATGATGAGCAGCGTCGCCGCCAGCATGATGCCGTCAAACGGCTCACGCAGCAGCACGACACCCGCAAACACGGACACCACTGTGATGACATTGGAAAACACCGTCGCGCGCGACAGCGATAAATAGGTATTGGCATAGTGGATCATGAGAAACGCGCCCACCGAGGACAGCACCCCGAGATACAAAAGGGCGATCAGAAATCCGCCGTCCTTCAGCGGGGCAAGCAGAGAAAGCGGCGCTTTGAAATTCTCCGCCGCAGCCACCGCGCCGAACGCGACCGCCCCGACCGCAAACATCATATAGGTGCGCTCAACAGGCGACACCGTTTTCGCGCTCCCACGGCTGATGACGTTGAAGCCCACCGCCGACGCGACCGCGCCGCAAAGCAGCAAAACGCCGATCGGCGTGATCGCTCCGTTTGCCGACTGGCGCAGCGCCATGAGCACCACGCCGAGAACCGACACCGCGCTGCACACCACCTGCAAAGGCGTCGGCAGTTCCCGCATGAACAGCGCGCCGAACGCAAGGGACGCGATCGGCACCAGCGCGATCATCACGGCGGAAAAGGTCGCGTTGGTATACAAAAGCCCATAGTTCTCACAGAAGAAATAGAGAACCGGCTGGAAAAGTCCCATGAGGATCAGTCTGCCGATCGGTTTTCCGTGCAGGTCGATGCGCACAAGACGCAGCACCCGCAGGATGAGCAGCACAGAAAATGCCAGCAGAAACCGCCAAAAAAGCAGCACGGCGGGCGTTGTCACCGCCAGCGCGGTTTTCGTGAACAGAAAGCTCAGTCCGAAAATAAAGTTGCCGACAAATGCCGCTGCCATCGCCTTACCCGTTTTTGTCACGCGCACGGCTCCTTTCCGGCAGCTGCGCCAAAATGATGGCAGCAAACATCAGCACACATCCGAGCGTTTCCCGCAGGGTCGGCACCTGATGCAAAATGAGCGCCGCCGCCAGCACGGCAAACACCGATTCAAGGCTCATGAGCAGCGAAGCAACGCTCGGCCTTGTATATTTTTGACCGAGAATCTGGAAGGTATACCCGATGCCGCTCGAAAGCACGCCCGCATACACGATCGGCAGCCACGCGGCGGCAATGTTCGCCGCCGTCGGGCGTTCGAAAAACAGCATGAGCGGCAGCGGCAGCAGCCCCGCCACAAAAAACTGGATGCAAGCAAGCTGCACGCCGTCCACCTTCGGCGAAAAATGATCCACAAGCAGGATGTGCACCGAAAAAGCCAGTGCACAGGCGAGCATCAGCAGATCGCCCTTTGACATGTGAAAGCCGTCCTTTATGGACAGCAGATACAAAGCGACAATCGCCATGCCGATGCAGATCCACAGCCGACTGCCGACCTTTTTGCCGAAAAACATCCCCAAAAGCGGCACAAGCAGAATGTACATCGCGGTGATGAAGCCCGCGTTGCCGACACTGGTATAGGCAATACCGCCCTGCTGCAGGCAGGAAGCAACGCACAGCATCACGCCGCACAGGATGCCGCCGCACCACAGCGTGCGTCTGCTGCCGATCGGCGCGACACCGCGCTTGCGGCGCATGGCGGCGTTTCCCGCCACCACGGGCAGCAGCACCAGCCCGCCGAGCAGCGAGCGCAGCGCCTGAAAGGTGAACGTTCCCACAAGATCGGCGGCGACACTTTGCGCCACGAATGCACTGCCCCATATGATCGCGGTGACGAGCAGCAAAAGATTTCCGCGCCATTCCTTCATTTTCACGACAAAGACTCCTCAGTTTTCCGCCTCACGGGCAGCGCGCCGCCCAGTAGGCAGCTTGGACAACAAAACGGCAAAAAGCATCAATGCGCAGCCGATCCCCTCCCGCAGGGTGGGGATCGTTCCCGTCAGCACCATCGCCGACAGGAGCGCAAACACCGACTCCGTGCTCATGATGAGCGAAGCGGTGGCAGGCGGCGTGAACTTCTGTCCGATGATCTGCAGGGTAAAGCAGATGCCGTTGGACAGCACACCGGCAAACACGATCGGAAACCACATTTCCCGCACGGCGGCAAACGACGTCGTGCCGAAAAACGGCACCAACAGGGCATACACGACGCCCACCGTCAGCGACTGGACAAAGCCGAGCAGCACACCGTCGGCGCGCGCGGAAAACCGATTGACACAAAGAATATGTACCGCATACAACAGTGCGGATGCCAAAACGATCAGATCCCCCGTCGACACGGAAAATCCGTCCTTGACCGCCATGAGATACAAAGCGACCAGCGCAATGCCGACGCTGCACCACACCCTGCCCGTCACCCGTCTGCCGAAAAACAGACCCAAAAGCGGCACAAACAGGATATACATAGCGGCGACAAAGCCGACGCTGCCGGAGTTTGTCATGGAAATGCCAAGGTATTGCACGCCGGCGGCAGCCGCCAGCGCCA
>URNF01000134.1 GCA_900549155.1 uncultured Oscillospiraceae bacterium | reverse complement strand
TTTGGATTCTAAGGAGGCTCGTCATGGCGCTGAACCCGGATGAAATGAACCGACGCCGTGAGCGGCGGGAAGCCCAGCGGCGGCAGCAGGAAAAGGAACGCAGACGGCTGAAGCTGACGCTGATCGCCGCCTGTGTGGTGCTGGCGCTGAGCGCCTTTGCCATTGTTTCCATTGCCCGGGGGGCCGCTCAGGCAAAGCAGGAGACCCTCAGCGCTTCCGTGCCGGAGGCCGAAAATACCACTGCCGCCCCGGAAACCACCGCCGCGACGGAGAGCAGCAAACGCAGTGAGCCTGCCAATACGGTGATCCACCTGCGGGCGGCGGGAGACCTGAACGTGACCAATGCCGTGATCCAGTCGGGTCTTGCGGTAAACGGCTATGACTTTACGGACGCCCTGCTGGATGTGGCGGCGGAGCTTTCCTGCGGGGATGTGACCGTTCTGAATCTGGAGGGCAACATCTGCGGCGAGCCTTACGGCACGGATACTACCTCCGCACCCCGGGAGCTTGCCACGGCGCTGAAAAACGCGGGCGTGGATCTGGTGCAGATGGCCAACACCTACACGGTGAAAAACGGTATTATCGGTCTGACCCAGACCCTGCAGCAGCTTCGCTCTGCCGGTATCGAGCCATTGGGCGCCTACGCCAGCAATCAGGATTTCAAGACCACCAAGGGCTATACCATCTGCAACGTGGGCGGGATCAAGGTGGCCTTTGTGGCCTTTACGAAGGGCCTCGGCGGCATGGGCCTGCCCGCCGGAAACGAGAACTGCGTGAATTTGCTGTACACGGACTATAACGACGTTTACAATAAAGTGGACACCAAGGGAATTACGGCCATTCTGGACAATGTGGCGGCGGAAAAGCCGGATGTGATCGTCGTGGTGGCATACGGCAAGATATTGCCCGCATCGCTTTTGGCGCTGCCGCCTTTCGGTGCGGTGAATGTGCACGGCTCGCTTTTGCCGCGATATCGCGGCGCAGCGCCCATTCAGTGGGCGGTCTTGAACGGTGACGCCGTTGCGGGCGTCACCACTATGCAGATGGACGCGGGCATCGACACGGGCGATATGCTGCTGACCTGCAGTCGTCCCGTGCCGCAGGATATGACGGCGGGGGAGCTTTTCGACCTTTTGTCTGCCGATGGCGCAGGGCTTTTGTGCGAGACGCTCGAAAGCATGCAAAACGGCACGCTGCACCCGCAAAAGCAGGACGGCGACGCAGCGTCCTATGCGCCGATGCTGGACAAGACGATGTCGCCGCTCGATTTTCAAAAGAGCGCAAAAAGCCTGCACGATCAGGTGCGCGGGCTGCAGCCGTGGCCGACGGCGACCTGCCGTTTCGGAGACGCGGTGCTGAAGATCCATAAAACCCGTGTCGGCGGGCATACTACCGAGGACGCGGGCGTGATCGTGTCCTTGTCGCCCCTTTCCGTTGCCTGCGGTGACGGCGGGGTGCTGGAAATTCTGGAATTACAATATCCCGGCTCCCGCCGCATGGCGGCTGCCGATTTTCTGCGCGGTCATCCGCTTTGCTGCGGCGACCGCCTGCATTGAGGTGACGTGTTATGTATTACTATCTACTGTTGGTCGTACCGGCGCTGCTGGTCGCCATGATCGCACAGATCAATGTCAAAAGCACCTTTCGGCGCTACAGCCGCTACAGCACCGCCGCGCGCATCACGGGTGCGCAGGCAAGCTATATGATCCAAAAGGCAAACGGCATTTCCGTGCCCGTGCAGCCGATCGGCGGCGAGCTCACCGATCACTATGACCCGACGTGCAACAGCATCGGACTGTCGCAGCCGGTCTATGGCGCAGACTCCATTGCCGCCGTCGGCGTGGCGGCGCACGAGACGGGTCACGCGCTGCAATATGCCAATGACTATGCGCCGATCCGCTTTCGCATGAAGCTCGTGCCGATCACGAATTTTTCGGCGACCATTTCGCCCTATCTCATCATCGCCGGTCTCATTGCGGGACTGGATGTGCTGGCATATGCGGGCATCGCGCTTTTCAGCCTTTCCGTGCTGTTTCAGCTGGTGACGCTGCCGGTGGAATTCAACGCCAGCGCACGCGCCGTGCAGGCGCTGCAGGCGAGCGGTTCGTTCACCGCCGAGGAGATGGCGGGCGTGCGCAAGGTGCTGACCGCGGCGGCACTGACCTATGTGGCGGCGCTGTTTGTTTCGCTGATGAACCTTCTGCGTCTCATCCTCATTGTCGCGGGACGCGGCAGGAGGAACGACTGATGGCGACCGATCCCCGCAGGGCGGCGGTCACGGCGCTTTCCCGCGTGCACCGCGACGGGAGCTATTCCAACATCATTCTCGACACATTGCTGCAGGAAACGGCGTTTGACGCGCGGGACAAGGCGCTTTTGTCGCGCCTTTTCTATGGCGTGATCGAGCGGCAGCTGACACTTGACTTCGTTATCGAAAAGCTGGCGGCGCGTGCGATCGGACGCATCCACCCGACGGTTCTGGAAATTCTGCGGGTGGCGCTGTATCAGCTTTTGTACATGGATAAAATTCCGCCGAATGCTGCCGTCAACGAGGCGGTGCGCATGACCCGCAGCATGGGACAGCCGCACGCGGCGGGCTTTGTCAACGCCCTTTTGCGCAGCGCACTGCGGCAAAGGGAAACGCTTTTTGCCGATCTGCCGAAGGGGGATGCGGGGGACGCCGTGCGTTTTGGCGTGCCGGAGCACTGGATCGCCTATTGGCGGGAGACCTACGGCAAGGAAACGGCGGCTGCGCTTCTTGCCGCACTTTCGACTCCTGAGCCGCAATATCTGCGGGTGAACACGCTGAAAACCGACACCGAGAGCTTTTTGTCGGCGCTGGATGCGGCGGGCATTGCGCATGAAACCGTGTCGGGTTTGTCCGATTGTGTGCGGATTTCGGCGGGTTTTGATCGGAAAGGGCTTGCAAAAGCAGGAGAAAACTGGTATTATTATCAGGATGCCGCATCACAGTATTGCTGCAGGGCATTGGGAGCAAGGCCCGGCGAGACGATCGCCGATGTCTGCGCTGCACCCGGCGGCAAGAGCTTCACGGTGGCGCAGATGATGCAAAACCGCGGACATCTGCTGTCCTGCGACCTCTATTCGCAGAAATGCGAAACGATCGCCCGCCGTGCAAAGGAACTCGGCATCACCTGCATCGAGACGCGCGTGCGCGATGCGGTGCAGCCGATCCCGCAGAGTCTCGAAAAGCGGTTTGACCGCGTGCTGTGCGACGCACCCTGCTCGGGGCTTGGTGTCATACGGCATAAGCCCGAGATCCGCTATCGCACACGGGAGAGTGTCGAAGCACTCCCCGCGTTGCAGCTGGACATTCTGTGCCGCACGGCGGATATGGTGAAACCGGGCGGCGTGCTGCAATATTCCACCTGCACGCTGCGGCGGGAGGAAAACGAGGCGGTCGCTGCGGCGTTTCTCGAAAAACGCCCCGATTTTGCGCCGCGCGTGCTGCCGCTTGACGACTGCTTTGCCAAAGCGGGGCTTTCGCCGTCCCACTGTCTGACGCTGTTTCCCCATGTGCATGACACCGACGGCTTCTTCATCGCCGGTTTTGTGCGGCGGGAAAGTGATGAAACATGAGCAAAAGCGATCTCAAGACCCTGTCGCCCGAGGCGTTGACCGCATGGGTGCGGGAAAAGGGCATGCCGGCGTATCGCGCCGCGCAGATCCGCGACTGGCTTTCTGCCGGTGTGACGGATTTTTCAAAAATGACAAACCTGCCGCTTTCGCTGCGCGAGGCGCTTGCAACGGACTTTGCCGTCACCGAGGTGAAGGTCGAACGAAAGCTTGTCTCGGCGCTCGACGGCACGGTGAAATATCTTTTCTCTCTGCCGGACGGCGAAACGGTGGAGTCGGTGCTCATGTCCTATAAGCACGGCTACAGCCAGTGCATTTCCACACAGGTCGGCTGCAAAATGGGCTGTACCTTTTGTGCCACCGGCATGGGTGGCTATATCCGCGATCTCACTGCCGCCGAGATGATGGCGCAGATCGAGACCGCCCAAAACGATCATCATGTCCGCGTTTCCTCCGTCGTCCTGATGGGCATGGGGGAGCCGCTCGACAATTATGATAATGTGCTGCGTTTCCTGCATATGCTGGGAGAGCGCGGCAATGCGCAGATCGGCATGCGGCATGTGTCGCTTTCGACCTGTGGGCTGGTGGATCGGATCTACCGCTTGATGGAAGAAAAGCTGCAGCTGACGCTTTCGGTGTCGCTGCACGCGCCGAACGACGCGATCCGTTCCCGCATGATGCCGGTCAATCGGCGCTATCCCGTGGATACGCTGCTTGCCGCCTGTCGGGAATATGCCGCGGTGACCGGCAGACGGGTGTCCTATGAATATGCCATGGTCGGCGGGGTCAACGACAGCGACGCCTGCGCAAAGGAACTGGCGCAAAAGCTGCGCGGCACGCTGTGCCATGTCAACCTCATCCCCGTCAACGCGGTCAAGGGCAAGGATCAGCATCCGAGCAGCCGCGCGCGTATTCAGGCTTTTCAACATATTTTGGAGCAAAACGGCATCACGGCGACTGTGCGCCGCACGCTGGGGGCGGACATCAACGCTTCCTGCGGGCAGCTGCGCCGTGCTGCCGATCAGAAATGAGCTTGTGAGAAAGGAGTGAGACCTGTGGAGGTTTTCGGAAAGTCCGACATCGGACAGGTGCGTTCCACCAATCAGGACGCCTGCCGCTTCGGCAAGCTGTCGGACACGGTGCTGTATGCCGTTGTTTGTGACGGCATGGGCGGTGCCAGCGGCGGCAACGTCGCCAGCCGCATCGCGACCGACATCGTTGCCGGACGCATCGAGAGCCAGTATCGCGACAACATGCCGCAGGCCTCGGTCTTTAATCTGCTGGAAAGCGCGGTCGCTGCCGCCAACATCGAGGTGTTTGACCGCGCCACGGCAGACGCGGCGCTTGCCGGCATGGGCACGACGCTGGTCGCCGTTGTCGTGGACGGCACACATGTCATGGCGGCGCATGTCGGCGAC
>URNF01000133.1 GCA_900549155.1 uncultured Oscillospiraceae bacterium | reverse complement strand
GCCGCATGATCGGCAGAAAAGAGGGCGTGCTTGTCGGTATTTCCTCCGGTGCTGCCATGTGGGCGGCGATCGAGCTGGCAAAGCGCCCCGAAAACGAGGGAAAGACCATTGTTGTGCTGCTGCCGGACACCGGCGATCGGTATTTGTCCACGCCTTTGTTTGCAGAATAAGAAAGGAGCTATCCTATGCAGGTCTATGCGGATAATGCGGCAACTACGAAAATGAGTAAAACGGCGATCGACGCAATGCTGCCGTATATGGAGACGGTCTTCGGAAACCCCTCCAGTCTGCATACCGTCGGCCAAAAAGCCGCAGAAGCGCTGTTTGATGCCAGAAAGCGCATTGCCGCCTGTCTCGGCTGTACGTCACAGGAGATCTATTTCACCTCCGGCGGCAGCGAGGCGGACAACCAGGCGATCCTGTCCGCCGCGGCGCGCGGCGAACGCGCAGGAAAAAAGCACATCCTATCCACCGCGTTTGAGCACCATGCCGTGCTGCACACGCTTGAAAAGCTCAAAAAACAGGGCTTCGAGGTGGAGCTTCTGGATGTGCATGACAACGGTAATATCACCGCAAAGCAGGTGGCGGATGCCATTCGCCCCGACACCTGTCTTGTGACGACCATGTATGCCAACAACGAGATCGGCTCTATCCTGCCGATCGCGGAGATCGGCGCTGTTTGTCGGGAAAAGGGCGTGCTGTTCCACACCGATGCCGTACAGGCAGCAGGGCATCTGCCCATTCATGTCGGGGAACAGTCCATTGATATGCTGTCCCTTTCCGCCCACAAATTCCACGGTCCGAAAGGCATCGGCGTTTTGTATGCAAAGCGCGGTGTACCGCTTGTGAATGTGATCGAGGGCGGTGCACAGGAGCGCGGAAAGCGCGGTGGCACGGAAAACTTGCCCGCCATCATGGGCATGGCGGCGGCGCTTGAGGATGCCTGCGCCCACATGGAAGAAAACGCGAAAAAGGTTGCCGCACTGCGCGACAAGCTGATCGCGGGACTGTCACAGATTCCGCATGCGGCGCTCAACGGTGACCCCGTCAACCGTCTGCCCGGCAATGTCAGCTTCTGCTTTGAGGGCATTGAGGGGGAGAGCCTTTTGCTGCTGTTGGACGAAAAGGGCATTTGCGCTTCGTCCGGCTCGGCGTGCACGTCCGGTTCGCTCGATCCCAGCCATGTGCTGCTGGCGATCGGAAGACCGCATGAGATCGCACACGGCTCGCTGCGTTTGTCGCTTTGTGCGGACAACACGGAAGAACAGATCGACTATATGTTAAAAGTCATTCCCGAGGTCGTTTCCTACCTGCGGCACATGTCGCCGCTGTGGAGAGACAAGGTAGAGGGCAGAAAACCGTTTGTTTTGTGAGGTGTAAAGTTATGGCACTGTACAGTGAAAAGGTTATGGATCATTTCAAAAATCCGCGCAATGTCGGTGTTTTGGAAAATGCCGACGGCGTCGGTGAGGTCGGTAACGCCAAGTGCGGCGACATCATGAAGATCTATCTGAAGATCGACAACGATGTTGTCACCGATGTGAAATTCGAAACGTTCGGCTGCGGCTCTGCGATCGCTTCCAGCTCGATGGCGACGGAAATGATCAAGGGAAAGCCGCTTTCCGAAGCGCTGGAGCTTTCCAACAAGGCGGTCGCCGAGGCGCTGGACGGACTGCCGCCGCACAAGATGCACTGCTCCGTTCTGGCGGAGGAAGCCATCAAGGCAGCAGTGAAGGACTACTATGACAAAAACGGCATTGCCTATGATCACAAGCAGTTCCCCGACTGTGCCTCCTGCGAGGCGTGCCACACCTGTGGATAAGGTGCTCGTCGCCATGAGCGGCGGCGTGGACTCCAGCGTGGCGGCGTATATGCTGTACGAGCAGTATGCCTGTGTCGGCGTCACAATGAAGCTGTTTGCCAACGAGGACATCGGTCTTGATCGACGCAAAAGCTGCTGCTCGCTGGAGGACACGGAGGATGCGCGCGGCGTGGCATATCGGCTCGGCATGCCGTATTATGTTTTCAACTTTGCCGACGATTTCGGCGCGCAGGTGATCGACCGCTTTGTCTGCGCGTATGAGTGCGGCAAAACGCCTAATCCCTGCATCGACTGCAACCGCTTTTTGAAATTTGACCGTCTGTATCGACGGGCGAAGGAACTGGGCTGTCGCGCTGTTGCCACGGGACACTATGCACGCATTGCCTATGAAAACGGGCGGTATCTGCTGAAAAAGGCGGCGGATGCGTCGAAGGATCAGAGCTATGTGCTGTATTTCCTCTCACAGGAACAGCTGGCACATACGCTGTTCCCGCTGGGCGAGCTGCACAAGTCACAGGTGCGGGAGTTGGCGGAAAAAGCGGGCTTTGAAAATGCGCACAAGCCGGACAGCCAGGACATTTGCTTTGTGCCGGACGGCGACTATGCGGCGTTTATCGGCAGACGCACGGCCAAGACCTATCCGCACGGCGCGTTCACGGACAAAAACGGCACGGTACTCGGCGAGCACGACGGCATCATTCATTACACGGTAGGGCAGCGGCGGGGACTCGGTGTTTCCGCCGGTGTGCCGCTGTATGTGAAAGAAATTTTGCCTGCGGAAAACCGCATTGTGCTGGGAAAAGCGGAAGAGCTGCGCGTGACGGCACTGGATGCGACGGATTTTTGCTGGAGCGCTTTTGACACGCCGCCGCGCACGCTGCGTGCGAAGGTGCAGACGCGCTACCGTCAGCAGGAAACGGCGGTGACCGTGACAACGGACGGCGACAGGGTGCACATGGTTTTCGACGAGCCGCGGCGGTCGGTGACTGCAGGGCAGGCGGCGGTGCTGTATGACGGGGACGTGGTTCTCGGAGGCGGCACAATTTGTACGGTATATACGGAGGAATGAAACATGCTGATTTCGTCAAAAGGGCGGTATGCGCTGCGCATCATGCTGGAGCTCGCCGAGCACTATGGAGATGACTTTATCCCCATGAAGGACATGGCACAGCGGCAGGGTATTTCCAAGGGCTATATCGCACAGATCATGCCGATTTTGTCCAAAAACGGACTGGTGGACAGTATCCACGGCAAAGGCGGCGGCTATCGCCTTGCGCGCCCGCCGCGGGAATGTACGGTGGGGGAGATCTTGCATCTCACCGAGGAGTCGTTGGCGCCGGTCGCCTGTCTGCAGTGCGATGCTGTGCCCTGCGAGCGCGCCGCGCATTGCAAAACACTGCCGGTGTGGCGAAAGATGGAAGCCATCACGAATGCCTATATTGATTCCTTGACCTTGCAGGACATATTGGACGGAAAATATTAAAAAGGAGCAGTTTTCACTGCTCCTTTTTTGCATCACCAGTTGAATTTTGTCAGCTTTCCCGCCGTGCGCATTGCGGGATAGCCCCATTGCCGCAGCACCTCATAGGCTCCGACGGCGACTGCGTTGGACAGATTGAGGGAACGTGCCGTGTCGTCGTCGATCATCGGCAGCCGCACACAGCTTTCGGGGTGTGCGTGCAGCAGCGCTTCCGGCAGTCCCGCCGTTTCCTTTCCGAAAACGAGATAGGCGCCGTCGGGATAGGTGACCTCGGAATGGATGTGCTGCGCTTTTGTGGAGAAATAGAAAAACGGTCCTGCGTTTTTGCTGAAAAAATCGTCAAGATCTTTATAATAGTGAATATCCAAAAGATGCCAATAATCCAGCCCCGCGCGCTTCATTTTCTTGTCGTCCAGCTTGAAGCCGAACGGCTCCACCATGTGCAGCCGCGCACCGGTTGCGGCGCAGGTGCGGCTGATGTTGCCGGTGTTCTGCGGAATTTCCGGCTCGACCAAAACAATGTTGAGAACAGCCACAATATCTTCCTCTCGCTTTTTGAAACAGTATAATCCCACGATGAAAAAATTGCAAGCCTGCGGAATAACTTTTTTTGCCGTGGTTATGATAAAAAGGCAGAGAGGAGGAAAGCAAAATGAAAAATACGATGATGAAAATGGTAAAGGGTGTCGGCGTCGGTATGGCGATCGGCTGTGTGGCAGGCGCAGTCGGCAGCTATTATCTGTACGACAACCGCAAAGGCATCAAGAAGAACATGGGAAAAGCGCTGCGGTCGGTCGGCGACCTGGTGGACGATGTCACCAGCTTCTTCTGAATATGCCCAAAAGCGCTGCATTTGTTGCGGCGCTTTTGTGTTTTTTTCATGAATGTACTTTACTTTCCGAGGGGATTTATGGTACTATATATACATTAACTCGGAAAGGTTGTCCCATATATGGCAGGTATACATAAGAAATCAAAACCCACCCCGACGGAGGAGACGATCTTCACCGCGGAGAAGGCACTGACGGCGCAGCAGCGCGCGGAACAGGCAAAAGCGGAAAAGGCGGCGCAGCGTGCGCAAAAGCGTGCCGAAAGGGCTGCGATGCGGCAGGAGATGCGCAATCAGTTCGGCGACAACAGCCGCACCTTCCGTTTTGTCTGCATCGGTCTTTTGGTGCTGGTCGTTGCCGTTGCCGCTTTGGTGCTGGTCAACAACCTCGGTCCGGACGGTTGGGATGAAAAAGAGGGCGTGACCTATTATCTCAACAGTGCCGATCTGCCGGACATGCCGGATGACGGCATTGCCGCTGTCGCCAACGAGGTGTGCTATGCCGAGAACGGCGGACTGCTTGTCCATCTGACCTTTGCAAACGGCGAGGGAACGACACAGCATCCCACGAAGATCACGCTGATCATTCGCAACGACAACGATGAGCTGATCACCGCAGCGACCGCCTCGACCATTCCGGAAAACTATTTCATCAATTCCGGCGGTTATAAAACGTTTGATCTGCGCGTGCCGAAGGAATATGTCAAGATCGCGGACGATCCGCTTTCCACGCTCAGCTTTGAGATAACGGTCGAGAGCGAAGAATACACAAGCCTTGAGGGCGATTCCTATTGAAAGAATTGAGGAGAAAACATGGGTAAGAGTGCAAAAATGCGCGACGTGCGCCGACAGGAAAAAGGAGAAAGGGAAAACCTCGCTGCAAAGCAGCAGAAAAGCCACAGACGGCGCACGATCATCACGGCCGTGCTCGGCGTTGTGTTGGCGGTGGCGGTGGTGCTGACGATTACGGCAAGCGTTCTCAG
>URNF01000132.1 GCA_900549155.1 uncultured Oscillospiraceae bacterium | reverse complement strand
GTGATGGTGATGCGGGAGGTGAGCTTGTCCACGGAATAGTTGTCGGAAAGCCCCTTCTGCTCAATGACCTTGCTCATGATGTTGGAGGATTTGATCTCGTTGACATCCAGATCCGTGTCGATCGGCGTTTTGCCCTTTTCGGCACTTTCGAAGGTATAGTTGATGACGGCAGACGCCGTGTAGGTGCGTTTGTTGCGCAGCGAAACATACACCAGCAGCGACAGGAGGAAGGACACGATCACCACATAGGGGATGAGCTTTTTGATATAGCGGAAAATCTTTTTTTCTTCCATGTTATCTCTCCCCCTCCTGCGGTGCGGAAAATTCTTTCACGGTCTTTCTCGCCCAGAACACCGCATAGGCACACAAAAGGAGCAAAAGCGCCGTCTTGGTCTTTGAGAAAATGCTGATCGAGGAGACCGACGCGGAAACGCACTGGTTCATCTGATTGGAATAGTATTCCTGACCGATGGAGCGCGCTTCCTCCGCCAGCTTTTTGAGCGAGGCGGAAATGCTTTCGATGAGCGCATCGGTCTCGGTGTGATTGGCGGCGGTGTTGCCCGCTGCCGCACTGAATTTCGTGAGCTTTAGGTTGTTGTCCTGAATGCGCTTTTCGATCTCGGCGATACTTTTGCTGTAGTTCACCGACTGCACCGAGAGCACGTCAATACCCACCTTGGTGCGGCCCATATAGTACTGTCCGTCGTTATCCCACGTCGGCACCAGCACCACCCGCGTCATATCCTTGTCATAGGCGGCGATCGTGTCGTTGGTGGTCGTATAGGACTGCTGCATCTTCTGCTTGTCAAACCCTGCCTGGACATTGGTGAAATTCAGGCGCTGCAGCAGCCGCTGCGGATCCTTGGAAATGCCGTTTTGCAGAATGAATGCATAGAGCGTGTTGCCGATCTGCGTATCGTTGAGGTTATATGCTTTGGACGCCACCGAGGCAAAGGTCGCGCCGTTTGACGAAACAAACGAGGAATTTTTGTTTTGCAGACCGTAGAGATAGTTTAGGATCTTGTTCGCCTTTTTGCTGAGCAGTGTGGCGGCGTCGATATAATCGAGATCCTTCAGCTGCTCGTCAAACAGATCCGTCGTGATGGCAAAATCGTTGACATAGGTGTCGAAATAGTAGTCGCGATAGGAATTGCAAAGCAGCTGCAAAAGCATATCCGCGCTGTATTTTTGCAGCTTTTTGCCCGCAACATAATCCACCACAAACTCGGTGGAGATGTGGTAATTATCTTTGGAATAGGCGTTACCCTGGATGAGCGGATAAACGCTGAGACAGTCCTTGAGATCGTCGACGGTGACATTCTCCAGTCCGCCCTTTTCGATGGTGCGCGCCAGCACATCGTCGCAGATGATCTCGGACATGTTATAGCGTGTGCCGTTGGCGTTCTGTCCGAGCGACGCTTCCGCATAGTTGAGCGTGACGACCGCCGTCGCCCGCTTTTGCAGATCAAAAAACGCCGTCAGCATATACACGAACGTGACAAGCACCGCCAAAAGCAGTGCGTCCGCGCGCAGCCATCTCGCCTTTTTGAGCTGCGCCTTTGTCTGACTTTTTGTCTGCGTCTTTGCTTTTTTCAGAAACCCGATCACGGCAAGCAGCAATGAGCCCGCCAAAAGCAGCAAAATCAGCAGTTTTATGAGCTTTATGATCATCGTGCACCCGCCTTTCTCAATATTTGTTCACATCGACCACGACCAGCTCCGGACGGTTGTCGATGCGGATAATGCCGCGGTTGGTGAGACCGGAGCTGACGATCGCCTGCGTCTCGCCGACAATATATTTGCCATAGATCAGGTGATCGCTCCGTTCGGGAAACAGCCCGAAATTCCGCGAATACAACGCCCCCACCCGCGGCAGGCGCCAAACGCCGCCGTGCGTGTCGCCGCACAGCGCCAGATCGCCGAACGACGGTTCCTTGATCGTTTCCAGAAGCAGCGGCTCATGGCACAAAAACAATCGCACCTCGTCGCTGTCGCTGTTGTATACAAAATCGTTGAAGGCTTCTCCGGCATATTGCCAAAAAGCGGAGGGATTGGAGGTCAGCGTGCCGAAGATCTTGATTTTGTTTGCACGCACCGTGAGGGCAGCTGCCTCGTTGAACAGCACCTTGACGCCCGTTTTCTCCAGCCGCTCGCGCAGCCCGTTGTCCGCAAGATAGAGCTTTTGCGGATCGCGATTGCTGTCGTCAAAGCCGAGCTTTTCATCCAGCGCCGTGAGCGTCATGGTACAATCGAATGCAACGCTTGCCTCATTGTTGCCGTAGATATAATAGGTCGGCGCCGTTTTCGCCAGCGCGCCGCACAACGTCTCCAGCTCCTCGACAGAGCCGTTCGCATCCAAGCAGTCGCCCGTCATCACGATGATGTCCGGCTTCAGCACCGTCACCCTGTGCAGCAGCGTTTCATTGTTTTTGCCATAGGTGCTGCTGTGCAGATCGGAGATCTGCACGATGCGGAAATTGTCATAGGTGTGGTCGATGCTGACGGAATAGAAATTTTCCTTGAAGCTCATGTTGAACACGGCGTTGATGCCGACGACCGCCACAGCACCCGCCGCCAGCAGGCAGAGAAACGCGAAAATGATCTGACGGATGCCCGCCTTATAGCCGCGCTTTTTCGGGGAAACAGGCGCTGTCGGCAGCGTCCCGTCCATCGTGTTTTTCGGCACATAGCAGAATTTCACCGTTGCCATCTGTCCGCAGACAGCGCATGCCGCCGTGTACAGTGTATTCATGCAGCGGTCGGTGAACACGCGGTATTGCACCTTGTCGTTATAGCCGAGCACAAAGGTGCTGCCCTTCACCTTCACCACCGAGAAGGTCTTTTCCCATATGGCATACACATCGGCGGCGGTGTGCCGTTTTATCTCCGCACAAAGCCGCTTCCATGTCAGCTCACATTCCATATTCTTCATGTGCCGTCACCTCTTTCTTTAAGAGCGTACTGTATAAAGTCATTGTCGCGTCCGCGACCGCTTCCTCGGAATAGCGCGAACAGATATATTCCGCCGTGCCGTCCCGCAGCGCGTCCACCGCAGCGGGCGTGTCGGAAAGGTATTGCATTTTTGCGGCAAGTGCCGCCGCATCGCCCGCCTTGAAGATCAGCGCCCGCTCGCCGCAGACGGCGGTGTTTTCCGGAATGTCGGAGCAGATCACCGCATTACCGTAGGAGAGGGCTTCCAAAAGGCTCAGCGACATGCCCTCAAGCGTGGACGGCAGACAGACCGCATAGGCGTTACTGTAGACCTCCGAAAGGAGATCGCCGGAGACAAAGCCGGCAAAAAGAATACGCTCGTCCCCTGCCGCCATGGCGTGCAGCTGTGCGACATAGGAATCGGTGTCGCTGGTTTCGCCGCAGATCAGGAGCTTTTTGTCGGTGTGCAGCTGTTTATATGCCTCAATGAGCGTGTGCACGCCCTTTTCCGCCGTCAGACGGGAAACAAGGCAGAAATAGCCGTCCTTTTTGAGACCGAAGCGCTCTTTGATCTGTGCGGCAGGATGCGGCTGCGGACGGCGGATGCCGTTCGGGATGAGCACGGTGTCCCTGCCGTAGGTCTCCTTGAAATACTGCTTTGCCGCCTCGCTCAGAACGATCACCGCATCGGCGCGGCGGGCAAGCATTTTTTCGCCGAAACGGATATATTTCGAAGAAAAGCTGTCGCCCCATTTTTCTCGCTGCCAGTCAAGGCCGTGCACGGTGGCAACGCACTTTTTGCCGAAGAGCTTCGGAAGAAACATGGCGGCGCACGGTCCCTCTGCGTGAAAATGCACGATGTCGCAGCGGGAAAACGCACAGGCGATCGCCGCCGTGAAGGACGCCACCATCGCCGAAACGCCGCGTTTTCTGACGGTCGGCGCTTTTTTCAGCCGCACGCCCTTATATACATTTCCCGCAATCTGCGGCAAAAATGCCGCGTCAATGCTGTCAGATGAGCGGTTATAGCAGGTGACCTCGACGCCCCTTTCCGCGAGCAGCGGACACAAAGCGGTCAGCACCGTTTCGATGCCGCCCTTTGTGGAGGGGATCGCCTTGTGTCCGAGCATGGCAACTTTCATAGTGTCTCCTTATCTCCCCGTCGCTTTCAGCATGGCGATCGGTGTTTTGAGAATGATTTTGATATCCAACAGCGTGGTGCGGTTCTCGATATAGGTGAGGTCCATCTCCACCCACTTGGAAAACGGCATATCGTTTCTGCGCGGCGCGATCTGCCAGGTGCAGGTGATACCCGGTGTCACCAGCAGCCGCAGCTTATCATAGTCGGTGTATTCCGCCGTTTCACTCGGCAGCGGCGGGCGCGGACCGACAAGGCTCATGTTTCCCTTGAATACATTGAAAAGCTGCGGCAGCTCATCGATGGAGCATTTGCGCAGAATTCTGCCGAAGCGGGTGACGCGCGGATCGTTCTTTATTTTGAAAACGGGACCGTCCATCTCGTTTTGTGCCATCAGCTCTGCCTTGCGTTTGTCCGCGTCCACATACATGGTGCGGAATTTATACATGAGAAACGGCTTGCCGTGTCTGCCGATGCGCGTCTGCTTATAAAACGGGCTGCCATGAGGATCGTCGATCCAGATGATAAGTGCCAAAAGCAGCATCGGCAAAATGAGCAGCACCAGCAAAAGACCGGTGACGATCACGTCAAAGGTGCGCTTTTTCTTCCAGTAGGCGGCATACGATTTTTCGAGGATGCTGCGCATGCGTTTTGCCGTTTTTTCATCCACCTTGTCATATTCAAGATACGGCATGTTACCATTCCCACCTTTTTGAACGATGTAAGAACTTGCCATAGAGAAAATCATAGGCACGGATACCGATGATGCGTTTCAGCCGCTTGGTGCGCCGTGTCACATTGCTGCACCACGAGGCGTCATAGTGATGAACGGAGACGGTGGCGGGCGTGATCTTCTTCTCGCCGGTGGAAAACCGAATCGGGCACAGCACCGCAGGCTCCAAAAAGCACACATTGTCGATCACCTGATTTTTCACGGCGGGATCGACGCCGAGCGCCTGCAGTGCGGCGGTGTTGCGCTGCGGGCAGGGCGTTTCGTCAAGACTGCCGTCCGGGAGCACAAAGGGGATGTCGGCATAGTCCGCGAG
>URNF01000131.1 GCA_900549155.1 uncultured Oscillospiraceae bacterium | reverse complement strand
AAACGGCTTTCCGCCTTTTGCCGTTTTACGGTTTTTGAGGTCGATGAGGAACGCCTGCCGGACGCGCCGAGCGCCGCGCAGATCGCGCACACGCTGGAGGAAGAGGGAAAACGCCTGCTTTCCCGCATCCCGCGTGACGCGTTGACGGTGGCGCTGTGCATCGAGGGGAAAACCGTTTCGTCCGAGATGCTGTCCGCGCGCCTGTCGTCGTGGGCACTGGACGGCAAAAGCCACATCGTTTTCGTGATCGGCGGTTCGTTCGGACTGTCCGATGAGGTGAAGAACACTGCGGCGCTGCGCCTGTCCATGTCGCCGATGACCTTTCCGCACCAGCTGGCGCGGGTGATGCTTTTGGAACAGATCTACCGCGCGTTTCAGATCGCAAGCGGCGGGAAATATCATAAATAATCGACAATGCCGTGTCATCACGGCATATTTTTTTTGCCCCCTGCATACAGTGAAGTAACACAAAGTGTGAGCATGGGAGGAAAAACGGTATGGCTGCTGGAACGGAGATCTACAGAGACATTGCCACACGCACGGGCGGGGATATTTATATCGGTGTCGTCGGTCCTGTGCGCACGGGCAAATCGACCTTTATCAAACGGTTTATGGACACATTGGTGCTGCCGCACATGGACAATGAGTATCAGCGCAATCGCGCAAACGACGAGCTGCCGCAGTCGGCGGGCGGGCGCACCATCATGACCACCGAGCCGAAGTTTATTCCCGAGCAGGGAACGCATATACAGCTGGAGGACGGCATCGGCATGAACGTGCGCCTCATCGACTGTGTCGGCTATATCGTGCCGTCGGCGCTGGGGTATATCGAAAACGAACAGCCGCGCATGGTGAAAACACCGTGGTTTGAGGAAGAAGTGCCGTTCAACATGGCGGCGGAGATCGGCACGCAGAAGGTCATTTCGGAGCATTCGACTATCGGGCTGGTGGTGACGACCGACGGCACGATCACCGACATCCCGCGCACGGAATATGCCGAAGCGGAAAAACGGGTGATCGATGAGCTGCAAGCCATTCATAAGCCGTTTGTCGTGCTGCTCAATTCCACCCATCCGCAGGCAGCGGAAACAACACAGCTGGCGGATGAACTGCGGGAAGCCTATGGGGCGCCGGTCATGGCGGTCAACTGTCAGGAGATCACCGAGCCGGAGATCCGCGAGGTGCTGGGGGAGATCCTGTTTGAGTTCCCTGTGCAGGAGATCGGCGTTGTTCTGCCGAAATGGCTTGTGGCACTTTCTCACGACCACCCCATTCGCCGTGCCATTTTTGACGGCATGCGCACTGCCGCCGAGCCGGTCGAAAAGATCAGCGAGGTGAGGACGCTGGCGGACGCCATGCGGAGCTGTCCCTATGTGGAAACGGCACAGCTCGGCGAGGTGGCGCTCGGCAGCGGCAGCGCGACGATGACGGTGACGGTTTTGCCGACGCTTTTCTATCAGATCCTCGGCGAGAACACCGGCATTCAGCTGCATGACGAGGGCGAGCTGATGGCGGCAATGCTGCACATGGCGGAGACCTGTCGCAAATACGAACGTATCAAAAGTGCTCTGGAGGAAGCGGAAGCGACCGGCTACGGCATCGTGATGCCGGACGTGTCGGAAATGTCGCTCAAGGAGCCGGAGATCATCAAGCAAAGCGGCAGATACGGCGTGCGCCTTTCCGCTGCCGCCCCCTCGCTGCATATCCTGCGCGCCGATATCCACACGGAGGTTTCGCCCATCGTCGGCTCGGAGAAACAGTCGGAGGAGCTGGTGGCATATCTGCTCAAGGAGTTCGAGGAACAGCCGGACAAAATCTGGGAGTCCAACATTTTCGGCACTTCGCTGTACGGTCTTGTCAACGAGGGGCTGCACAATAAGCTCTATCATATGCCCGCCGAGGCGCGCATGAAGCTCAAGGAAACGGTGGAACGCGTCATCAACGAGGGCTGTAACGGGCTGATCTGTATTATCGTGTAAAAGGGGGAACGGCTGTGGACGATGAGGTGCGCCCGCTGTTTGACGAGGCGGGGGAGCTTTCGGAAGCACCGCCGAAAAAACGGACGGGCAGCGCACAGGTGCTCATGATACAGGGCATCTGCTGTGCGGCGCTGGTTCTGCTTTTCTGGCTGTTCAAGGTGTGCGGCGGCAGTGCCTATGACGGGCTGCGCGCGGCGCTGCAAAAGGCACTGCAGGATAACACCCTGCTGCAGACGGCGGCGGGCGTGTTCCGCGAGCGCGCCCCGGACACGGAATATACCGTGGAAAACGGCACAGTCGTGACGACGGCGCCGCCAACAGAGACGACCGCTGAAAGCACTGCCGACACGACCGCCGCGACCACGGCGGCGACCACCGCCGAAACGGCATCGACCGCGGCAACGACACATGGATAGGCGCATTGCCGTGCGCATAAGCCCGCTGTTTTTCGCACTGCTTTCCTGGCTTTTACTGTATGAAAGAGAGACGCTTGCCGCCGGATGCCTGGCGGCTTCTCTCATTCATGAGTGCGGGCATTTGGCGGTGATGCTTGCAGTCGGCGCCTGTCCCGAGGAGCTGACGGTCGGCGCTTTCGGCATGCGCATCACAAGACGCGAGGATGTGCGCTGCACCTTTTTGCAGGATCTGTGCATCGCGGCGGGCGGACCGCTTATCAATCTTGTGTGCGCGGCGGTGTTTTTTCTCCTTGGGGCAAGGCTTGCGGCGGCGCTGCACCTTGTCACGGCGGCGCTCAATCTGTTGCCCATTGCGGCGCTGGACGGGGGACAGATGCTGCTTTGCTTTCTCTATCGCCGCAAAAGCCGCGAAACGGCGCAGCGCATTGTCTATGTCTGCTCGCTTCTGACGATCTTTCCGCTCGGCGTTTTCGGTTTTTTCGTGCTTTTGCGCAGCGGCTGTAACGTGTCGCTGCTGGCGGTGGACGTCTATTTGCTGCTGTTGTTGTTCCTCAAAAAATGCTGAACGTCGAAACATTTTCGAAATGCGCTTTTCCGCCCGGAAAAGCGCATTTTTTTGTTGACATCCCCTGTATACACTCTTATAATGAAAGAGAACCGAAAGGTGAAACGAAATAAAACAAAAGAGAGGTATGTCACATGGAATTCAAAGTGTATCAGAAAGAGCTGGAGCTGCAGTCGCGCGGTTGGATCCCGACCTTCCACGATGTTTCGAAGGAAATTTTGGAGATCGTGGCGGCGTCCGGCATCAAAAACGGCACCTGCACCATCGCGTCGCATCACACGACCTGCAGCGTGATGATCCAGGAGTGCTCGCACGACATCGATTCTTTTGATCTGGAGTATCTGCAGCATGATCTTCTCGACATCATGCGCAAGATGATCCCCGACTTTGCCGAGGAGCATCAGTATCGCCATCCCGGCCCGATCCACGCCAAATTCGGCAGATATGTCAATGAGCCGGGCGATTACACCAGCATGAACACCGACGGCCATCTGCGCTCTGTCTTCTTCGGCAGAAGCGAATCCATGACCATCAAGGACGGCGTCCTGGACGGCGGCGAATTTGCCCACATCTATTTTGTGGACTGGGATCATGTCCGTGCGCGCCACAGACAGCTCAACGTGACCGTGATGGGTACGACCGAGGATGTCGGCGACAGAAAGTGGAACGGCGGCGAGGTCATCAACACGCTGCATAAGTTCACCGACGAGGAAAAGGCGGACGACGTCCACTACACCCTGCAGCAGCAGCGGTGAGCGGCATGGATCTGACGCTGCAGGAACGTCGGAGCGCCATTTTGGAGCTTCTGCACCACAGCGGCAAGGTGCGCGTGGCGGAGCTTGCCGCGCGCTTCGGCGTGTCCGAGGTGAGCATCCGCTCCGACCTTGCCGATCTGGAAGGACAGGGGGCGCTGTCCCGTGTACACGGCGGCGCCGTCAGCTCCTATACGTCCTATTACAACATGAGCCTGGCGCAGCGCTCCGGCAGCAACCGCGAGGAAAAACGGCAGATCGCCGAGACCATCGCCGCCATGATCCACGACAACTGCTCGGTGATCATGAACGCGGGCACGACGACGCTGGCGGTGATGGAACAGCTCGCCGACAAAAAGGGCGTGACGATCATCACCAATTCCATCGTTTTGGCGCTGGAAGCGGCAAAGCATGCCAATTTGCGCGTGGTGCTGCTCGGCGGCAGCGTGAATGCGGAATATCAGTATGTCTACGGCGATACTGCGTCGGAGCAGTTGCGCGCGTATTATGCCGACTATCTCGTGCTTTCGGCGGACGGCATCGACGCGGAAAACGGTGTGTCCACCTACTATGATGAGGAGGCGGCGCTGTGCAGTCAGATGCTGTCGCAGGCGCGCACCGCCATTGCAGCACTGGATTTCACCAAGATCGGCCGTGTTGCCCTGCGCACGATCGCGCCGATCGACCGCGTGGAATATCTCGTCACCAACGCCCGCGCCCCGCGCGAGCCTGTCGCAGAGCTTAAGGAGCGCGGCGTGCAGGTGATCCTGTCGGGAAACGGGAAATGAAAGAAAGGTATGGATACATATGACCGAAAAAGCCTTTGAAATGGCGAAAAATTCGCTTGTGATCGAGCAGAAGGCGGTCGCCGATGTGCTCGAAACGCTGGACAGGGAGAGCTTTGAGAAGGCGGTTGACGCCCTTTCCAAATGCCGCCAGGTCATCACCAGCGCTTCCGGCTCTTCCGGTATCGCGGCGAAAAAGTTTTCGCACACCCTGTGCTGCATCGAACGTCCCGCACAGTTTTTGCCCCCCTGTGAGGCAATGCACGGCGGACTCGGCGCTGTGCAGAAGGACACGGTGGTGGTGCTGGTGTCCCGCGGCGGCAAGACCGCAGAGCTGCTGCCGGTTTTGGACGTTGCAAAGAAAAAGGGCGCGTTTGTGATCGGCATCACCGAGAACATGACCTCGCCGATCGCCACCGGTGCCGACTGTGTGCTGCCGATGCACATTGAAAGAGAAAGCGACAAATTCAATATGCAGGCGACCGCGAGCTTTGTGGCGACCATCGCGCTGTGCGACGCGCTGATCTGCGCCATCATGGAAGAAACCGGCTACTGCAAGGAGCAGTTTGCCCTCATCCATCCGGGCGGAGCGGTCGGTGCGCGACTGAATGAGAGAAAGGGTTGAGCCTTAT
>URNF01000130.1 GCA_900549155.1 uncultured Oscillospiraceae bacterium | reverse complement strand
ATTGTTGACACCAACTGCGATCCGGACGAGGTCGATTATGTCATCCCCGGCAACGACGACGCCATCCGCGCCGTGAAGCTGATCGCCGCGACCATGGCGGACGCCATCATCGAGGGTCGTCAGGGCGAGACGCAGGCGGCGGAAACCGCCGAAGAGACCGAGAAGGTCGAAGAAGAAGCCGCTGCGGAATAATCGGCGGAATCATCAGGGAAAGGACGATTGAATATGGCATTTACTGCGAAAGACGTGCAGGCGCTTCGTGAGAAGACGGGCGTCGGCATGATGGAATGTAAGAAAGCGCTGACCGCTGCCGACGGCGATATGGACAAGGCCGTTGACCTGCTGCGCGAAAAGGGACTGGCTGCCGCCGCAAAGAAGGCGACGCGCATTGCCGCTGAGGGCGCTGTCTACGCTTATGTGGACGAAGCGAAAAAGGTCGGCGTTGCCGTTGAGGTCAACGCGGAGACCGACTTTGCCGCCAAGAGCGACAAGTTCCAGGAGTTTGTGCACACGGTTGCTGCGGTGATCGCGGACAAGAACCCCGCCGACGTCGAGGCGCTCATGGAGCTGCCCTACGGCGATGCCGGCACGACGGTTGCCGAAGCGCTGCGCGAGCATGTGCTGGTCATCGGTGAGAACCTGAGCGTGCGCCGTTTTGTGCGCTATGAGGGCGATGTCGTTGCCTATGTGCACGGCGGCGGCCGCATCGGCGTTCTGGTGAAGTTTGACGCGGATGCTGCTGCGAGCGGCACCGATGTGCTCAAGGAGTGCGGCAAGGACGTGGCGATGCAGATCGCTGCTCTGAATGCCCCCTATCTCTGCGAGGAGACGGTTCCCGCTGCGGACATTGCGCACGAGAAGGAGATCACGATCGCGCAGATCCAGGCGGATCCGAAAAATGCTTCCAAGCCGGAAAACATCATCCAGAAGATGGTGGACGGTCGTATGCACAAGTTCTTCAAGGAGAACTGCCTTGTCGATCAGGAGTTCGTGAAGGACAGTAGCATGACCGTCGGTCAGTATGTGGAAGCCGAGGCGAAAAAAGCCGGCGGCGCCATGAAGCTCGCTGCCTACACCCGCTTTGAAAAGGGCGAGGGTCTGCAGAAGCGCGAGGACAACTTCGCTGAGGAAGTTGCCGCGATGGCGAAATAAGAAAACCTGTTCAGAAAGGCGGATCACATTTGTGATCCGCCTTTTTTGTTTTTTGGCTTGCGACTTTGTCGGAAATATGATATAGTATCTGTATCTGGGTAAAAATTGATACGGAAGGGTAGTAGCATATGAAGTATAAACGCATTTTACTCAAGCTGTCCGGTGAGGCACTGTCGGGAGAAACGGGCTTCGGTCTGAACTTCAAAACGCTCGAAACCGTTTGCAAGGATGTGAAAAAATGCGCGGACATGGGCGTGGAGATCGCCATTGTGGTCGGCGGCGGCAACTTCTGGCGCGGTCGCTCCAGCGGCAGCATGGATCGCACCCGTGCGGACCATATGGGCATGCTGGCAACCACCATCAACGCCCTGGCGCTGGCGGACACGCTGGAGCAGGAGGGCTGCGATGTGCGCGTGCAGACGGCAATCGCCATGAACGAGATTGCCGAGCCGTATATCCGCAACCGTGCGGTGCGGCATTTGGAGAAAAAGCGCATCGTGATCTTCGGCTGCGGCACGGGCAATCCCTTCTTCTCCACCGATACGGCGGCGGCGCTGCGCGCTGCGGAGATCGAAGCCGACATCATCTTCAAGGCGAGCATGGTGGACGGCGTATATGACGCCGACCCGAAAAAGAACCCCGATGCCAAGCGGTATGAGACCCTGTCCTTCACCGAGGTGCTCAACAAGGGACTGCAGGTCATGGACTCCACTGCCGCTTCCATGTGTCGGGACAATCACATCCCGATCTTGGTGTTCAATATGGAAGACCCCAACAACATTGTCCGCGCCGTGAAGGGAGAACCGATCGGCACGCTGGTTGAATAAGAAACGGAGGAAACGACGATGAGTGAGATCTATAAGGTAGCCGAAGAGAAAATGAACAAAAGCGTCAATGCGATGCTGAACGAATATGCCGCCATCCGCGCCGGGAGAGCCAATCCCGCGGTGCTGGACAGGGTGGAGGTCGAATATTACGGCGCGCCTACGCCGCTCAATCAGATGGCGGCGATTTCTGTGCCGGATGCGCGCACGCTCGTGGTGCAGCCGTGGGACAAAAGCAGTCTCAAAGATATTGAGCGCGGCATCCTGACGGCGGACATCGGCATCAACCCGCAGAACGACGGCAGTGTGATCCGTCTTGTGTTCCCGCCGCTGACCGAGGAGCGCCGCCGCGAGATCGGCAAAAACATCTTCAAGCTGGCGGAGGACTGCAAAATTGCCATCCGCTCCATCCGCCGCGACGCGATGGACAAACTGAAGGATCAGAAGAAGAAAGCCGAGATCACCGAGGACGACCTCAAGGACGAGGAAAAGAAGATGCAGGAGCTGACCGATAAGTTCTGCAAGGAGATCGACGGCCTTGCCGCCAAAAAAGACAAGGAAATCATGGAGGTCTGAGACCGTCGTGGGAACTGTTTTTGACCGCTTTTTCCGAAAAGAAGAGCAGAAAGATACGGCGCTTGCTCCCGCCCCCTGCCATGTCGGCATCATCATGGACGGCAACGGCAGATGGGCGAAAAAGCGCGGCATGCCGCGCAAGGCGGGACACGCGGCGGGCGCAAAGGTCTTTCGCGAGGTTGTGAAGTATTCCAGCCGCCGCGGCGTGCGCTTTCTGACCGTGTATGCGTTTTCAACGGAAAACTGGAAGCGACCGCAGGATGAGGTGGACGCGTTGATGGATCTTCTGCGCCGCTATCTCGTGGAGTCGCTGGAGGATTTTCGCAACGAAAACATCCATACATGCTTCATCGGCGACCGCGCGCAGCTTGCGCCGGATATACAGGAGCTGATGGCGGAAGCGGAGGAGACGACGGCGCACAAGACCGGCATGACACTGAATATCGCCATCAACTACGGCGGGCAGCAGGAGATCACCCATGCCGCGCGGGAGCTTGCCATGCGGGTGGAGCGCGGCGAGCTGTGCGCCGCCGACATCACCGAGGATATGCTGCAGGCGGCACTCTATACCGGCGACCAGCCGCCTGTGGATCTTGTTTTGCGTCCGAGCGGCGAATATCGACTGTCGAATTTTCTTGTTTGGCAGTCTGCCTATGCGGAATTTGTCTTTATGGACGACATTCTGTGGCCGGATTTTAAGAATGAAGATCTCGACGCTGCATTTGCAGAGTTTGCGCGCCGCAATCGGCGCTTCGGCGGCGTTTGAGAAAAAGGAGACCACGCTATGAAAACCAGAATTCTGACCGCTGCGATCGCGCTTGTGCTGCTTGTCGGCGTGATGTTGCTGCCGTCGCCGGCACTTTATTGCGCGTTCACGCTGATCTGCGTGCTGGCGGTGTATGAGACCTTCTCGGTCACAGGGCTGAAAAGACATCGGAGCATGTTCGTGTTCTCCCTTTTGTTTGCCGCCGCTGCGCCGTTTTTCGGCGTTGCCGACAGCCGTCTGCTGTTTTCGGCGTCTCTGGCAATATTTGTGCTGGCGCTGGTGCTGGGGCAGCTGCGGCATCACGCCGACATCCCGCTTTCTGAAACGGGACTGGCGTTTTTCTATACCATGATCCTGTCGGTGGGCATTTCCTGCACGGCATATTGCCGCGCACTGAATGAAAATGGTCTTTTTTACTTTATTCTTGCATTGATTATTGCGTGGGGCAACGACACCGGCGCCTATTTTGCCGGCACATTCTTCGGCAAGCATAAGCTGTGCCCGTCGATCAGCCCCAAAAAGACAGTGGAGGGGCTTGTCGGCGGCTGGATCACCTCGGTCGCTGCGGCGCTGCTTCTGTCGTACATATGGCGGCGTGCGACGGGAGTCGCCCCGCTGTATTGGCAGGTGGCGCTCATGGCGTTTCTGCTGTCGCCGCTGTCGGTGGTGGGCGATCTGTTTGCATCCACCATCAAGCGGCAAAGCGGCACAAAGGACTTCGGCAACATCATGCCGGGTCACGGCGGCATCATGGATCGTTTCGATTCTTTGGTGTTTGTCGCGCCGCTTCTGTTTGCACTTTTGCACGTTTTCACCCTGTTTCGGTAAGAGGTGAACGGTTTGAAAAACTTAGTCCTTTTGGGATCGACCGGCTCGATCGGCACCCAGACGCTTGAAGTCGCCGAAAAGGCGGGCTATCGCCTGCTGGCGATGGCGGTGGGCAGCCGTGTCGGTGCTTTTGAAGAACAGCTGCGCCGTTTTCGCCCCGCTTTTGCGGCGGTGTATGACGAAAAAGCGGCGGCAGATCTCAGGGTGCGCGTCGCCGATCTGCCGATAAAGGTGCTGTCCGGCATGGACGGACTCTGCACGCTGGCGGCGTTGCCAAAAGCGGATCTGGTGCTTAATGCCGTTGTCGGCATGGTGGGGCTTTTGCCGACCATGGCGGCGATCAAGGCGGGGCACGATGTGGCGCTGGCGAACAAGGAAACGCTGGTGGCGGGCGGCGCGTTTGTGACGGACGCCGTGCGCGAAAAGGGCGTGCGGCTGCTGCCGGTGGACAGCGAGCACTCCGCCATTTTCCAGTGCCTGCAGGGCAGTCCCGAAAAGGGACGGGTGCGGCGGCTGATTTTGACGGCGTCGGGCGGTCCGTTTTTTGGGTATACTAAAGAGCAGCTGGAGACGGTCACACCTCAAATGGCGCTGAAGCACCCGAACTGGAGCATGGGCGCGAAGATCACGGTCGATTCCGCATCTATGATGAACAAGGGACTGGAGATCATCGAGGCGCGCTGGCTTTTCGATATGCCCGAGGACAAGATAGACGTGGTGGTGCACCGCGAGAGCGTGGTGCATTCGCTTGTGGAATATGATGACGGCGCGGTGCTGGCACAGCTCGGCGAGCCGGATATGCGCGTGCCCATCCAGTATGCGCTGACCTATCCCGACCGACTGCCCTCGCCGGTGAAACGGCTGTCGCTTGCCGATTGGGGCAAGCTCACATTTTTTGCACCGGACGATGCGGCGTTTCCCGCAATGCAGGTGTGCCGCGAGGCGCTGCGGCGCGGCGGACTGAACGTTGCGGAGATCACGTTCCGCACGG
>URNF01000129.1 GCA_900549155.1 uncultured Oscillospiraceae bacterium | reverse complement strand
CCGCCGCGAGCGGCGGGTGATCGTCTGCACGCTGGTTTTGATCGCGCTGCTGCTCGGCGTCATTGTGGTGGGGCTTGTCCGCACGGTGCGGCTGCAGAAAAAGCAGACGCAGCTTGCCGCCACGCTTGCCTCGCAGGAAGCGGAAAACAAATCCCTGCAGGAGAAAAACGACAGCCTTTCGAGTGAAAACAGCCAGCTTGCCGACGAGCTCGGCAGTCAAAAGAGCCAAAATGCCTCCCTCGCCGCACAGAACGAGCAGCTGAAAAAACAGGTGTCGCTCAAAGAGGCCGAGGCGCAGAAAAACAAGGAACAGACGCAGACCGCGACGCAGCCGGTGAAAACCATGCCGCTGCCGGCGATGTCGTCTGAGATAAGCAGTAAGGACAAGCTGGTGGCACTCACATTCGATGACGGACCGGGGAAATTCACGGCAGAGCTGCTCGATTACCTCGCCGCCCATCATGTGCATGCCACTTTCTTTTTGGTCGGCAGAAACGCCGCGCGCTATCCCGCGCTCATCAAGCGCATGGACGCAGAGGGACATGCCATCGGCAACCACACGCAAAACCACGCACGCCTGCCGCGGCTGTCCGCTGCCGGTGTGAAAAAGGAGATCGACGACTGCAACGCCGTCATCCGCGCAGCGGTCGGGCACGACGCCGTGATGCTGCGTGCACCGGGCGGCAACGCCAACGCCACCGTCAAGGCGGTGGCAAAGGACATGGGGCTGCCCATCGCCTATTGGAGCGTGGACACCAAGGACTGGCAGTCCCGCAACACGGACAAGATCGTCAGCGTCGCCTTTGCCGCAAAGGGCGGCATCAAGGACGGCTCGATCGTTCTGATGCACGACATCTACCGCACCACCGTGGACGCGGCGAAAATCATCATTCCGCGACTGGAGGCGCAGGGCTACCGCTTTGTGACCGTGCCGGAGCTTTTGGCTCTGCGACGCGGCGGCGCGGTCGCCGGAGACATCTATGGCAATGGATATCCGGGGAGATAAGGTATGTTTATCGGCAATGTGGAAATCAAAGGTATGGCGGCGCTCGCTCCGATGGCGGGCGTCGCCGATCGCGCGTTTCGGCAGATCTGTGTCGATTTCGGCGCGGCATATACGGTGGGCGAAATGGTGAGCTGCAAGGGGCTTGTTTTCGGCGACCGCAAAAGCAGGGAGCTTTTGGAGCTGGACGACACGGCGCGCCCGACCGCCGTTCAGCTGTTCGGCGACGATCCCGCCACCATGGCAAAGGCGGCAGAGATCGCCATGGCATTTCGCCCCGACATCATCGACATCAACCTCGGCTGCCCCGCGCCAAAGATCGTCGGCAACCACTGCGGCAGCGCACTGTTGGCAGAGCCGCAGCTTTGCGAACAGCTGGTGCGGGCGGTGAAGGACGCCGTCCCCGTGCCGGTGACGGCAAAAATTCGCCGCGGCTTTCAAAAGGACGAGGACGTTGCCGTCGAGATCGCACGCGCCGTCGAAGCGGGCGGCGCGGACGCGGTGACGGTGCACGGGCGCACCCGTGCGCAGATGTATGCCCCGCCCGTGGACAGGGACTGCATCCGCCGCGTCAAGGCGGCGGTTTCCGTTCCCGTCATTGCCAACGGCGACATTTTCACGGCGGCAGATGCCGCCGCCATGTATGAGGAGACCGGCTGCGATCTTGTCATGGTGGGCAGAGGGGCGCTCGGCGCGCCGTGGCTGTTCACCGAGATCAACGCCCTTTTGTGCGAGGGCAGAACGCTGCCCCCGCCGCCGCTTTCCCGCCGCATGGCGACGCTCTACCGCCAAACAGCGCTTGCCGCAACCTATAAGGGCGAACGCGTTGCCGTTCTGGAAGCGCGCAAGCACGCGGCGTGGTATATGCGCGGACTGCCGGGCGCTGCGGCGCTGCGGGTGGAAGCGGGAAAGCTCGAAACGCTCGAGGGTCTTGCCCGCCTTTGCGCCAAGGTGACGGAGAGCGCCTGACTTATGCCCTTTCGGGATGCTCAAAACGGTCGTGCAGCTTTTCGAGCGCCTTTTTCTCGATGCGGGAAACATAGGAGCGCGAGATGCCGAGCTTTTTGGCGACCTCACGCTGGGTGAGCGGATCGCCGCACAATCCATAGCGCAGGCGGATGATCTCCACCTCGCGGGCGGTGAGGCTTTCGCGGATATAGCGGGAGAGCTTCTGACTGTTCACCCGCAGATCCACATTGGCGGCAAGATCGCTCTCGTCCGCCAGCACGTCCAGCAGCGTCAGCGGGTGTCCCTCCTTGTCGGTGTCGATCGGCTCGGACAGCGACACATCCTGCGCATATTTTTTCCCCGCGCGGAAATACATCAGGATCTCGTTTTCGATGCAGCGCGACGCATAGGTCGCCAGGCGGTGGCTTTTGGTATAGTCAAAGGTGTCCACCGCCTTGATGAGCCCGATCGTGCCGATGGAAATGAGATCCTCCTGATCCTTTGCACCGGCATAGTATTTTTTGATGATGTGCGCCACCAGGCGCAGGTTGTGCTCGATGAGCGTGCTGCGCGCGTCCCTGTCGCCCTTTTCATGAAAGGCGGCAAAACAGGCGCGCTCCTTTTCGGCGGAAAGCGGCTTCGGAAAGCTGCCGCCCGTTGCAACATGCAGCACCATATAGAAAACGCCGGACAAAAGCTCCAACAAAGCGGAAAACATCGGATGACCCCCTTTGTCACACCATATGCCGTCCTGCCTGTACGACATGCCGACATATTTTCGGCTTGCTTTTCAGAGTGGGATATGCTACACTGACTTTGTCGAAAAAACACCTTTTCAGTATATTTTTAGGGAGAGATTTTCTTGAAACAACGACATTTTCGCGAACAGCCGATCGGCATCCCGCACTGGGTGCTTTTGCTGTTCACCGCCGTCTATGACGAGCTGCTTTTGCACTATTTCACCATTCAGGGTGCGAGCTTCTGGCGCTTTGTGTGCATCACCCTTTTTGCGCTGTCGGCGGGCTTTTTGTTTGCGTTTGCCGCATCGTTCGGGCGCACCGTCACCGTGCGGCGGGTGATCGCGATCGTTATTTCCTCCGTCTGCGGCGTTGCCGTTCTCACGGAGTATTTTGTGCAGGAATTTTTCAAGACCTATATGTCCCCGCGCTCCATTTTCAGCGCGGCGGGCGGCGTGGTCGGCGAATATTCCGGCACGATCATTTCCGTCATTTTCAACGGCCTTTGGCGCATTCTGCTGGTGGCAGCGCCGATCGTGTTTTTCTGCATCTATAACCGCGGCAAGCGAGAGCGTCCCGTCAACAAGCTGCGTCGGCGGCTGGCGCTCGGCGTTTTCTGTGTCGTGGCATTTCTTTTGGCACACATTTTCGCGCTCACCCTCTCTCCCGACAAAAACCGCTATACAAACGAATATGACTTTGACGGCGCCGTGCGCGGCTTCGGTCTCGGCACGGGACTGCGGCTGGATTTCCAGCATCTTTTGTTCCCCGGCGACGGCGAATTCACCCAGGTGGACGACGACCCGAAGGACGACGATCAGAAAGACCCCGATCCCACACCCGAGCCGATGGTGTATAAGGACAACGTCATGAACCTTGATTTCGAGGCGCTTGCCGCCGCAACCAAGGACGAAAAGCTTGCGGCGATGCACCGCTATGTCGCGTCCGTCACCCCCTCAAAGCAAAACGAATACACGGGGCTTTTCAAGGGCAAAAACCTCATTTTCATCACGGCGGAAGCGTTTTCCGCCGAGGTCATTGACCCGCAAATGACGCCGACGCTCTATCGCCTTGCCAACAAGGGCATCAAATTCACCGACTATTATCAGCCCGCATGGGGCGGCAGCACCTCGACGGGCGAATATTCCAACGTCTTGGGGCTTGTCCCGACGGCGGGCGTGTCCAGCATGAAGCAGACGGTCGGGCACAACCTCTATCTCACGATGGGCAATCAGTTAAAGCGGCTCGGCTATTTCAGCACCGCCTATCACAACCACACCTATTCCTATTACGGCAGAGACAAGACCCACAAAAATCTCGGCTATGCCAACTACATCGGCATGGGCAACGGCATGGAAGCGGGCGTGAAGCCGACCTGGCCGGAAAGCGATCAGGAAATGATGAACTTCACCGTGCCGCAGTATATAGACAAGCAGCCGTTCTCCATCTATTATATGACCGTGAGCGGTCACTGCAGCTACACCACCGACGGCAACCGCATGTCCGCGAAGAATTTTGACGCCTATAAGGACAGCAATCACTGCGACCTTGTGAAGGGCTATCTCGCGGCGAATTTGGAGCTTGAATACGCGATGCGCGATCTTGTGAACGCGCTCGAAACGGCGGGCATTGCCGACAACACCGTCATTGTGCTTGCCACCGACCACTATCCCTACGGGCTGGACAAAAAAGAGACCTACAGCGGCGGTGTGGACGGTCTTTCCGACCTCTATGGCTATGCGGCGGACGATGTGTTCAAGCGCGATCACTCCGCGCTCATCATCTGGAGCGGCTGCATTGAGGACAAAAACATTGTCGTCGACACCCCGACCTACAGTCTCGACATTGTGCCGACGCTTTCAAACCTGTTCGGCGTGGACTATGACTCCCGCCTGTTGGTGGGACGCGACGTGTTCTCCGATCAGATGCCGCTGGCACTGTGGGGGAACTACTGCTGGAAGACCGACAAGGGCACCTATAATGCATCCAAAGGCAAATTCACGCCGAATGAGGGCGTGACCGTGCCCGAGGACTATGTCAAGACCGTGTCCGCGACGGTGCGCAACAAGATCAAATATTCCGACTATGTTCTGAAAAACGACTATTTCAAAACGCTGTTCGGTACAAACCCGACACAATAAACATTTTCACCCCTCTCCCTGCCGGTTCATATATTGGGAGAGGGAGGTGAACACAATATGTGTAACGGATTTCTTTTTGCGATCGCGGCTTGGCTGATCCTGTGTGATCGCGACGGCGACAACGACACGGGCTGCGGCTGCGGCTGCGGCGGTAACAGCCGTCCGGGCGGCTGCCAGACGAACAACACGACCTCCGGTTGCGGCTGCGGCGGCGCAGAGCGCGTGCGCGTGGTGAGCGGCAACGGCAACAGCGGCTGTGGCTGCGGTTGCGGCAACTGAAACACATAGGATATGAAAAACGGCGGCACTTCATTCGAAGTGCCGCCGTCAGGCTGTCAAAGAACTTGTTTTTTGGCACACAAAGCGGCGGGCATCATGCGATGCCCG
>URNF01000128.1 GCA_900549155.1 uncultured Oscillospiraceae bacterium | reverse complement strand
TCACCGGTTAACCTTTATCCAACCACGCGACTATCGCGTGGTTTTCTTTCTACAATGAACGGCAAGCCATCCGGCTTGCCGTCTTGTTTTGTCTGTGCCCGCTTATTTTTTATGGTGTCCAAAATACTTCTCGTGATTTTCCTTGTAAGAGGTGATTCCATAATAATTCTCATATTCCTCTTCGCTCTGTTTGCGACTGGGTTCATACTTCTCTTTTCGCCCCAAAATCACCCCGGTTATAATGGCAAAGGGAAGTCCGAAAAACAGAAAAAGTAAGGCTATTACCATAAAAACTCTCCTTTGTTTGGTATTCACCCCATAATGGTGCAACCACCTTTATTGCGCGATAAAATGGTATTCACAAACGGTATAGTCCCCCGTCGGAAACGGCACGGGAATGCCGACCCGCATGAGCGTCGCGCCGCTTGCGGTGAGGTTCAGCTCCGGCACAAAATACCGCACATCCTCGCAAAGCCCCTGCATCTTCACACGCTTTGTCTCCGCGTTGGCGACCGTGTGCCGCCGATACACGAGGAGATAGGCGCTTTTTTTGTCCTTTGCCACCAGCGCCTCCGAGAAGAAGTTGCCCGTGTTCGGGTCGTCGATGCGATAGAGATCGCCCGCAAGCACCAGCTGTTCCTTTTCGGCATATGCCGCCGTCTGTGCGCGGACAGCTTTCCGCTCCGCGTCAGACAGCTTGGTGAGATCCAGTTCATAGCCCGTCGCGCCGAGCTGCGCGATCGCCGCACGGGTGGCAAACGGGGTGGTGCGCCCTGTCTGATGGTTGGGGCACACCGACACATGACAGCTCATGGCGGACAGCGGATAGACAAGGGATGTACCGTACTGGATGCGGGTGCGCTCCTCGGCATCGGTGTCGTCCGAAGTCCAGATCTGCGGGAAATAGTACAGCATCGCGGGGTCAAACCGCGCGCCGCCGCTGGCGCAGCCCTCGAAGAAAACGTGCGGATGCGTCAGGATGATACGCTCGCAGATGTCATACAGTCCCAGCGCATAGCGGTGCGCAAACTCACACTGCCGTGCGGGATCTCTGCCGACCGAAAACGACTCAGTCACATTGCGGTTATAGTCCCACTTGACATAGGCGATGTCATTTTCGTCCAGCACGCGGTTGACGGCGTTCACGATATAGTCCCGCACATCCGCCCGCGTCAGATCCAGCACAAACTGGTGACGGCCATAGCACGGTGCACGGTCGGGCGCCTTGATGGCATAGTCGGGGTGCGCACGGTAGAGGTCGGAATCCTCGTTCACCATCTCCGGCTCGAACCACAGCCCGAACTGCATGCCCTTTTCGTGGACATGGTCGATGATGCGGGTGAGTCCCCCTTTGAGCTTATCGGTGTTCACCACCCAGTCGCCGAGTCCCGCGTTGTCCTCGTTGCGCGCACCGAACCAGCCGTCGTCCAGAACGAAGGTGTCGATGCCCGTGCCTGCCGCCGCGTCCGCCAACGCAATGAGCTTTTCGTTGTCAAAGCGCATATAGGTCGCTTCCCAGTTGTTCACCACCAGCGGGCGGTGCGCATGGACAAAGCGCGGGTTGATGAGGTATGTACGGTAAGCGTCGTGGAACGCGCGGCTCATGCCGCCGAGTCCCTCTTCGGAATAGGCAATGACGATCTCGGGCGTCTCAAAGCTCTCCCCCGCCGCCAGCTGCCACGAGAAATCAAAGTCGTTGATGCCGCCTGTCACCATGGCTTCGCCGTTTGCCGTCACTTCCGCTTTGAGCGCGAAGGACGAGGAATAGACAAGGCTGAAGCCGAACACCTCACCCTTTGTCTCGGTCGCCCCCTTTTCGGTGACGGCGATGAAGGGGTTGAGCGTTGCCGACGAGGACGTGCGCTTGGAGTCGATGGAAACGACGCCGTGGTGCAGCGGGATGCGCTCGATCTGCCGTTCTCTTGCCCATGAGCCGTACAGCGACAGAAATTCATAGTCGCCCGTCGGCAGTCCCATCGAGAACGAATAGGCGCGGCGCAGCGTGACCGCCGCCTTGCCGCCGTTGCGATAGACGACGCGGCGCGCGATAACATCGCAGTCGGGATAGACTGTGTAATAGAGATCGGCGCCGAAAGCAGAAACGGCGTCCTGCAGATGCAAAAGGAGCGTCTCGCCGCCGCTCATGGACGGCATACCCGTCATCTTCGGCTTTTCGGGCAGAATTTCATGTCCGACATATAAAAGATCCGACAGCCGATCGCCGGTCGCGTTCTGCACCTGCACCGCCGGTTCGCGGAAATCGCCCGTTCCGAAAAACGCCAGCTCCGCGCCGCAGCGGTTATAGGTATATTCCGAGGCATCGAGATCGTCGCGTCCCGGCGGGGTCGCGTTCTTCGACCGCGCGCCGATGGCGCGGGTATAGGTGATGGCGTCGTGTCCGATGCGGCTGCCGCAATACAGATGCTCGGGATAGCCGATCGGGTTGATGTAAAAGGCATAGGTGATGCTTTTGCCGTCGAGATAGAAGATCTTTGTCGCGTTATCAAAGGTGATCGCCATAGTTTTCTCTCCTTATGCTTTCACGATGTGCAGCAGCACTTGTGTCATTTTGTCGAGTGCATCTGCGGGGATGGCTTCATAGATGCTGTGGAAATTCATGCCGCCGGTGGACAGATTGGGGCACGGCAGCCCCATAAAGGACAGCCGCGCGCCGTCCGTGCCGCCGCGGATGGGCAGAATTTCCGGCGTCACACCCGCCGCCGTCATCGCCGCTTTCGCGCGTTCCACGATGTCCATGTGCTGCTCGATGACCTCGCGCATATTGTAATAGCTGTCGGTGACGGTGAGATCGAATGTGCCCGCACCGTATTTTTCGTTGAGATAGGCGACGGTCGTTTCCAAAAACCGCTTTCTTTGCGCAAAGCAGGTCTTGTCGTGATCGCGCACGATCATCGAGAGCTTTGCCGTTGTTTCGTCGCCCTCAATGTGTGCGACGTGATAGAAGCCCTCGCGCCCCTCGGTGTGCGCAGGCGTCTGCTCTGCGGGCAACAGGGACATGAACTCGTGCAGGAAAAGCACCGCATTGCGCATCTTGTTTTTCGCCGAGCCGGGGTGGGTGTTGACGCCGTGCACCGTGAGGGTGACGCCGGCGGCGTTGAAGTTTTCATATTCGATCTCGCCAAGCTCGCCGCCGTCTACCGTATAGGCAAAGTCCGCGCCGAAGCGCGCAAGGTCGAACCTGTCCGCGCCGCGCCCGATCTCCTCATCGGGCGTGAAGCCGACACAAATTTCACCGTGGCGCACCGTCGTGTCGCTGCAAAGCAGCGCGCACAACTCCACGATCTCCGCGACGCCCGCCTTGTCGTCTGCGCCAAGCAGAGTAGTCTGATCGGAAACGACCATTTCCCTGCCGCTGTACTGTTTGTCCACCATCGGCAGATTGCTGCCGTCGAACGTCACGATGCGCGGGCGGACATTCTTACCGCTGACGTCCGGCGAGGTATCCATGTGGGCGATAAGCCCGATCTTCGGCAGTCCCTCACAGCCCGCTGTCGCGGGGATGTGCCCATAGACATAGCCGTTTTCGTCCCGCATCGCGTCCGCGACGCCGACAGAGAGCAGTTCTTTCACCAAGTGGTCGGCAAGAACCAGCTGCACCGCCGTCGACGGGCAGGCGTCGTTTTCCTCATCCGAGGTTGTCTCAAAGGTCACATATTGCAAAAATCTATCCAGTGCACTCATATCCATCTTCCTTTCCTGCCATATTGTACCACACCTGTCCGCCGTTGACAAGACAAAGAAACACACAAAAAAGCGCCGCCGTTTCGGCAAGGGAGAGCAGTCATATCGCATACCGCAAAACCTTTCTCTCCCTCAGTCAGCCGTAGCGGCTGACAGCTCCCTCATCATAGGGAGCTGCTTTAGTGCCAAATAAAAGAAAAATGCCTGTACCGAAATCGATACAGGCATTTTTGTGTTAAGGTTTAGCCCTCAATGTAGGCATACTGGAGATACCAGTAGCCGTACGGGCTGTGCCAGGTGCCCTTCAGGGTCGGGCTCTGCAGCCAGAAGTCGTTGTAGTACGCAACCGGAATGCAGGCATAATCATTCATCATGATCTTTTCGGCCTCGTGCAGAGCAGCAAAGTGCTCCTTGACGTCGGCGACCTTGGATTTTGCCAACGCCGCGTCAAATTCCTTGCTGTTGTACTTACCGTCATTGTTACCGTTGGTGGAGGAGAACAGCTCGATCATGTTGGACGCATCGTTGTAGTCCATGACCCAGCCGTTACGCGCCATCTCATACTCACCGGCACGGCGCTGCGCCGTGAAGGTGCTCCATTCCATCTTTTCGATCTTCAGGGTGACGCCGATCTTCTTGTAGGCTTCCTGGAGATACTCGGCAAGCGGAATGTGATAGCCGGCCTCGTTGGTCGAATAGGTGATGGTCGGCAGACCCTTGCCTTCCGGATAGCCCGCTTCGGCAAGCGCCTTCTTCGCCTCCTCGAGGTTGGCTTCATAGTCCTTGCCGATGTAGGTCTTGTCGCCGTTCTCCTTCACGGAGTTGTCGAAGAACATACCGTCGGCATCGACAATATTAGGACCGACAAGGTTGTAAGCCGCCGAGTAAGTACCCTGCATGACGGTGTTCGCAACATACTCACGGTCAATGGCGAGGGACAGAGCCTTGCGGACATTGATGTTGTTGAACGGAGCCTTGTTGAGGTTCATGCTCAGGTAGTAGGTGCCGAGCTGATTGTCAACATAGAAATCGCCGCCGTCAGTGGACTTCTTCTGGCTCGGGATCTCCTCAGTGGGAACGTCCTTAATGAGCTGAGCCGTGCCGCTGGTGTAAGCGGTGTAGGCAGCGTTGGAGTCCTCAAGCAACAGGAAGTTCAGCGTCTTGGTAACGATCTTGGAGGAATCCCAGCCGCCCTTGTAGTTCTCGTTCTTGGTGCAAACGATGCGCTCGCTCGGCGTCCACTCGGAAATGGTGTACGGGCCGTTGCAGACATAGGTCTCCGGCTTGGTCGCCCAGGCGTCGCCGTTGGCTTCAACAGTCGCCTTCTGCACCGGGCTCATGGAGCCGAACGCAACGATCTTGTCAAAGTAGGAGCAGGGATACGCCAGCTTGACAGTCAGCGTCTTGCCGTCGTCGCTCGCCTTGACATTCAGCAGGTCGAGGTCTACCTTCGTGGTGGGCTTGCCTTTTTCGTCGGGATTACCGATGGCATCCTTATAGCCTTCGATCATGCCGCAAACCGTCTCCGCATAGGGAGCGGCGAGCTTCGGGTCGATGACGCGCTTGAAGGTGTATTCAAAGTCCTTCGCGTTCAGGTCAGTGCCGTCGGACCACTTCAGACCGTCACGCATGGTGAAGGTCCAGGTCAGG
>URNF01000127.1 GCA_900549155.1 uncultured Oscillospiraceae bacterium | reverse complement strand
ATAGCTAAAGCTTTTTGCCCACTGGCAGAGCCAGTGGTTGTCCTTCGAAAACAGAAACCCCGCTCCGACGGCTGTCAGAGCGGGGTTTGCATTTCATTTATTCATAGGACGTAAAACAGGATGCTGACGGCTTGCAGAATACTGCCGATGTCGACGAAAACGTGAAATATCGTGTGCCAGATGGGCTTTTTCGAGCCGATGCCGTAGAGGATGGCACCGACGGTATAGGCGATGCCGCCCGCCAGCAGCCACGCAAAGCCCGCAGCACTCATGGCGCGCACGGCGGCGCGGGTGGCGAAAATGATGCACCAGCCCATGCCGATATAGCAGATCATGGTGAGTGCGGCATACCGCTTGTGATCAATGGCGGCAAACACGACCGCAAAGGCGAGCAGTCCCCATTCGATGCCGAACATCGTCCACGCGAGTGCGGGCGCCTGCGGGCGGATGGCGGAAAGCAGAATGGGCGTATAGGTGCCCGCGATCAGAAAATAGATGGTGCAGTGATCGATGACCTGCATGACCTTTTTCGCATAGCCGGGGCGCAGCCCGTGATAGACGCTGGAAACGGCATACAGCGCGATCATGGATGCGCCGTAGATGCTGCCGCCGACCACGCCGTAGACATTGCGGTGCATGGCGGCGATGATGACCGAAAAGACCAGCACGATGACGCCGATCCCGCCGCCGACGATGTGGGTGACCATGTTGGCGATGTCCTGTCCGCGGGAATAGGCGGGCAGCTGCCGCTTACAAAGCGGTGTGCGCATAACCATGATACTTCCTCCTTACTTGTGTATACCCATGAAAAACAAAGCGACGGTGTCCGGACCGACATGTGCGCCGGTCACGGGTTCATAGCAGACGGTGAGTGCCTCGCCGTCGAAGCCCTTTTCCCGCAGCATTTCGATGAGTGTGTCCGCACCCGCGGTGTTGTCCGCGTGTGCAATGCCGACGACAGCATGCTTGTCGGCGACAAGCTGTGCATAGTGGTCGGCAAGTGCCGCCAGTGCATTTTGCTGCCCGCGTGCCTTGCCGCAAAGGATGATCTTGCCTTCTTCGTCGCCCTGCAAAAGCGGCTTAATCTTCAAAACCGTGCCGACGACCGACAAAAGCTTGCTCACCCTGCCGGTCTTTTGCAGATACCGCAACTCGCCGACGGTAAAATACTGGCACATCTTGTGCCGCATTTCCGAGAGAGCGGAAAAAATGTCGTCAAACGCCATGCCGTCTGCAATCATTTGTGCCGCAGAAAGCACCTGCAGCCCCTCGCCGAGCGAGGCGGCAAGCGTGTCAACGGCGGCAATTTTGCGGTCGGGGAAGTCCTCTTCGAGCGCGCTCACGGCGACCGCGGCGGCATAGGCAGTGCCGCTGATGCCGCCCGACATGCCGACATACAGCACATCGTCGCCCGCCTCGAGGGCGGGACGGAACGCATCCTCAAACGTCGCGGTGTTGACCATGGAGGTCTTGACCTCTGTGCCCTCGCGCATGGCAGTGTAAAAGGCTCTGCCGTCAAAGTCGTCGGAGCTTGCGGGAAATTTTTCCTCACCGTCAACGGTGTAGGAAAAGGGAACGACGGAAATACCGTGTTTTTTGATCAATGCCGCCGGCAAATTGGCGGAGGTGTCGGTGAAAAGTCGGATCATGGGATGACTCCTTTCGGTGTTACTTCTCCGGTGCGCGCGCGTCTCCCATAAAGAATACGGCAACCGTACCGGGACCGGTGTGGGATGCGATGATGGTGCCGATGTCGCAGATGCGCACCCCACCGCGAATGTGCGGGAATTTCTCCTCGATGGCGCGCTTTGTTTCCAGCGCTTCCGTTAGACAGTTGGAATGGCAGATGAAGCATTTGCCGCTGTAGTTTGTGCCGTTTTGCGCGTGCGCTTCCATCGCTTCCAGCGTGACGCGCTGCGCGTTTTTCTTGCCGCGCACCTTGTCATAGGCGATGATGCGTCCCTTGTCGTCAAGGCGCATGATGGGACAGATGCTGAGGAGTGTGCCGATCATGGCGGCAGGACCGGAAACGCGCCCGCCGCGGCGGAAATATTTGAGATCGGTGCTGTAGAACTGGTGGTGGATATATTTGCGGTTTTCAATGACCCAGTCGGCAAGGTCTTCCATGGACATGCCCGCATCGCGTCTGTCCGCCGCCTCGTCCACCAGCAAGCCGTAGCCCGAGGAGCTGCACAGCGAGTCGATGACGATGAGCTTGCGGTCGGGATACTTTTTGCGCATGCTGTCCGCTGCTTCCTCGGCGTTGCGGACGGAGGCGGTCATGCCGGAGCCGAAAACGATGTGCAGAAGATCGCCCTTTTGCAGCTGCTCGTCAAAATAGGTCTCATAATCATAGGTGTTGATCTGTGAGGTGTTGGAAAACTTTCCGGCGTTCAAAAGCGCATAGAAGTGCGGCAGCGCATCGGGGTCGCGCAGCATATCGTCAACGAAGGTCTCGCCGTCTATTGTATAAGAATAGAAGAGCACGGGAATATTCCGTCCCGCAACATAGGAATAGGGGAGATCCACCGTGGACTCACAGGAAAGGATATAGGGTTCGCTCATGTTCAAAACCTCTTTTCGAAAAGAATCGTTGCTATTATTGTATGGCGGCAACGGCAAAGACGCAACCTACCGATGCGATTTTGCGTTCTACTGTATTTTCGCGCATCTCTACGCCGAAAATGCGGCGGGTAGAGAGAAAAAACGCCACTCTACCGTCGGTAGAGAAAAAAGTTCTTGATTTTTTCTAAAGGTTATGGTATAGTATCATGCGTGTTTTGATGTGCCGCGATCAAATCGCGGTGTCCGCGTCGGGCGTTTTGTCCGCCGTGGGGGTTAATGCCAGTCCGAGCACGACATTAAAGCGGACAGTCCTCTGCTGCATGCGGCATGAATGTCTGAAGAAAATTTAGGAGGATCAGAACATGGATGCATTGAAGCTTATTTCGGGTGAAAGCCTGAAGGAGCAGCCGCCGGTATTCGAGATCGGCGACACCGTCCGCGTGGACGTGAAGATTCGCGAGGGCGAGCGTGAAAGAATTCAGGCGTTTGAGGGCACTGTCATCGCCATGAAGGGCAGCGGGATCTCCAAGACCTTTACCGTCCGCCGTGTTTCCTATGGTGTCGGTGTGGAGAGAGTTTTCCCGGTCCATTCCCCGAATGTTGCCGCTGTGAAGGTTATCCGTCACGGTAAGGTGCGCAGAACCAAGCTGTATTATCTGCGTGATCGCGTCGGCAAGGCGGCGAAGGTCAAAGAGCTCATCAAGTAAAAACTGAAAATTTTTTGTAAAAAAAGGGACTTTTGTCCCTTTTTTTCTTTATTTTATCGCAGATTTGTGCTATACTGTGCGGAGAATGCGGAAAGGAGAGCGACACGATGCGGGCACTGCACGAAAAGAAAAAGACGATCGACCCCGAAAAGCCGCAGCTGACGGGCTTTGCCGCAACGCTGTATGACTATGTCGGCGCGATCGTGGCGGCAATGGTGCTTTTGGTGTTGCTCTTCACCTTTATATTCCGCGCCGCGGGCGTGCACGGCGACTCCATGCAGCCGACGCTGCAGAGCGGCGACCGCCTGGTGCTGTTTTCCCATTTCTATACGCCGCAGCGCGGCGACGTCGTCGTGATCAATCGGTACACGGAGGAGTCGCTCATCAAGCGTGTGATCGGCGTGGCGGGCGACCGTGTGCGCATCGACGACGCGACAGGGCTTGTGTATGTCAACGGCGAAAGACTGAACGAACCGTATATATCCGGTCTCACGGCGCCGCGCGAGATGGTCGGCGAGGTGACCGTGCCCGAGGGGTGCATCTTTGTTTTGGGCGATAACCGCGGCATCTCGAAGGACAGTCGCTATCGCGAGATCGGCATGGTGAAGGTATCCGATGTGGTCGGACGGGCGATCTTCCGTCTGTGGCCGATCACAAAATGCGGTGTGATATAGAAAGGACGTGTGCGCAGTGGCGGAAAAGGACGCGGCGGTGGCAGAAGAAAAAAAGCTGCAGACCTCGCTGTATGAATGGATAGAGTCGGCGGTGTTCGCCCTGGTGTGTGTGACGCTGCTGTTTACCTTTGTGTTTCGCATTGTCGGCGTGTCGGGCAGATCCATGCTGAACACGCTGCACAACGGCGATCGCCTCATTGTGTTCAACACGGGCTACACCCCGGCGCGCGGCGACATCGTGATCGTGCGCCGCGACAACGAAGAACCGATCGTCAAGCGGGTGATCGGCATTGCCGGCGATGTGGTGTCGATCGACGAACAGACGGAAAAGGTATATCTGAACGGTGAGGAACTGGATGAGCCGTATCTTGACTGCACCACCCCGACGCTGTATGGCTTCACGGGGCCGTATACCGTGCCTGAGGGAACGATCTTCGTGATGGGGGACAACCGCCCCGAATCGCATGACAGCCGCGCGCCCGACATCGGCGCGGTGCGGCTTGACCATGTGATGGGAAAGGCAGTGTTCCGCATCCTGCCTTTTTCCTCGTTCGGAAAGATCGAGTAAGGAGACTGTGATGGAACAGAAACCGCAAATTCAATGGTTTCCCGGACATATGGCGAAAACGCGCCGCAAGATCACCGAAAATCTGTCGCTGGTCGATGCGGTGGCGGAGGTCGTGGATGCGCGCATCCCTGTCAGCAGCCGCAACCCGGAGCTTTCCGCACTCATTGCCGCCAAGCCGCGGCTTATTGTGCTGAACAAAGCCGACATGGCGGATGCGGCGGCAACGCGGCGCTGGTGTGCGCATTTTCGCGCAGCGGGCTATGCCGTCATGACCGCCGACTGCAAAACGGGCACGGGTGTGCAAAAGTGTGTTCCGCTTTTGCATGAGCTGCTGGCGGACAAGCTGGCGGCGAAACGGGAAAAGGGCATGAAAAACCCCACCGTCCGTCTGATGGTGGTGGGCATTCCGAATGTGGGAAAATCCTCATTCATCAACAAGCTGACGGGCGGCAAGGCAAAGGTAGAGGATCGCCCCGGCGTCACCCGCAACCATCAGTGGTTTGCCGTGGACGGCGGCGTGCAGCTGCTGGACACCCCCGGTGTATTGTGGCCGAAGTTCGAAGATGAGGATGTTGCAAAGCATCTCGCCTTTACAGGTGCGATCAAGGATCAAATTCTGGATGTGGAAGAGCTTGCGTGTCTTTTGCTGGAAGTGCTGTATGAAAACTACCGCGGCAGGCTTGCCGAGCGGTATAAGCTGCCCGACTGCATGCCGTCCGACGGCTATGAGCTGCTGCAGGCGGTGGGCAGAAAGCGCGGCATGCTGGTACGCGGCGGCGAGGTCGACACCGAACGCGCCGCGGTGATGCTGCTGGATGAATACCGCGGCGGCAAGCTGGGCGCGCTCACCCTGGAATTGCCGGAGGATGCAGAAACATGACAAACTATGAATTTGACGCCGCCTACCG
>URNF01000126.1 GCA_900549155.1 uncultured Oscillospiraceae bacterium | reverse complement strand
TGGGGCAGCAGCGCCCATCCCGCCGATCTTCCCGCCGCTGTCACGGTCGGGACACCCGCCGCGACCACCGAAACGCCCGTCACCACCGCTGCAACAACGGTAAAAACAGCGACGACAACGACAACGGCGGCAAGCACCACCGTCGCGACCACGGCAGCAACCGCTGCAACAGCCGAGACGACTGCGACAAGCGCTACGGCGGAAACGAACGCCGTCAATCCGTAAAAAAAGGAACCGGAAAGCGTCATTCGACGTTTTCCGGTTCCACTTCTTTATGCTGCTTTGCGGCGGGCAAGCCCTGTGCGATCTCCGGAAATTCGTTGTCGGAGTCTGCGGTCGGTTGGATGTTATACGTCCCGTATTTGTGCACCATTTCATAGGCGTTCTGCGGCTGTCCCTCGATCGAAACGGCGGACTGCTCCGCTGCGCCGAAGGCGTCGCTTCCCTTTTTCTTCTGCGGCATGGTGATCCCTCCCGCAGACAGTGTGCCCGTTTTCAGCGGCGATATGCTTCCAGCCGATAGATCGGCTGACCGAGATCGGCAAACCGCTTTTCATATTCGGTCACGATGTTGCCCGCAAAGTCGCTGGCATGCAGATCGAGCGACACATTTTTCAGCGCAAAGCCGAAGCCTGTGAGCTTTTCGATGGAATATTCAAAAAAGGCGCGGTTGTCGGTTTTCTGATGAATTTCCGCGTTTTCCGTGAGCAGCGCGTCATAGATGGGCAAAAACCGCTCGGACGTCAGCCTGTGCTCAGCATAGCGCGCTTTCGGAAACGGACAGGAGAAATTGAGATACAGCCGCTCCACCGTGTGCGGGCGAAGATAACGCGGGAGATATTCGGCGGCGCAGTTTAACAGCCGCAGATTGGGCAGCTCCTGCTCCTTTGCCTTTTCGGCGGCGGCAACGATCACGTTTGCGACCTTTTCGACCGCAAGGATGTTCACCTCGGGGTGCTGCTTTGCCAATTCCGCCGCGAACTGTCCCCGCCCGCAGCCGATCTCCAGCCACAGCGGCTGTTTTTTCGCAAACCAGCCGTCAAGGTCGATAAACGCCGCCTGTTCTTTTGCCGCACGAAAGTCGCGGTCGTCGGGCATGGCGGGAATTTTGAGCCAGTCGGCACAATCCGCCAGCCGTGTTTCCAAATTCTTTTTGCGGCGCATACGCATAAGTCGGTGTCTCCCTTTTGTTCATTTGTCCCATTTTAGCATATTTTTTTGTAAAAAACAATCGTTTTTCCTTTTCAAACGGCGGTTTTTGTGATACCATAGAACCCAGTAACAGGAGGTCGAGGTCTTATGAAATATCTGGTCGTATTATGTGACGGCATGGCGGACAAGCCCAACGCCGCACTGCAAAACAAAACCCCCATGGAAGCGGCGCACAAGCCGCACATGGACGCGCTGGCGAAGGTGTCCGAGGTCGGACTGTGCAAAACGGTCGCCGACGGACTCAAACCCGGCAGCGACGTTGCAAACCTGTCGGTCATGGGCTATGATCCCATGAAATGCTATACCGGTCGTTCCCCCCTTGAAGCGGCAAGCATCGGCGTGGATCTGAAGCCGACCGACGTCGCGCTGCGCTGCAACCTCGTCACGCTGTCGGACGAAGCGCGCTATGAGGACAAGACCATGGTGGACTATTGCGGCGGCGACGTCTCCACCGCCGAGGCTGCAGAGCTTATGAAGACCGTGCAGGAAAAGCTCGGCAGCGACCGCTTCACGTTCTACACAGGCGTTGCCTATCGCCACTGCCTTGTGGTCGCAAACGGCACGACCGATCTCGGCACGATGACCCCGCCGCACGACATCAGCGGGCGCGTCATCGGCGACTATCTCAGCAAAAGCGAAAACGCCGCGCCGCTCATTGATCTGATGCGCCGCAGCGTGGAAGTCCTCAAGGATCACCCCATAAACCTTGCCCGCATCGCGCGCGGCGAACGCCCCGTGACGTCCATCTGGCTGTGGGGCGAGGGCGTGAAGCCGACGCTTGAAGACTTCAAGGAGAAAAACGGCGTCACCGCCGGTGTCATCTCCGCCGTCGATCTGCTCAAGGGCATCGGCATCTGCGCCCATATGCAGACGCCGGAGGTCGAGGGCGCAACGGGCTATATCGACACCAACTTTGCGGGAAAGGCAGCCGCCGCCGTCAAGCTGTTTGAAAGCGGCGTGGACCTTGCCTATGTGCACATTGAAGCGCCCGACGAATGCGGTCACCGCGGTGAGGCGGAAAACAAGGTGAAGGCGATCGAGGAGATTGACCGTCAGGTGCTTGCTCCCCTGCTTGACTATCTGAAGGCGCATGGGGACTATCGCATTTTGGTGATGCCCGATCATCCGACCCCCCTGTGCACCCACACGCATTCCTCCGATCCCGTGCCGTATCTTCTCTTTGACTCCCGCAAGACCGTTTCGGGCGTCGACGTGTTCTCCGAGGCGACTGCCGCCGAAACCGGCAACTTCGTCCCCCACGGCCCGTCCATCATGGATAAGCTGCTGGAAAAATGATCCCTATAAAAACCAATCGGGATGCACCCGCTCCCGATTGGTTTTTTGTTTTTTTATAAAGTATCAGATATGATAAAAACATCAAATATGCCATTGCCGCATCGCACGGCGGGTGCTATGCTTTTTTCTACGGTGAGAAAACGAGGAAAGGTCGTTTTAAGCGTGTGCGAGGAATAAATCCTGTATTAAAATGAAAAGCTCCGCTCAAAAGCGGAGCTTTTCGTCTATAAAATCAAGTATAGTTTTCATCACTTCGTCGCGGTTGTCCTCGTTGAGGATCTCGTGCCGATCGTTTTCGAAAAGCCGCAGCGTGACGTCGGTGTGCCCGCTCTCACGGTACAGCTCTGCCACCCGTTTCACGCCCTTGCCGTGATCGCCGACGGGATCGTGATCCCCCGCGATGAGCAGGATCGGGAAGTGCGGCGTTGCGGCAAAGCACGCCTTGCTGTTGGCAAAGCCGTTCACCGCAAGCAGCGAACGGATGCCGCCGACCGAGAACATGAACCCGCACTTTTCGTCCGCGTCATATGCCCGCACATTTTCAGGGTTGCGGGAAAGCCACGCGGACGCTTCCTTTTCGGGAAAGCCCTTTGAAAAAGCGTCGAACATCAGCGCATACAAAAGGCGGGAGCGGTGCTCCTCACCCTTCACGCCGCGCAAAAGCCCCGTGAGCGCGCGTCCGACACCGATGGCGGCTTGCGGGCCGCCCGTGCCGCAGGCGATGAGCGCCGCATAGGTTTTCGGAGATTTTGCAACCGTGCTGCGCACCACAAAGGAGCCCATGCTGTGTCCGAACAGAACGGTCGGCAGCGACGGATACTGTGCTTTCACGTGCGCCTGCACCGCCAGCACGTCCGCCACCAAAATGTCCCCGCCGTTTGCATACGGCATGTGGCCGCGCTTTTTGGCGGTTTTCTGCGTGTCGCCGTGCCCGATGTGGTCATGTCCGCAGCACAGCATCCCGTGCTGCGCCAGAAATTCCATCACCGGCACATAGCGCTCGATATATTCCGACATGCCGTGCACAAACTGCACAAGGCAGCGCGGTTCTCCCTGCGGTTTCACGACGATCCCGTGCAGGGTCTCCCCCTGCCACGCGGACGGTATGGAAAAGTGCTCCATGTCATTTCCCTCCGTTTTCTTTTCCGCCGACGATCGGCAGATCCCATTTGAAAATGTTGGCGCAAATGCGGATCACCACCACGGTGATGAACCCTGCGGGCATGCAGATGCGGTTGGACACATACGGCATGAGCAGCACATAGACAAGTGCACCCGCCGCCGACGCCAGGGCATAGATATGCTTGCGAAACACGGCGGGGATCACACCGGAAAACACGTCGCGGAAAATGCCGCCGCCGATGCCGGTGATGATGCCGACAAACAGCAGCATTGCCTTGCCGGTGTAGCCCGCCTGCACGGTGGTCTCCATGCCGAGCACCGTGAAAACGCCCAGCCCCACCGTGTCGGTCACAAACAGCAGGATGTCCTCCCAGCGCTTCAGGCGTGTGCCTGCCTCCGCTTTGAGGATATACATGAGAAAAAACAACAAAAGCGACGTCAAAAGCGCGACGACCGCGCACAGCGGATGCAAAAACACCGTCGGCGGCAATCTGCCGATCATCATGTCCCGCACGATCCCGCCGCCGACCGCCGTCACCAACCCCAGCACCGTTGTGCCGAACACGTCCATATGATGCCGCACGCCGGCGATGACGCCGGAAATGGCGAAAGCCACCGTGCCGACAAGCTCCATGATCTGAAAAATCCGCTCCACACGCATCCCCCCGACGGCAGTATACCACAAGTTACGGGTCGCCGCAAGCCCCTGTCACAGCCACGCCGAGAGATCGGCGGCATAGCAGTATTTCGCCGAGGTGAATTTGCCGAAGATGTATTTGTCGGTCGCGGACTCGCACATGGTATACAGCTTACCGTCCACCGTGACGATCTCCTCCGCCATGGGTGGCGCTTTGATGTCCGCTTTCAGGCAGGAGCTGTCCAGCACATAGCGCGGCAGCGTCTGTCCCAGCACCGTGACCTCACCCTCTGCTTTCGGCGTGCCGTAGACATACAGGTGCGAAAATGCCACCGCATACGAGGTGGAAAGGCAGATATTGCCCGCATCGTCGATGCACATGCCCTGCACCAGTCCGGGGATGGAATAGGCCTTTTCCACCGTCGGCGCAATGCCGCAGGGCGCGTCCTTGTCAAGGCGGAAGGACAAAAGCAGCGCGGGGCTTTCGTCACCCGCCGCCGTCGTGAACTTGTGGCTGTCGGGCGTGGGATAGTTCTGCTCTCTGTAGAATTCGCCGACATAGATATTCTCGCCGTCGCTGTGGACAAAGGCGACCGCCAGGCTGTCATCGGCGGTCTTTGTCGAGAAAAAGCCGATCGCCTTGACCGTGCCGCCGTCGGCAGCGGCATAGAAATCCTCCAACGCATACACCATCAGTCCCGCATCATCCGCGACATAGACAAGGTCGTTTGCCACCGTGATGCCGCCGACATGGCCGAGATAGGCGCTGCCGCTCTGATCCGCAAGCGACAGGCGTTTTAACTCCTTGCCGTCCGCGCGGTGCACAAGGCTCACCTGCGATGCCGCGCCGTCGGCGCGATAGCCGGTGATGAAGAAATCCCCTTTTCCCTCGTCATACGCCAGTCCCTGCACGATCATGCCGTCGGACAGACCCGGAATGACAAAGGTCTTTTCCGCGTGCCGATAGTAGTTTGCCACCGACAGGCGGAAATAGCCGCGCACGCCGAGCAAAAACAGCAGCACCACGCATAAAACGATCACAACGACGGTGAGGATGCGCCGCCCCACCGACTTTTTCTTCTTTGTTTCGGTCATATATGACACCTCCATCGGGCAGTATACCACATTGCAAAACAAAAAGTGTGAACAAAAATGCAGCCACATTAAGTGGCTGCATTTTTGTTATTCCACCGTCAAAACGACCTTGCCGACGTTTTCGCTGCGATAGAGCATGTCCTGCGCCTTTTCGGCGTCGGTGATGGGGAGCACCGCATAGATCGTCGGGCGGATCTCCCCCGCCGCCACCTTTGG
>URNF01000125.1 GCA_900549155.1 uncultured Oscillospiraceae bacterium | reverse complement strand
CTCTCTGCACAAAGCTGCCACTCATTACCGCTATTACAGCATATGCACCTGTCAGCTCCTTTGATTTGTCTATATGATATTTATGTCCGTTGTGAAACGGATTATATTCGGCAATAATACCGGCAACTTTCATGGAAAAACCGCCCTTACTGTGGAATGGGTACTTGCAAATGTAAAAAAGATGGTATATACTACTCTATAACAGTATACACGCAAATACGCGTGTTGAAAAGACGGAGGTTAAAAAAAGTGAAAATTTTGGTTATCAACGCCGGCAGCTCTTCGCTGAAATATCAGCTCATCGACATGGATGGGGAGAAGATGCTGGCAAAGGGTGTCTGCGAACGCATCGGCGACGGCGGTCTTTTCACACATAAGACCAGCGACGGCTATGTATACAAAGCGGACATCAAGATGGACAACCACACCGAGGCGTTCGAACAGGTCAAAAAAGCGCTCACCACCGGTGAGGGCAAGGTCATCGACGATCTGTCCGAGGTTGCTGCCATCGGTCACCGCATCGTTCAGGGCGGCGACAAGTTCGACCGCTCGGTCATCGTGACGCCCAAGGTCATCGACGACATTGAGGAGCTGGCTGCGCTGGCACCGCTGCACAATTTGGCGCACGTTCAGGGCATCCGCGCCGCCATTGCCGCTTTCGGCGAAAAAGTGCCGCAGGTCGTTGTTTTTGACACCTCTTTCCATCAGACCATGCCGCCCGAGGCGTATATGTTCGGTGTGCCGTATGAATATTATGAGAAATATGCCGTGCGCCGCTATGGCTTCCACGGCACGTCGCATCGCTTTGTCAGCAAACGCTGCTGCGAGCTGCTCGGTAAGCCGGACGGCAAGGGCACGCGCATCATCACCTGCCACATCGGCAACGGTGCTTCCATCTCCGCCATCAAGGACGGCAAGTGCATTGACACCACGATGGGTCTGACGCCGCTTGACGGTATGCTCATGGGCACGCGCTGCGGCGCTGTCGATCCGTCCGCCATCACCTTTATCATGGAAAAAGAGGGCTTCACGCCCACCGAAATGGATCAGGTGATGAACAAGAAGTCCGGCATGCTCGGCATCTCCGGCTTCACGGGTGACGACCGCGATCTGCGCGCTGCCATTCAGGATCCGCAGCACCCGTTCCACGACCGCGCAGAACTGTTCTGGAAGATGCGCAGCTATCAGGTCTCGAAGCTGGTCGGCGGCTTTGTTGCCGCGCTGGGCGGCTTGGACGCGATCGTGTTCACCGCCGGTATCGCGGAAAACTGCGAGGAGATCCGCGAGGACATCATCAACTCGATGGCATATCTCGGCGTCAAGCTCGACAAGGCTGCCAACCATTCGAAGGGGCAGGAAGTGGAGATCACCACGAAGGACTCCACCGTGCGCGGCTTTGTCATCCCGACAAACGAAGAACTCGTCATCGCACGGGATACGCTGGCACTGGTCACCGGCAAGTAAAAAAACACAAAGAAAAACGAAAAAAGGAGCCGCAAAAGTTGCGGCTCCTTTTTTGCGTAAATGCGCTTTTGCGTCCTGCGGGATTTTTGACAGTTTGAAAAGGGATCGCAGATACTGCGATCCCTTTTCTCTTGTTGGATGTTCGCCCCTCAGTCGTTGTGAGACAGCACATCGTCCCGTTTGCGGAAAAACAGCGAAATGCACCACAGTCCCGCAATGGCGACCAGCGTAAAGATGATGCGGCTGACAATGGAACTTGCCCCGCCGAAGATCCAGGAAACGATGTCGAATTGAAACAGTCCGACGCTTCCCCAGTTGATCGCGCCGATCACGACCAGAAGCAAAGCCAATCTGTCCAGCATGGCTTTTCACCCCACTTATCGCATTTTGCGTTTGCGGAGATCGTCTCTCCGCGACTAGTATGCGCAAGCGGTGTGATGTTATGCAAGCTCAGTCCGCATAGATCGGAAATTTTTCGCAAAGCGCAATGACTTCCGCAGTCACGCGCTCTTTGTGTTTGTCATAATCACCGAGAATGTCGGCAATGAAACCGGCAATTTTTTCCATTTCCGGCTCTTTGAACCCGCGCGAGGTGACGGCGGGTGTGCCGATGCGCAGCCCGCTTGTGATGAACGGGCTTTGCGGATCGTCGGGAATGGCATTTTTGTTGGCAGTGATGTGCACCTCGTCCAGTCGATGCTCCAGCTCCTTGCCGGTCACGTCGGTGCCGCGCAGGTCAAGCAGCATCAGATGGTTGTCCGTGCCGCCGGAAACCAGCGTCAGCCCCTTTGCCATGAGCGCTTCGGACAGCACCTTGGCATTTTTCACGATCTGCCGCTGATATGCCTTGAAATCGTCGGTGAGTGCTTCGCCGAGCGCCACCGCCTTGGCGGCGATAATATGCATGAGCGGACCGCCCTGTGTGCCGGGGAAGATGGCTTTGTCGATCTGTTTTGCCAGCGCCTCCTTGCAGAGGATCATGCCGCCGCGCGGGCCGCGCAGCGTTTTGTGCGTGGTGGTGGTCACCACATCGGCATACGGGATCGGGCTGGGATGCACACCTGCAGCGACAAGTCCCGCGATGTGCGCCATGTCCACCATCAAATAGGCGCCGACCTCATCAGCGATCTCGCGGCATTTGGCAAAATCAATGACGCGGGGATAGGCACTTGCACCCGCGATGATCATTTTCGGCTTGCAGGCAAGTGCCGTTTTGCGCATTTCCTCATAGTCGATGCACCCCGTCTCGGCATCCACCCCGTAGGAAACAACATGAAAATATTTCCCGGAAATGTTGACGGGCGAGCCGTGCGACAAGTGACCGCCGTGGGCAAGGCTCATGCCGAGCACGGTATCGCCCGGCTGCAGCAGAGCAAAAAAGGCGGCAAGATTGGCGTTTGCACCGCTGTGCGGCTGGACATTGGCGTGCTCCGCGCCGAACAGCTTTTTGGCGCGCTCTCTGGCGATCTCCTCGACCTCGTCGACATAGACGCAGCCGCCGTAATACCGCTTGCCGGGATACCCTTCGGCATATTTATTTGTGAGCACCGAACCGGCGGCAAGCAGCACCGCCTTTGAAACGATGTTTTCCGAAGCGATCAGCTCGATGTTGTGCTGCTGCCGCTGCATTTCGCGGTCACAGGCGGCAAAGACCTCGGGATCAAAAGACTGTAATGCATCTGTAAACATACGCACTCTCCTTATCAGTGGTTGGCAATAGCTTCAACGGTTTTGGAAAAATTGCGGAACATGGCAAAATCCTGTGCCGTGCCGTCCTCGTGGTCGGTGAGCAGCACAAGGATATAGGGGTGCGGCGCTTCGACCAGCGCCATTTCGTGAAAGGCTTTGTCCGCCCAGCCGTATTTGCGCACAAGCGGATATTGCGAGGCAAACATCTTGTTGTTGCTGTGCGTCATATATTCATGCAGCATCCCGCCATAGGTCGGGTTGTCGCGGATGAACGCGTGGATCGCCCGCATATAGATCGCGGCATCGTTTGCCGTGATGCGGCTGTTGGTGATCAGACCGATCGCGGCGGTGTTTTTGATGCCGATGGTGGCGGCGTATTTCTGAAATCCGTTTGCCGGATATGCACCGCGCAGCATCCGCAGGGCAGCGTTGTCACTGTATCGCAGCGTGTATTCGATAAGCTGCCCGACGGTGAACTGCGTGCCGAAAGGGGACTTTTTCACGATGCCCGTGCCGTTTGAACCGATCTTGTCGGTATAGGTGAGCTTTTGCTCAAGATCGCACTTGCCGTCCGCCGCAAGCTGCAAAAGATACAGACAATAGGGCGCTTTGGTGAGACTGGCGGCGGAAAAGGTCTTGTCCGCGTTGTAGGTATAGGTATATCCCGTTTCGAGATCCGTATACAGCGCTGCGACCTGTCCGCCGAAACCGGCAAGCATGCTGTCGAGCTGTTTTGTTTGCTGCTCGGTGAAAGCAAAAGCGCCGTCGCGCGGCACCGCCGTCGTGACGGTTACGGCGGTCGTGGCAGTGGTGCTCTGTGCGTCCGAGCCGCCGACAGGACGCACAGTGGGCGCTGTCGCGTCGGTCGCCACAGTCGTGGGACGGGTGACGAGATCGCCGCTTTGCGCAGGCGTCTGCGCCGGTGTGACCGTCCGGCTGTCATTTTCCAGTTTGCCGCGCAGGAAAATGCAGGCAGCAAGCGCACAAATGCTCAAAAGTAAGCATAAGGCAGTGATGCCGATTTTTTTGTTCATACGAGAATTCCCTCTCCGTTTTCAACATTCTACTTTATTATACAGAATATTGCTCCTTTGTCAAATGTTCTTTGCGGCATATCCTGTCGGTGAAATCCCCGTATAGTTTTTGAAGCTCCTTGAAAATTCATAGACGTTGTTATATCCCAGTGAATAGGCGATGGCGGTGATGCTCGCATAGTCACTTTGCAGCATTTCCATCGCCTTTTTCATTTTTACCGATTGGATGAAAGCGGTGGGGGACATGCCCATAACTTTCCGAAAAGCTTCTGCTTTGTTCCACTGATTGTCACGATGCTGCGGAGCTCACTGTTCTTCCCATTCATCAAGATCGGCTACAGGGCTTTCAACATCATTTTTTTGCAAAAAAACTGTTGACAAAACGGGAATAAGCGTCTATACTGTCTACATTGCTTCTTTTTTTCTTTTCCCTAACTTAGGACAGGTTGCCTGTCCGCTATATTGATTTCAATATACCTGCATGATATGGATGCACCGTTTCTACCGCCCGCCGTAAACGAGCGACTATTGGATTCAATATAATATTATATTTGTTTTGTGCTTTGCAAAAGCCGACGGAGAAACCGTCGGCTTTTTTGTTGCCGAAATGTTTGACAACGCCGTTTTCTGTTTTTATGATTTGGGAATAGAATCGGAAAACGGGGGAGTAAAATGAACAGACGGCAGATAAGGGCGGCGGATATCGCCGCTTTTCGGAAACAACTCATTTTGGCGGAAAGGAGCGCGGCGACGGTTGAGAAATATGCCCGCGACGCGGCGGCATTTGCCGCCTTTGCCGACGGCGGGACGATCACGAAAATGACGGTGATCGCCTATAAAGAAAGCTTGCAGAAAACATACGCGCCGCGCAGCGTCAACTCCATGCTGGCGAGCGTCAACAGCCTGTTTGTATTTTTGGGGTGGCACGATCTGAAGGTGAGATCGCTGAAGCTGCAGCAACAGGTCTACTGTCATGAAGAAAGGGAACTGACAAAAGCGGAATATGTGCGGCTGTGCCGTGCCGCCGCGCAGGGGCACAACGAACGGCTGCACCTCATTTTGCAGACGATCTGCGGGACGGGTATGCGTGTGAGCGAACTGCAGTATATCACCGTTGAGGCAGCAAAACGCGGCGAGGCGACCGTGCGCTGCAAGGGGAAAACGCGGACAGTCTTTCTCGTGAAGGAGCTGAAACAAAAACTGCTTCGCTTTGCAGCGAAGCAGAAAATCAAAAGCGGCATGATCTTTGTGACCCGCACGGGAAAGCCGCTCGGCAGAACGAACATTTGGCGCGAAATGAAAGCACTGTGCAAGGCGGCAAACGTCAATCCCGAAAAGGTCTTTCCGCACAATCTGCGGCATCTGTTTGCCCGCGTGTTCTATAACATGGAAAAGGACATCGCCAAGCTCGCCGACATCCTCGGCCACAGCAGCATCAACACCACA
>URNF01000124.1 GCA_900549155.1 uncultured Oscillospiraceae bacterium | reverse complement strand
GGTGTCCGTGCCGGACGAGGTGACGACATGGGTGGTGAAGGTGGAGTTGTTGCCGCCGCCGTGTTCGGCGTGCAGCACCATGCAGAGATCCAGCATCTTTGCTTCAAGATGCGTAAACTGCCCGTCCTCCCGCAGGATGCTCAAAAGGTTTTCCGCAGTGGACAGCTCCTTTTTCGGCAGATGGATGAAAAGGCTCTTGCCCTGATGATAATGCTGAAAAGACTGATAGCTGTATACCGCCACAAGGGGCAAAACGGAAATGAGCTGCAGGCACTGTCGCAGGACATTCTCGACGGAAATGTCGTCGGGGTTTTCGTCATAGGCATACAGCGCCAACACGCAGCGGGACAGAATGTTCATCATGTCGCGTCCCGGTGCTTTCAGGATCATGTCGCGCACAAACGAGGTGGGCAGCGACCGATAGTCGGCAAGCGTTTCGCGGAAAGCGGACAGCGCCGCTCGGTCGGGCAGCTCGGAGAACAGCAAAAGATACGCCGTCTCCTCAAACCCGAAGCGGTCATCCTCAATAAAGCCCGTCACCAGGTCATAGACGTTGATGCCGCGGTAAAAAAGCTGACCGTGACAGGGGACGACCTCGCCGTTTTCCAGTGTCTTCTTTGCCTTGATGGTGGAAATTTCCGTCAGTCCCGTGACAACGCCGTTGCCGTTCATGTCCCGCAGTCCACGGTTGACGTGATGCTCGGTGTACATTTCGGGACGGATGTGGTTGTTTTCGTTTGAGAGATTTGCCAGCTTTTCGATGTAGGGGGTGATCTCCGAATAGTTCATGTGTTTGCTTTTCCCTTTCCTAATATATAAATCAGTATATCACATCCCCCGCCGTCAGCCGTGTCAATTCTGTGAATTTTCAGACGGAAAGCTCGGATGTGTAGGCGGCGTCGGCATACGGCGCCAGCGCGGGTGCGACCGTGTTTTTGAGGAATGCCGTCACCTGTGACGGCGCACGGCCGATATAGCTCTGCGGGTCGAACTGCGCAAGGATCTCCTCGGCGGTGAGCGGAATGGCGGGGTCGTTTGCCAGCCGCTCGATGAGGTCGTTTTTGCCGTCTTCCATCTTGACGCGCCATGCGGCGGCGTGCGAGTGGACACGAATGACCTCGTGCAGCGCCTGACGGTCGCCGCCGCGCCGCACGGATTCCATGAGAACATTCTCGGTCGCCATGAACGGCAGCTTTTCCATCACGCGGCGGTGAATGACCTTTTCATACACCGTCAGTCCCGACGCGACATTCATATAGATGTTGAGGATGGCATCGACCGCCAAAAACGCTTCCGAAACGGCAATGCGCTTGTTGGCGCTGTCGTCGAGCGTGCGCTCAAACCACTGCATCGGCGCGGTCATGGCGGGGTTCTGTGCGTCGGCAATGACATAGCGCGCCAGTGCGCACATCCGCTCGCAGCGCATCGGGTTGCGCTTATAGGGCATGGCGGAAGAGCCGATCTGTGTTTTTTCAAACGGCTCCTCGATCTCCTCAAAGGATTGCAGGATGCGCAGATCGCCGGCAAATTTGTAGGCGCTCTGTGCAAAGCCGGAAAGTGCGCTCAGGAAATAATAGTCGATCTTGCGGGAATAGGTCTGTCCCGACACCGGCACACAGCCGGAAAAGCCCATCTCTTCGGCGATCATCTGCTCCATTTTGTCGATCTTTTCCTCATCGCCGTCGAAAAGCTCCATGAAGCTCGCCTGCGTGCCGGTCGTGCCCTTGGAGCCGAGCAGCTGCAAACGGGAAAGCTCAAAGGACAGCGCCTGCATGTCATACAAAAGCTCGTTGATCCACAGTGTCGCACGCTTGCCGACGGTGGTGAGCTGTGCGGGCTGCAGATGGGTATAGGCAAGGCACGGCAGCGCCTTATATCGCCCGGCGAAATCCGACAGCGCCCGCACCACCTGCGCCGCCTTGCCGAGAACAATGCGCGAGGCTTCCCGCAGGATCACGATGTCGGTGTTGTCGCCGACATAGCAGCTGGTCGCGCCGAGATGAATGATAGGCTCGGCTTTCGGGCATTGCTGCCCGAAGGCATAGACATGCGCCATCACATCATGGCGCACACGGCGCTCCTGCTCCTCGGCGACGGCATAGTTGATGTCGTCGCGGTGTGCTTCCATTTCGGCGATCTGCTCATCGGTGATGGCAAGACCGAGATTTTTCTCCGCCCGCGCCAGCGCGATCCACAGCCGCCGCCAGGTGCGGAATTTGAAATTCTGCGAAAAGACCGTCTGCATCTCCTTTGAGGCATAGCGCGTGGAGAGCGGGGAAATGTAGCCATCGTGTGTATCCGTCATGACGGGTGACCTCTTTTCTTATAATATACGCATCCAGTATACCATATACCCCGCACCGCCGACAAGCCCCCGACGGAAAATTTCGGCAAACGGCGCAAAAAATCATATTTTTCCGTTTTCCCGCATAGGATGAAACAGCAATGCAGATGGAGTTGATCGTATGAGGGATGGCGTAGAGGAACGCGCGGTGATGCTCGGCGAATATATCATCGAAAACGACGCGACCGTGCGCGCGGCGGCAAGGCAGTTTCACATATCGAAATCGACGGTACATAAGGATGTTTCCGGGCGGCTGCAGAAGATCAATCCGCAGCTGTACGGACAGGTGCGGGTGGTGCTCAACACCAACAAGGCGCAGCGCCACATTCGCGGCGGTATCGCTACCAGAGAAAAATACCGCACGGTGAAAAAGTGAAGATCGCGGCGTTTCGCATTTTTCGCGGGGCGCCGTGATTTTTTTATTGCCAAAAGGGGCAAAATATGGTATACTGACTCCAAATTTTATTTTTTTCAGAAGGAGCGATGCCATATGCGCAAAACGAAGATCGTCTGTACCATCGGCCCTGCTTGCAGCGATGAGAAAACGCTTGTCGCCATGTGCGAAGCGGGCATGAATGTGGCGCGGCTGAATTTTTCGCACGGGACGCACGCGGATCACAAGGCGCGCATCGACCTCATCAAAAAAGTGCGCAAAAAATGCGGCGTTTCGCTTGCCATCATGCTGGACACCAAGGGTCCGGAATACCGCATCTCCACCTTCAAGGACGGCAAGATCTTCCTCAATGAGGGCGATACGTTCACCTTCACCACCGCCGACACGGTGGGGGACGCGTCGCACGTTTCGGTGAGCTATAAGGCGCTGGCAAAAGAAATGCAGGCGGGGGACATCATCCTGCTCAACAACGGCCTTTTGAAATTCGAGGTCACCGATGTCAAGGGCGACGACATCGTCACCCGCGTGTGCATCGGCGGCGAATTGTCCGACCGCAAGAGCATGAGCTTCCCCAACAAGGTGCTAAAACAGGTCTATCTCAGCGAACAGGACAAGGCAGACCTGCTGTTCGGCATCGAAAACGATGTGGACTTCATCGCCTGCTCCTTTGTGTCGCAAAAGCAGGATCTTTTGGATGTCAAGACGTTTTTGGCGGAGCACGGTGCTCAGAATGTGGATCTCATTGCGAAGATCGAGAACCAATCCGGCGTTGACAACATCGAAGAAATTTGCGAGGCGTGTGACGGCATCATGATCGGTCGCGGCGACATGGGTGTGGAGATCCCGTTCGAGGGGCTGCCCGCCATTCAGAAACGGCTCATCACCAAGTGCCGCCTGCTCGGCAAGCGGGTGATCACGGCGACGGAAATGCTGGAGTCGATGATTCACAACGCGCGTCCGACACGTGCCGAAATTTCCGATGTTGCCAACGCAGTGTATGACGGCACAAGCGCCGTCATGTTGTCCGGCGAGACCGCTGCGGGGAAATATCCCGTGCTGGCGGTGGCAACGATGGCACGCATCGCGGAGCACACCGAACAGAACATCCACTATGCCAAACGCTTTGCCCGCGCGGAATTTCGCATCCGCAACACGGTGGACGCCATTTCCCACGCGACCTGCGGCATGGCGATCGACATCGACGCCAAGGTAATCGCTGTGTGTACCCTGTCCGGCATGACCGCCCGCATGGTGTCCCGCTTCCGTTCGCCCGTGGACATTTTGGGGTTGACGACGAGCGAAAAGACCTATCACAAGCTGGCACTGTCGTGGGGCGTAACGCCTGTCATGTGCGACAGCTATACGTCCATTGACGTGCTGTTCTATACCGCACTGCAGCTGGCAAAAAAGACATTTTCGCTGCATGAAGGCGAACGCATCGTGATCACCGGCGGTATTACCAACGGTAAATCCGGCAACACCAACATCATCAAGGTAGAGACCGTGTAAACCCTTGTTATTGTAACGAAACGCCGTCCCTTTTGGGGCGGCGTTTCTCTATACAATGTGTATATGGTGGTCGCTTTCAAAAATAACCACTATATTTTGTGGTATCGTCTTGACAGTGCTATATGCCTGTGCTACAATAGAAACTGTACCGAAAAATTCAATTTTACATATATGAGGAGACGGGAAAGCATGAAGATCATCAAGCGCAACGGTTCGGAAGCGGTATTCGACATCACGAAGATCATCGCCGCCATCACCAAGGCAAACGAGACGGTGGAGGAGGGCGCGCGCATGACGCCCACGCAGATCCACCGCATCGCCGAAAGTGTGGTGCTGTCCTGCGAAACGCTGGGACGTTCTCCGGTCGTTGAGGAAGTGCAGGACATGGTGGAGCATCAGATCATGGCGCACGGCGCGTTTGAGGTCGCCAAGTCCTACATCACCTATCGCTATACCCGCACGCTGGTGCGTCAGTCCAACACGACCGACGACAAAATTCTCAGCCTTATCGAGTGCAACAACGAGGAAGCCAAACAGGAGAATTCCAACAAGAACCCCGTTGTCAACTCCACCCAGCGTGACTATATGGCGGGCGAGGTGTCCCGTGACATCACCAACCGTATTCTGTTGCCGCAGGATATTGTGGAAGCACACAACGAGGGCATCATCCATTTCCACGATTCGGACTATTTCGCACAGCATATGCACAACTGCGATCTTGTCAACCTGGAGGATATGCTGCAAAACGGCACGGTCATCACCGGAACGATGATCGAGCGCCCCCACAGCTTCTCCACCGCCTGCAACATCGCGACGCAGATCATCGCACAGGTGGCGTCCAATCAATACGGCGGTCAGTCCATTTCGCTGACGCATCTGGCGCCGTTTGTACAGGTCAGCCGTGAGAAGATCCGCCGCGACGTGCTCAGCGAGAACGATGCCGTCGGCAGAATCATGACCGAGGACGAGATCGGCATTTTGGTGGAGCGCCGCCTGCGTGAGGAGATCCGCCGCGGCGTGCAGACCATCCAGTATCAGGTCGTGACGCTGCTCACCACCAACGGACAAGCCCCGTTTGTGACCGTGTTCATGTATCTGAACGAGGCAAAGAACGAGCAGGAGAAAAAGGATCTTGCCATCATCATCGAGGAAACGCTTTTGCAGCGCTATCAGGGCGTGAAGAACGAGAAGGGCGTGTGGGTCACGCCGGCGTTCCCGAAGCTTATCTATGTGCTGGAGGAGGACAACATCACCGAGGACGCGCCGTATTACTATCTGACCCGCCTTGCGGCGAAGTGCACGGCAAAGCGCATGGTGCCCGACTATATCAGCGAGAAGAAGATGCTGGAGCTGAAGGTGGACAAGAACGGCAACGGCCATTGCTATCCCTGCATGGGCTGCCGCAGCTTC
>URNF01000123.1 GCA_900549155.1 uncultured Oscillospiraceae bacterium | reverse complement strand
CCCGCCAAGCGCGAGACCGACACGATGCCACAGTGGGCGGGTTCGTCGTGGTATTTCCTGCGCTATACCGATCCGAAGAACGACAAGGCGCTGGCGTCCAAAGAGGCGCTTGACTATTGGATGCCCGTCAACTGGTATAACGGCGGCATGGAGCACACGACGCTGCATCTGCTGTACAGCCGTTTTTGGCACAAATTCCTCTATGACATCGGCGTGGTGTCCACGCCCGAGCCGTATGCCAAGCGCACGAGTCACGGCATGATCCTCGGCGAAAACGGCGAAAAAATGTCCAAATCGCGCGGCAATGTTGTCAATCCGGACGAGATCGTTGCGGAATACGGCGCGGACACGCTGCGTGTGTATGAAATGTTCATCGGCGACTTTGAAAAAGCCGCGCCCTGGTCCAACGCCAGCATCCGCGGCAGCCGTCGGTTCTTGGAACGCGTGTGGGCACTGCAGGAGCAGCTGCTGCCGCAGGAGGACATCCGTCCGGCGCTGCTGTCGGCGGTGCACAAGACCATCCGCAAGGTGGACGAGGACATCGAAAATCTGAAGTTCAACACCGCCATTGCCGCCATGATGGCGCTGCTCAACGATTTCTATGCGGCGGGCGGCGTGACGCGCGGCGAGCTGCGCGTGCTGCTCACCCTGCTCAACCCCTTTGCTCCGCACATGACCGAGGAGATCTGGGAACAGCAGCACATGGGCGGCACGGTCGCCGCGCAGAGCTGGCCGCAGTTTGACCCGGCATGTTGCAAGGAAGACACGGTGGAGATCGTCGTGCAGGTGTGCGGCAAGATCCGCGCAAAGCTGACGGTCGATCCCGAGATTTCCGCCGAGGACGCCATCGCCGCCGCGAAGGCAAATGAGCGGGTCGCGGCAGAGCTTGCCGGAAAGACGGTCGTCAAGGAAATTTATATCAAAGGCAAATTGGTGAATATTGTTGCAAAATAATTCTTGACAGAGCCTTTTCGGTATTGTATAATAGCATGTATGAAAAACCCCTGCTTGTCAGCGGAGGGAGGGAATCGATTATGGCAGAAGTTCGCGTAAGAGAAAACGAGACCTTGGACAGCGCCCTGCGCAGATGGAAAAAATCCTGTGCGCGTTCCGGCGTTTTGGCTGAGGTGCGCAAAAGAGAGCATTACGAGAAGCCGTCCGTGAAACGTAAAAAGAAATCGGAAGCGGCGCGCAAGAGAAAATTCAAATAAGCTTTCATCAAAGACGGGCTTTTTTCAAAGCCCGTCTTTGTCTGTTCGGAGAGGGGGAGCGGTGTTGTTCCATCCGTTTTTGCTCAAAAAGAATATCACGGAGATCACGGTGGAAGAATTGCAAAAGATGGGCGTTGTCGGTCTGCTGCTCGATGTGGACAACACCCTCACCGCGCACGACAGCCAGGAGCTGTCCCCCGCCGTCGCCGACTGGCTCAAGGCCGTCAGCGATGCGGGGATGCAGCCGCTCATCGTCTCCAACGGCAAGAAAAAGCGGGTGCAGCCGTTTGCAAAAAAGCTCGGACTGCCGTTCACGGCGTCGGCGGCAAAGCCGCTGCCGTTCGGCTTTTTGCGGGCGGCGCGGTCGCTGGGGCTGAAAAGACGGCAGTGCGCCGTCATCGGCGATCAGATCTTCACCGATGTGCTCGGCGGCAAGTGCGCGGGGATACGGGTGATCCAGCTTTTGCCGCTTGCGCCCGAAACGGACAAACCGTTCATTCACTTCAAACGCAAGCTGGAGCGCCGCATCATGCGGCACTGGAAAGAAACGAGGGAGAGCATATGATTGCACGGTTCGGGCCGGCAGGCAACTGCAACGCTTTCTATGAGGCGGGCAACACTGCGACGGTGCAGCAGCCGACATGGCTGCGGCAGTGGGATCTGAACGCCTATGAATATCAGTGCGGCAGAGGGGTGCGCCTTAGCGATAAGACGGCAGAGGCGCTGCGCGCCGCCGCAGCGGAAAACGATGTGCAACTGTCGCTGCACGCACCGTATTTCATTTCGCTTGCATCCGCAGAGCCGGAAAAGCGCGAAAACAGCGTGCGGTATATCCTGGAGAGCGCTGCGGCGGTGCAAAAGCTCGGCGGCGACCGTATCGTGGTGCATCCGGGCGGACTCGGCGGTCTTTCGCGCGCCGACGCGACGGCGCTGGCGATGGAAACGCTGAAAAAGGCGCAGGCGGCGCTGGACGGAAACGGGCTTTCCGCCGTGCACATCTGTCCCGAGGTCATGGGCAAGATCAATCAGCTCGGCACGCTCTCCGAGGTGCTGCAAATGTGCAGTCTCGATGAGCGGATGCTGCCGTGTGTCGATTTCGGACATCTCAACAGCCGCGAGCACGGCGCGCTGAAGGACAGCGCTGCGTTTGCCGCCGTTTTGGATGAGATCGGAAACGCGCTCGGCAGCGAGCGCCTCAGAATGTTCCACATTCATTTTTCCAAGATCGAATACACGGCGGGCGGCGAGAAAAAGCACCTGACCTTTGCCGACACGGTGTTCGGTCCCGAGCCCGAACCGCTCATGACGCTGCTGGCGGAGCGGGGGCTGACGCCGACGGTTATCTGCGAATCGGACGGCACGCAGACCGCCGACGCTGCAGAAATGCATAAGGAATATGAAGCAGCACGGCAAAATATGTGATTTTTTCAAGGAAAATTCAGGATTATACTTGAAAAAAGCGACAGAGTGCTGTAAAATAGAATACAGTTATAAAATTGGAGGTATACTTGTATGGTATCAGCAGGCGATTTCCGTAACGGCGTTACTTTTGAAATGGACGGCAATGTCTATCAGATCATCGAATTTCAGCATGTGAAACCCGGCAAGGGCGCGGCTTTCGTGCGCACCAAGATCCGCAATGTGATCGCGGGGACGGTCGTGGAAAAGACCTTTAACCCTTCCGACAAATATCCGACCGCCTATGTCGAGAGAAAGGAAATGGAATATTCCTATAACGACGGCGATTTGTATTACTTCATGGACGGCGAGACCTATGAGCTCGTGCCGATCAACAAGGACGTGCTGTCCGACAACTTCAAGTTCGTGAAAGAAAACATGGTCTGCCGCATCATGTCCTACAAGGGCAAGGTGTTCGGCGTTGAGCCGCCGAACTTTGTGGAGCTGCAGGTGACGCAGACCGATCCCGGCTTCAAGGGCGACACCGCGACCAACGCGACCAAGCCCGCCACGCTGGAGACCGGCGCCGAGGTGCGTGTGCCGCTGTTCATCAATGAGGGTGAAATGATCCGCATTGACACCCGCACCGGCGAATACATGGAGCGCGCATAAACCCATTCGTATACAGGTAACAGTTAGGAGGAACGAAGTATGACGACGATTGAAAAGGTAGCGTATCTCAAGGGTCTGTTCGAAGGCATGGAGATCGACGAGAGCACCAAGGAAGGCAAGCTGCTCAAGGCGGTCGTGGATGTTCTCGGCGAGCTTGCCGAGGATCATGCCGATCTCGAGGACTATGTCGCGGAGCTGACCGAGCAGGTCGACGCTGTGGACGAGGACCTCAGCTCGCTTGAGGATGTGGTATATGAGGAGCTGGACGACGAGTGCGACGGCGACTGTGAAGGCTGCGACGGCTGTGACGATTGGGACGACGATCTCTATGATGTCACCTGTCCGAGCTGCAAAGAGTCCTTCGAGGTGGACGAGGAAACGCTGCTCGACGGCGGTGTGGATTGCCCCAACTGCGGCGAGCATCTCGAATTCGACATCGAGGATGACGAGGACGAGGACGAGACTGAGGAATAATCCGAAACGACAAAAAAGAGGAGCGCTGCGGCGCTCCTCTTTTTTTGCTTTCTATTACATAAACCAGCCAAAGGCGTGCCAGAACTCAAAGCTGCCCGCCGTGATCGCGCTGACGATGAATCCCACCGTGAGGAACACCGCAAACGTGACAACGCCGATAAGCGCTGTCCGCCGCAGACGGCGTCCCGTCGCGGCTGCGATCTGCGGATAAGGGGAGAGGGCGGGGAGCGTCGGTCTTTCGGCGGCACGCGCGCGGACATTGCCGTGAAAACGGCAATAGGCACGGCAAAGCTGCCCGATGAAACGGAAAAGATAGACCGTGCCGACAAAGGTCAAAGCGGTGAGCGCCGCCATGACGATGGCAAAAGCCCCCAAAAGGACGCACAAGACGCCGAAAAAGAAGTCCGCGACCGCCAACCCCGTAAGCTGTAAAAAGCGCTTGCCCGCGCCGCTTTTTGTCGGGGCGGCATCTTATTGTGCGGCAATGGCGGTCGGGTCGCCGAGCTTTTTGCAGATCTCCTCCTCGGTGTAGCCGTCGCTGCGCTTATAGCAAAAATGCGCGCGGTATTCTTCCAAAATGTCCTCGACTTCTTCAACATGGCGGCTCGACAGCGCCGCCGTGAGCGTTTTCATGAATTGCTTTTCAGTCATTGACATCACCCTCCAATATTTTTTTGACAGCGGCGGCAAATTGCAGATACGCGCTGCAGTTTTCCGCAAACGCTTCTTTTCCCGTTTGCGTCAGCGCATAATATTTGCGCGGCGGCCCGCCGCTTTCTTCCTGCAGATAGGTTGTGAGCAGCCCGTCCGCCTTCAGCTTGCGCAGGATGGGATACACCGTGCCGTCGGCAATGGCGATCTCTTTTGAGAGCGTCTCGGAGATCTCATAGCCATAGCGATCCCTGTCCCGCAAAAGCGCCATCACGCACAGCTCCAGCACCCCTTTTTTATACTGTATCGTCACACACATCACCTCTATGTATCGTCTACTACTATATAATAACCACTAGTAGCAAAAATGTCAGTACCTTTTTTGAAAAAATTCAGACAGAGGGGTGTGCGGCGCAAATATGTGTGCCGACGGGAACGCGTCGCTTGCTGTGCAAAAATTCATGACCTATTTATCTTTTGCGCAATAAAAAACTGTATAAGGAAAAATTTTCCGCCAAAACTGCTTTCAGAAACAAATGCGGGGGGATCGGTATGAAACGGTTTTTGAAAGCGCTGGCGGGCGGTGTGACGCTGTGCATTTTGTTGTCGCTTTGCGGCTTTGACGGGCAGTGTCAGGCGGTGCGCGACAATGTCGTGCGCCTGCACATTCTCGCCAATTCCGACACAGCGGCGGATCAGGCGTTGAAGCTCAAGGTGCGGGATGCCGTGACCGTTGTCGCAAACGGCTGGTTTGACGGTGCAAACGGGGAAAAGGAGGCGCTGGCGCAAATTGAAAAGCGCCTGCCGGAGCTGCAGCGGGTGGCGCAGGAGACGGTGTATAAAAACGGCTATAGCTATCCCGTCAAGGTGCAGCGGTGCAGCATGTATTTTGAGACAAGGCAGTACGGCGACGTGACGATGCCCGCGGGGATGTATGAGGCGGTGCGTTTTGTCATCGGCGAGGGAAAGGGCAAAAACTGGTGGTGTGTCATCTATCCGCCGCTGTGCATCCGCTCTGCGGTGAATGAAGAAGCCCTTTCGGATGTGCTGGATGAGCGGCAGATGTCCATTGTGACGGGCGAAAAGGGGGTCGCGGTGCGCTTCAAGATCGTGGAGATCTTTTGGTGGATCGTGGACAAATTCCGCTGACCGACGCGAAAAAATGATAAATTTCTCTTGACAAATGCCGCCTCATAGTGTAGTATATATCTCGCGGCTTATGAGCCGCGACGATTTGCACCATTAGCTCAGTTGGTAGAGCACCTGACTCTTAATCAGGGTGTCCCGGGTTCGA
>URNF01000122.1 GCA_900549155.1 uncultured Oscillospiraceae bacterium | reverse complement strand
CCGGTGGCTCTAACCAACTGAGCTAAAGGCCCGTTTTGGATCCCGAAAGTTGTTCAGGAACGCTATCTATTGTACCATAAAAAGGGCGATTGTCAAGTGTTTTCCGAAAAAACTGTTATCGGCAGGGCACACCGCAAAAAAGTGAAACAAAATCCGAAGAAAAAACGGTTCAGACGGCGGCGTGTCGGTGCTTTGCTGACACTTGCGTCGACGCTGCCGATATGGTATACTGTACCTGATCAATATGGGGGTGACTGTATGAAAGCGCTCGGAAATCTGCCCGAGGGGTACAGGGAGATCTATGCCGTCGATCTGCAAAAGAACAAAAAGCTGTCGGTGGCGGTGAATTTGCTGGCGATCGGCATCGCGGCGGTTTTGGTGGTCGTGATGCAATGTTTTGTGCCGATCACCTCGCTTTTTGACACAGAGGATGATCTGCGTGGCTACTTGATCCGCATGGGTGCGCTGCTCGTTTTGATGGTTGTGTATATGATCCTCCACGAGCTTGTGCACGGCATCGCCATGAAGATGTGCGGAACGAAAAAGGTGAAATACGGCTTCACGGGGCTGTATGCTTTTGCCGGCAGTGCGGATTTCTATGACAAACGTTCATACATATTCATTGCGCTCGCGCCGGTCGTTTTGTGGGGCGTTATCCTTGCTGTTATCAATGCCTTTGTTCCCGCTGCGTGGTTTTGGGTCGTGTATTTCATACAGATCATCAACCTGTCGGGTGCGGCGGGGGATCTGTTCGTGACCGTGAAATTCTCGCGTTTGCCGTCCGACATATTGGTGCAGGACAGCGGTGTGGGGATGAAGGTGTATTCAAGGGAATGAGACAAAAGGGGAAAGAGGTGTCGGAAACGGACGCGGAATTTATCGAGCTTACGTCCGAAAACATCGATGAGGAGCATCTTTGCTGCATCATCCGCAAGGGCGCACATGCGGGCATAGACGCAAAGCGCGCATGGCTGCGGGAGCGGCTTGCGGAAGGGCATGTTTTCCGCAAGCTCGTCGGACGGGAGTGCGTGTTCATCGAATATGCCCCGCTGGAAACAGCGTGGACGCCGATTTTTGGGGAAAACTATTTGTATATCTACTGCCTTTGGGTACAGGGCGCACCGCGCGGGCATGGCTATGGGCGACAGCTGATGGCGTCCTGCATCGCCGACGCAAAGCGGCAGGGGCGTTCGGGTGTGTGTGTGCTGGGCGCAAAAAAGCAAAAGGCGTGGCTGTCGGATCAGGCGTTTGCGGAAAAATTTGGGTTTCGCACAGTGGACACGGCGGGGGAATATACGCTGCTTGCTCTTTCCCTTGACGATGCCCCGCCGCCGCAGTTTGCGCCGCGCGCCAAGGCACAAACGGTGGAGGAGAAAGGACTTGCGGTGTATTTTGACGACCAGTGCCCCTTCATTCCCGCACGGGTGGAAAAGCTGCGGACGTATTGCGCAGAAAACGACATTCCCGCCCGCTTTGTGCACGTGGACTCTCCGGAAACTGCCAAAGCGCTTCCCTGCGTGTTCAACAACTGGGCGGTGTTTTATGACGGACGGTTTGTCACGGTCAATCAGATCGACGGGACGATGTTGGCAAGAATACAAAAGACGAAAGGCTGCTGATGCAGTCTTTTTTCTTGTAATTTCGAAAATAATCTGTTATACTGTGTGTATCTGCACTTAAAGGAGAATGGCTATGCTGCCTTGGCTGATATCGGACATCGGAAACGTTTCGTTTGCACAGCTGATGTTCACGCTGTTTGCATATGCAATCATGGTGTTTGCCGTGCTGCCGTTTCACGAATTTGCGCACGCTCTGGCGGCGCACCTTTTGGGGGATGACACGGCGAAATGGAACGGCAGGCTGACGCTCAATCCTTTGCGCCACCTTGACCCGTTCGGCACGCTGATGCTGGTTTTGGTCGGGGTCGGCTATGCAAAGCCTGTGCCGGTCAATCCGTTCAATTTCCGCAACCGCAAGCGGGACATGGCGCTCACGGCGCTGGCGGGGCCTGTCTCAAACCTGCTGATGGCGGTGGCGGCGGTCGCGATCTTTCGCGTGTGCTGCCTGTGGATCACCGACATTGATGTGCTGTCCTATCTGTGGCTGGTGCTGATCGGTGTGATCGCACAGGTGAACATCGGGCTTGCTGTTTTCAACCTGCTGCCCATTCCGCCTTTGGACGGCTCGCGCATCTTCGGGCTGTTTCTGCCGGAAAAATGGACCTACACTCTGGAACGCTACAGTCAGCAGATCACGCTGGTGCTCATGGTACTGCTGTTTTTGGGCGTGCTGCGCACGCCGCTTGACATCGTGGAGAACGCGGTGTGTGATCTTATCGGTCGGCTGTTCGGCTTTGCCGACCTGTTCAACGGATATCTGTAAAGAGGAGTCGGACGCATGGATGCGATTTCCTATCGGCTGCCCACCTTTGAGGGGCCGCTCGATCTTCTGTTGTATCTGATACAGAAGAACAAACTGAATATCTATGACATCCCGATCGCGGAAATTTTGCGGCAATATCTTGATGCCATCGAACAGATGAAAAGTCTCGATCTGGACATCGCGAGCGAATTTCTCGAAATGGCGGCGCGGCTGGTGCAGATGAAGTCTGCGATGCTTTTGCCCAAATATGAGGATGAAGCGGAGCAGATGCGGCAGGAGCTGACCGGTCAGCTGGTGGAATACAAGCTGTGTCAGGAAGCGGCGCGCCGTTTGGCGGCGCAATATATCGGCAGCGAGCTTTTTGTGCGCGAGCCGGAGGAGATTGCCCCCGACTATACCTATCGCCGCATACACGAGCCGCAGGAATTGTTTGACGCCTATCTGTCCGCCGCGGGACGCGGCAAGCGGCGGTTGCCGCCTCCCGCACAGGCGTTTTCCGGCATCGTTGCGCGCAAGATCGTGTCGGTCTCGTCGAAGATCGTCTATGTGCTGCACAGTCTGCGGGAAAGAAAAACCGTGCGGTATGAAACGCTGTTTGAAGGAGCAGAGTCCAAGTCGGATCTTGTCGCCACCTTTTTGGCACTGCTTGAGCTGATGAAAGCGCGGCGCATCCGCGTGGACGGCGAGGGCAAGGAGCTTTCGGTGTGCATGCAGGCGGATGCGGATAACGGGGCGGCGTTCCGCTCGGAATATGACACGGAGGAGACCGATGGAGATTAAACAGTATCAGGCGGCGATCGAAGCGATCGTTTTTGCCGGCGGCGAGCCGGTGGGGACGGCGCGGTTGGCGCAGGTGTTGGAGCTGGACGAGGAAACGGTCGGGCGCATTGCCGACGACTGGCTGCACGCTTTCAATGCGCGCGGCGGCGGTGTGATGGCGGTGAAGCTCGACGACGCCTATCAGCTTTGTACCCGCAAGGAATATGCCGCCTATGTGCGTACGGCGATGGATATACGCCGCAACGTGCCGCTGTCACAGGCGGCGATGGAGGTGCTGGCAATCGTCGCCTATAACCAGCCGGTGACAAAAGCATTTGTCGAGCAGGTGCGCGGCGTGGACTGCGGCGCGGTGCTGCAGGGATTGCTGACGAAAAATTTGGTGGAAGAAAAAGGGCGGTTGGAGCTGCCCGGCAGACCGCTTTTATACGGCACGACCCCGACGTTTTTGCGCAGCTTTTCCATTTCTGCGCTCGGTCAACTGCCGCCGCTGCCGCATGAGGACGATGACACCATGCAGGATACGACGCTGCAAGAGGTGATCGAGGAGCAGGACGCCCAGGCGCATATTACTGTGGATACAACGGCGGAAAATGCGGTAAACTAAGGAAAACGGAGGCGATCGTGTGACGGCGGTGTATATTCTTCTCGGAATTGCGGCGCTCTTATGTCTCATTCTGTTCGCCCCCGTCACCTTCCGTTTTTATTATCGGGAGCAGCCGCGCCTTACCGTGCGCGTGTGGGGTGTCCCGCTGCACCTGCTCCCGCAAAAGGAAAAGAAACCGAAAAAGAAAAAGCAAAAAGAGCGGGAAGAGAAGCAGGAAGAAACGGCTTCCTCGTTTCTCAAATCGCTCGGCGACTCTTTCCGCAAGGACGGACTCGGCGCCACGCTGCACTGGCTCGGCAGACTTGCGGGACTTTTGAAGACCGCTGCGGGGCGGATGCTGCGCGCCGTGACGGTGCGGCATCTGCGGCTGGAGCTGCGCGTGCCCGGCGAGGATGCCGCTGCCACTGCCGTGCACTACGGACAGGTGTGCGCGGTCGCCTATCCTGCGCTGACGCTGCTTTATGCCGGCATGCGCATCAAGGAGCGCACCGTGCGCATCGGACCGGATTTTGCCGGTGAGGGCGGCGCGGTGCTGGTTGAGGTGTGCGGACATGTGGCGGTATGGCGCCTGCTCGGCGCGGCAATCGGCTTTTTATGCGGATTTTTACGCATGTATATAAAGGACAAGCAGGAAGAAAGGACGGATACAGATGGCAGAAAGCAATAATGTGAAAAACCTTTTGGGCGTTTCGATCGAGAAAATTCGCGAGGCGGTGGACACCAGCACGGTGATCGGCGATCCCATCACCGCGCCGAACGGCACAACGGTGATCCCCGTCTCCAAGATCTCCTATGGCTTTGCGTCCGGCGGCAGTGATCTGCCCGCAAAGAACGCCGATTCGCTGTTCGGCGGCGGCGCAGGCGCGGGCATCAACATCACGCCGATCGCCTTTTTGGTCATCACCGAGGGCAACGTGCGGCTCATGCCGATCGTCTCGAAGCCCGACAATGCGGATCGTGTGGTGAGCATGGTGCCCGATCTGGTGGAGACGGTGAGCGGACTCTTTAACCGCAAAAAAGACAAAAAGCGTGCCGAGGAAGCCAAAGAGGCGGTCGAGGAAGCGCTGGACGATACACTGTAATGTGTTGCCACCCACCCGCATAGTATAGATGCGGGTGGGTGGTATTGTGTATAAAAAAATCGGAACAGGCTTGTTGCTGCTTCTTTGTCTCTTTGTGCCGATCGCGGCGGAGGTGCCGCCGCTTTCCTCGTCGTCGGCGGTGGTGATGGAAGCGGAGAGCGGCGAGGTGCTGTATGAAAAGGACGCGCACACGGCGCGACCGATGGCAAGCACCACTAAGTTGATGACAGCACTTTTGACGGCGGAAACGCTGCCGCTTGACAGGGAACTGACCGTTTCGGCGGCTGCGGTCGCCGTGGAAGGCTCGGCGCTCGGACTGCGTGCGGGGGACAAGATCACGGTGTCCGATCTTCTGACCGGTCTTTTACTGGTCTCGGGCAACGATGCCGCCAACGCCGCCGCACTGTCGGTGGCGGACAGCCTGCCCGCCTTTTCCGATCTCATGAACGCCAAGGCGGCAGCGCTCGGCATGCACGACAGCCATTTTGTCACGCCGTCGGGCTTGGATGCGGCGGGACACGGCGCATCCGCCTATGACATGGCGCTGCTCGGGCGCGCGGTGCTGCAAAACGATTTTTTGCGGCAGGTGTGTGCCACGAAAACGGCGCGCGTGTATTTCGGCGCGCCGAAGCGCGAGGTGTGGGTGAGCAACCACAACCGCCTTTTGAAGCTGTATGACGGCTGCATCGGCATGAAAACCGGCTTCACAAAACGGTCGGGCAAATGTCTTGTGTCGGCGGCGGAGAGAAACGGCGTGACCGTTGTGGCGGTGACACTCAATGGCGGAGACTATTGGAACGATCACATGAAGCTGTATGCGCACGCATTTTCGCTTTTGGAGCGGGTGCAGCTGCCGACAGCACAGGTGGCGTCGCTGCCCGCCGCAGGCGGTATGGCGGGCGATGGAATGG
>URNF01000121.1 GCA_900549155.1 uncultured Oscillospiraceae bacterium | reverse complement strand
TCGCTGCCCATGAACAGCAGCTTTTTGCCGGGGTGCGCCATCATATAGGCAAGGAATGTGCGCATGCCCGCAAACTTTTCCTCATAGGTGCCGGGCATCTTGTTGAGCAGAGACCCTTTCCCGTGCACCACCTCGTCGTGCGAGATGGGCAGGATGAAGTTTTCCGAAAAGGCATAGAAAAACGAGAACGTCAGGCAGTTGTGGTTGCCCTTTCTGAACAGCGGGTCCATGGAGGTATACCGCAGCATATCGTTCATCCAGCCCATGTTCCACTTATAGTTGAACCCAAGCCCGCCGTCGGCGGTCGGGCGGGACACCATCGGCCACGCCGTCGACTCCTCCGCGATCATCATAACATCGGGATGCGCGGCAAACACCGTCTCGTTGAGCTGCCGCAAAAAGTCGACCGCTTCGAGGTTTTCCCTGCCGCCGTAACGATTGGGGAGCCACTCGCCGTCCTTGCGGTTATAGTCAAGATACAGCATCGACGCCACCGCGTCCACCCGCAGCCCGTCCATGTGAAATTCTTCGAGCCAATACATGGCGTTGGAGATGAGAAAGCTCCTCACCTGCGGCTTGCCGTAGTCGAAAACCAGCGTGCCCCATTCCTTGTGCTCGCCCTTTCTGGGGTCGGCATATTCGAAAAGGGGCGTGCCGTCAAAGCGATAAAGCCCGCAGGCATCCTTCGGAAAATGCGCGGGCACCCAGTCCATGATGACGCCGATCCCCGCCGCGTGGCAGCTCTCCACAAAGCCGCGCAGCTCATCGGGCGTGCCGTAGCGCGAGGTGGGCGCATAATAGCCGGTCACCTGATACCCCCATGAGCCGTCAAAGGGATATTCCATGATGGGGAGCATCTCGATGTGGGTATATCCCATTTCCACCACATACGGAATGAGTTCCTCCGCCATTTTGGCATAGGAAAACACATTGCCGTCGCTGTAGCGCCGCCAGGAGCCCATGTGGAATTCATAGATGTTGACGGGGATGTTATACACCGACTCCTTGCGTTTTCTTTCATACCAGTCGGCGTCCTGCCACGGATATTCCGAAAGGGGCAGTACCTTTGACGCCGTGCCGGGACGCGTTTCGGCGTGCGTGGCAAAGGGATCGGCTTTCATCTGCCCGTTTCCCTGCCTGTCCACAATATGGTATTTATAGCCGGAATATACCTGCACACCCGAAACAGTGCATTCCCACACGCCGTCACCGATAGGTTCGAGCGGCGTGTCCTCCGTGTTCCAATCGTTGAAATCGCCACACAGAAACACAGCGGATGCAGCGGGGGCAAAAACGCGGAAGGTGTAAGCGCCGTCCGCCGCGGCATGGCAGCCAAAAAAGCGATATGCGTGGCTTTCCGTTCCCTGTGAAAAACGCGCGGTCATATTCCGTACTTCCTGCTGCATGTCCATTTCTCAAACTCCGTTTCGTCGCAGTGATCCGATATTTCTCCTTTATCTTATCAAACTTATCGGCAAAAATCAAGTAGGTATAGGTCAAAAACCTGTAAAACCAGGAAAATTTTTCTTTCAAAATTGGTTATATTGTACAATTATCGGCGTCTGATTTTCGTCAACGCGAAAAAGTATAGCACATCCCCGCTGTCAAAAACAGCAGAAATCCGCCGTGCCGCCGAAAAACTTTTGCCCGCCGAACAGTATGTTCGATTTTTTTGAGAAAAATATGGAAAATTTGAAAAAAAGACTTGATTTTTCTGAAAATGCCTGTATAATGACATTGTAAACAAATGTTCGGAACAACCGTTCGACCGGAGGTAACCGCTATGACCGTTCTGCATATTGCCGTGATGGCACTGGCTTTCCTGTATATGTTCAACAAGGCGCACTTTGCCGCGACGCGGCTTGTGGGGCTTGTGCCGCTTCTGATGCTTGTCGCGGACGGCTGCACTGCGGGCGTCGATTTCTTTGCCGTGCCGCTCCTCGGCGTGCTGATGGAGTGCATGCGCCTTTTGGTGCTCGGTTGCTGCTTTGTCGCTATGCGGCGGGACGCGCGGCAGTATAAGGCGCAGAAAAGACGCCGCCTTTTGCGCGAGATGCAGGCGCGCACCGCAGCGCTCGCAGGGCCGTGCGATGCACCCGAGGCTCCCTGCTATGCATGATGTGCAAAATGTTCTTGCATTTTTCGACGGTTGCGTGATATGATAGAGGACAGGCGCGTGCCTGTCCTTATTTTTTATCGGGAGCTGTATCATGAATTCATTTTTAACCGTCGGTCAACAGGTGCTCATCCTGTTCATCCTGATTGCCGTGGGCGTTTTGGCAAACAAAACGAAGCTGTTGTCCGAGGAGTCGGCAAAGGGGCTTTCCAACGTCGTCCTCTATTGCGTCACACCGTGTATCCTCATCAAGTCCTTTGTGGACATCCCTTTCAGCACAGAAAACCTCAAGGATCTGTTTTTGGTGCTGTTCATTGCGTTTCTGATGCACGGCGGCATGATCCTGCTCTCAAAGCTGCTCGTGCACGACAGTGACGACGCAAGACAGCGGATGCTGCGCTTTGCGGTCATTTTCTCCAACGCCGGCTATATGGGACTGCCGCTGCAGGAAGCGCTTTTGGGCGATGAGGGCACTTTTCTCTGCGGCGCGTATATCGCTGCTTTCAACACGATGGCGTGGAGCTACGGCGTCATCCTCATGAGCGGCGACCGCAAATCGCTTTCCCCGAAAAAGATCCTTCTGTCGCCGGGACTGCTCGGCGTCGGCATCGGGCTTTTGCTGTTTCTGATGCCGCTTGTGTGGAAGGACTTTGCGCTGCCCGAGCTGATCTTCGCTCCCATCCGTCATTTGGCGGCGCTGAACACCCCGCTGCCGATGATCGTCGTCGGCTTCTATCTTGCAGACATCGACTTCAAAGCGGTGCTGCATGACCTGAAGAGTTTTTATGTTGTCCTTTTGCGCATCGTCGTGATGCCGCTTCTCACCTTCGGCATTCTGTATGTCTGCGGACTGCGCGGCAGCATGCTGGTCTCGCTCGTCATTTCCGCCAGCACCCCCGTTGCCGCCATGACGACCATGTTTGCCGCCAAATATGACCGCTATCCGCACACCTCGGGCAACATCGTGTCGCTGTCAACGCTTCTGTCCATCCTCACCATGCCGCTCATCGTCGGTTTTGCCGAAATGGTGGCATAACAACACAGAAAAAGGCAGAAAAGAGCCGTCCCCGCAGGGACGGCTCTTTTTGTCTGTTCAGCTGTGCAGTCAATTACTGCTCGCCGCGCATCTGGGCAAAGCACTCGCTGCAGTACACCGGACGATCCTCGCGGGGCTGGAAGGGAACCTTCGCTTCCTTGCCGCAATTCGCGCAGATAGCGGTGAACATTTCGCGGGCAGGTCTGCCGGCGTTCTTGCGCGCATCGCGGCAAGCCTTGCAGCGCTGCGGCTCGTTTACAAAGCCTTTCTCAGCGTAGAACTCCTGCTCACCGGCGGTGAACACGAATTCGTTGCCACATTCTTTGCAGACCAGAGTTTTGTCTTCGTACATGAGATTTTACCTCGCTTGATAATAGATTTGCCCTACGACGCGAATTAACCGATACCATTCCAAAGAACTTCATGATTAAGGTGCCCGGCGGGCATATATCTGCAACCGGCCATATGCCGTCATTGCCATAAAGAAAACCAATGAAAGCTGCCGCCCGACAGCTTTTGCCGCACCCGTCTCAGGGCATTGTCCACGGCTTTTTTGGAAACCTCGGCGGAACTTGCGATCTCTGCATAGCTCTGCCCGCTGAGATATCCCATCAGCACCCGATATTCCAGCGGCGTCAGCTCGCGCAAAAGCTGCTCCTTGAGACGTTCTCTCTGCTCCTTTTGCACCAAAAGCTGTTCCGGTCCGGCTTGTCCCGACGGGACGGCACAAAGCATCTCCTCCGCATCCGAAAGCTCAAAGCTGTCGGCAGGCAGCTGCCGCCGCAGAGCGGACAGCATGCGGTTGCGGATACAGGCGGCGGCAAACGCAGAAAAAGCGCCCGCTCCCTCACGATAAGCCCGCGTGGCGGAAAGCAGACCCAAAAGCCCTTCCTGCACCAGATCGTCCTGTCCGATGCCGTAAATGTGTCGATAACGGGCGGCAAAGCGCTTGATCATCGGCACCATGCGTTCCATCAAGGCGGCAAACGCCTCGTCGTCCCCGCCCGCTGCCAAAAGCGCCAGCGATGCGTCATCGGTCACCGATGACCGCGCGGGGAAATCACTTTGCACAGAACCACCTCAAAAGCTACTTTGCACTTGTCTCTACTATACTGTATTTTTATCAATCTGTCAACTACTTTTTTCATGATAATTGGTAATATGGTAATAATGTTCAGATAAGTGTGTACTTTTTTTGTGAATTTATCCAAAATTCGCCGAAAGGCAACTTTTTCCGACAGTGTTTTCGGTGGGCGAACACATAAAACAAATGCGGTTTTTGGTTGACACTGCGCACTTTTTATACTATTATATACAATAGTTCTAAGGAGGGCGACAACATGGAAAACACAGCCAAAACAATGGAAAAGATCGTGGCGCTTTGCAAAAACCGCGGCTTTATCTTTGCCGGCTCCGAGATTTACGGCGGTCTGGCAAATACATGGGACTACGGTCCTTTGGGCGTGGAGCTGAAAAACAACGTCAAAAAAGCATGGTGGAAGAAGTTCGTGCAGGAAAACCCCTACAACGTGGGGCAGGACGCCGCCATTCTCATGAATCCGCAGACCTGGGTCGCGTCGGGACATCTGAGCGGCTTCAGCGATCCGCTGATGGACTGCCGCGAATGTAAGGAGCGTTTCCGCGCGGACAAGCTCATTGAAGACTTCTGCGCCGAAAAGGGCATCACGCCGGAAAAGCCCGTTGACGCCATGTCGCAGGAAGAGATGGTTGCCTTCATCGACGGCAACAACATCCCCTGCCCCACCTGCGGCAAGCACAACTTCACCGACATCCGTCAGTTCAATCTGATGTTCAAAACGTTCCAGGGCGTCACCGAGGATGCCAAAAACACCGTCTATCTCCGTCCGGAGACCGCGCAGGGCATCTTCGTGAACTTCGTGAATGTGCAGCGCACCACCCGCCGCAAGCTGCCGTTCGGCATTGCGCAGATCGGCAAATCCTTCCGCAACGAGATCACCCCCGGCAACTTCATTTTCCGCGTGCGGGAGTTTGAGCAGATGGAGCTGGAATTCTTCTGCGAGCCGAACACCGACCTTGAGTGGTTTGCCTATTGGCGCAACTTCTGTAAGGAATGGCTTTTGTCGCTCGGTCTGCGCGAGGAAAATCTGCGTCTGCGCGATCACGACCCCGAGGAGCTTTGCTTCTATTCCAAAGCGACCACCGACTTTGAATTCCTGTTCCCGTTCGGCTGGGGCGAGCTGTGGGGCGTGGCGGATCGCACCGACTATGACCTGACGCAGCATCAGAACACCTCCGGCAAGGATCTCACCTATTTCGATCAGGAAAAGAACACCCGCTATATTCCCTATGTCATCGAGCCGTCGCTCGGTGTCGAACGCAGCGTTCTGGCATTTTTGGCGGACGCCTATGACGAGGAAGTGGTGGGACAGGACAAGCAGGGCAAGGACGACGTGCGCGTTGTGCTGCATCTGCACCCCGCGCTGGCGCCGTTCAAGGCTGCCGTGCTGCCGCTGTCGAAAAAGCTGTCCCCCAAGGCGGAGGAGATTTATCACGCGCTGCAGAAGGACTTCATGGTCGACTTTGACGACGCCGGCTCCATCGGCAAGCGCTATCGCCGCGAGGACGAGA
>URNF01000120.1 GCA_900549155.1 uncultured Oscillospiraceae bacterium | reverse complement strand
AGCATAAAGCAGCAGATTTACAGTCTGTCCCCTTTGGCCACTCGGGAACTCTCCCTTATCTTTGGCGCGTGTTCTACTATAGCACGCGGCGGCGGGATTGTCAAGGCTTTTTTGTAATTTTTGCGATTTTCCCGCCGCATTTCTGCGGCGGGAAAATCTGTGTCCGATCAGTTTTAGGCGCCGTCGGTTTTCGGCGGCTTCATGGTGAGGCTAATGCGCTTTTGCGGCACATCCACCTTGAGCACCCACACCTTCACGATGTCGCCGACCTTCAACACCTCAAGGGGGTGCTTGATGAATCTGTCGGTGATCTGCGAGATGTGCACAAGCCCATCCTGGTGCACGCCGATGTCCACGAATGCGCCGAAGTCGATGATGTTGCGCACCGTGCCGGTCAGCTCCATGCCGGGCTTCAGGCTTTCGATGCCGAGCACATCGGTGCGCAAAAGCGGCGGCGGCAGCTCCTCACGCGGGTCGCGCCCCGGACGCTTCAACTCGGCGGCAATGTCCGTCAGTGTCGGCACGCCGATCGCAAGCTCTGCGGCGAGCTTCTCCGCGCCGTAGCTTTCGATCTTCTGCGGCAGATCGGCAGCGGACGCAGGGAGCGCCGCCGCGTCAATGTGCAGCAGCGTCATCAGCTTTTTCGCCGCCGCATAGCTTTCGGGGTGCACGGCGGTGCGGTCGAGCACCTCGGCGGCGTCGGGGATGCGCAAGAAGCCTGCTGCCTGCTCAAACGCTTTCGGACCGAGCTTTTTCACCTTTTTCAGCTGCGTGCGCGCGGTGAACGCGCCGTTTTCCTCACGAAAGGCGATGATGTTCGCGGCGACAGCGGCGGAAATGCCCGCAACGCGGGACAGGAGCGGTGCAGAGGCGGTGTTGAGATCGACGCCGACGCTGTTGACGCAATCCTCCACCACGCCGGAGAGCGCTTCCGACAGGTGTGCTTGGGGCATATCGTGCTGGTATTGTCCGACGCCGATGGACTTCGGATCGATCTTCACAAGCTCCGCGAGCGGGTCCTGCAGCCGTCTGGCAATGGAAACGGCGCTGCGCACCGAAACATCAAAGTCGGGGAACTCTTCCGCCGCCAGCTTTGATGCGGAATAGACGGACGCGCCCGCTTCGCTGACGACCATATAGGCGAGCTTTTGCGGCAGCTTTTTGATGAGATCGGCGGCAAACACCTCCGTCTCGTGCGAGGCGGTGCCGTTGCCGATGGCGATGACGTCGACGTGATAGGTGCTGATCCACTCGGAAAGCAACTTTTCCGCCTGCTCCACCTTGTTGAACGGCGGTACAGGATAGATAACACCGGTTTTGAGCACCTTGCCCGTCGGATCGACGACGGCGGTTTTGCAGCCGTTGCGATAGCCCGGATCGAGTCCCAAAACCGTTTTCCCTTTGATGGGCGGCTGCATCAGCAGCTGCCGCAGGTTTTCGGCAAACACCTTGATGGCGGCGTCGGCTGCCGTCTCGGTCAGCTGATTGCGCATTTCGCGGCAAAGCGCGGGGAACAAAAGGCGGTCATAGGCGTCCTCCGCCGCCAGGCGCACCGTCTCGGTGGCGGCGCTGCCCTCTTTGACGTGCAGCGATGCGATCACCCACAGTGCCTTGTCCGGCGGCATGGACACGGAGACTTTGAGAAATTCCTCACGTTCACCGCGATCGATCGCCAAAACGCGATGCCCCGCAATGCGGTTTAACGGCTCTTTATAGTCATAATATAATCTGTAGACGCTGTCCTCTTCCTTTGCCGCTTTGGAAACGAGAAAGCCGTTGGCAAAAAGGATATTGCGCAGTCGTCTGCGCAGAGCGGCATCGTCGGAGATCGTCTCGGCGATGATGTCCATTGCTCCCTGCAGCGCCGCCTGTGCATCCGGCACCTCCTCGGTGATGTATTCAGCGGCGGCAACGAGCGGGTCGGGGCAGTCGCGTTCCTGCGCATACAAAAGCTCAGCCAGCGGCGCCAGTCCCCGCTCTCTTGCGACCGAAGCGCGCGTTTTGCGCTTGGGGCGGAACGGACGGTAGATGTCGTCGATCTCGGTGACGGTGGCGGCGGCATCCAGTGCGGCGGCGATCTCCTCCGTCATGGCGCCCTGCTCGGTGATGGTCGCCCTCACCTTTTCGCGCTGCTCCTCGAGATTGCGCAGATAGACGAGCCGTTCGGACAGCTCACGCACGACCTGATCATCCAGCGATCCGGTCATTTCCTTGCGATAGCGCGCGATAAACGGCACGGTACAGCCGTCGTCGAGCAGCTTTACGGTGTTCTCCACCTGCGGTATGCGCAGATGCAGTTCCTTTGCCAGTGTTTCTGTAATGTTCATATAGACTCCTATTTTGCATAGTAGGCGACAAGAATGTCCGCCTGCCCCGTGATGTCGTTATGTCCCTGGATCAGCACGCCGTTTAATGCCATCAGCTCGCCGCAGGTGACCGTTTCGGGTGCTTCGTTGCGAAACACCTCATTCCCGCCGGCAATGACGCTCACGTGTCCGCCCGCGCAGATGAACCGACCGCCCTTGCCGAGCACCGTCTCATTCTGCGTGCCGTCGGCATCACGTCCGCGCCGCACGACATATAAAAGCTCTCTGCCGTCCAGCTTTTGCATCAGCGCATCCTGCAGCTGTCGGTCGCGTTTTTCCCGCTTTTTTGAAAACAGTCCCATATGATCCCTCCGTTTACATCATTGTATCGGCAAGCGCGGGTTTTGTCAATGCAAAGATCGCGTTTGACAGACGCATCGCCGCGTGCTACAATGGTTTCGACAATATTTGCAGGAGGGAAAACCATGAAAAGGATTTTTGGGCTTTTGCTGGCGCTTTGCATGATCCTCACACTTTGCGCATGCGGCAAGTCCGACACACAGGTATCGAACACCGACGGCACGACCGCAGACGCTGCGACTGCCGCAACGACTACAGGTGAGACGACCGGCAGCGAGGCGGAAACGACCGCTGCGCCCGCAGCGCAGACGACGGCAGCGTCGGCGGCAAAGACAACCGCGGCGAAAGTGAACGCGACCACCGCGAAAAACCAGCCGGCGGCAACGACAAAGGCGACGGCGTGCACGCACACCTATAAAGACGGCGTGTGCACGCGCTGCGGCGCAAAGGATCCGCAGTATGTGTCGCTGGCAACGCTGATGGCAAAGCAGGGCGGTTTCCAGACAAAGCTCATCCATGAAAAGCAATTATACAGCATCAGTCTGATCCTGTGGACAAGGCCGCATGCTTATGTCGGTGTCGCTGCGCCGCTCAGCTCCCTGTCAGAGGAAATGCAAAAGGACGAGAATATCCGGCAGCAATGCATAAACTATAACGGTGTTCTGTATTACAACGGCGCGGGAAGCAACTCGAACCTCACCGTGCGCGTCAACGGCGAGAGCGTCACCGTGACGGATGAGGACGGCGCTTCTCTCACGCTTGCTCCCGACGGCGGCAACCTCAAATGCACTGCCGTTTCCGGTGCGTTTGGCGGCTGCGGCGGCATTAAGGTCGGCACGGTGCTGACCTTTGCAGAGCCGAAGGGCTGAAAATTTACGGCAAAACACCCCGTCTGCGGACGGGGTGTTTTCATATGTACTTGCATTTTTTCGCGTTTGCGTGTACAATATAGGTCTATATGCGGAAAGGGGGCATACCGTGAATCGCTATAAAAAGCTGTTTTCCACCACCTTTATCCTGGGCATCGGCACATTCAGCTCGAAACTTCTGACCTTCCTGCTGGTGCCGCTGTATACCCATGTGCTCACAAAGGGCGAATACGGTATCGTCGATCTGTTGGTGCAGACGGCAAATCTGCTCATTCCGCTGGTGTCGCTCGGCATCAACGAGGGTATTTTGCGTTTCGGCATCGACGACGAGATCGATCACCGCGCGGTGTTCACCTCCGGCTTTGTCACCATCTTCATCGGCTTCGGTGCTTTCTGCCTTTTGTATCCCGCCGTGCGGCTCTTGCCGATCGCGGACGGATATACGCCCTGGATCTATGTGTTTGTTTTATGCTCCATGCTGCACTATCTGTGTGCACGGTTCACGAAGGCGCTCGGTCATGTGCGCCTGTATGCGGCGAGCGGGGTGCTGGGAACGGCGCTGACGCTGCTGTTTGACCTTTTGTTTTTGCTGGTGTTCCAATGGGGCATCCTCGGCTATATTTTGGCGATCGTCCTGTCCGACATCGGCACGATCCTGTTCCTCACGGTGACGGCAAAGCTCTATCGCTATCTGCGCTTTGCAAAGCTGGACAAAGCGGTGTGGCGCGCCATGCTCAAATATTCCGTGCCACTCATCCCGACGACCGTTTTGTGGTGGGTAACGGACGTGTCCGACCGCTATATCGTCAAGGCGGTCATCGGTGCGGATGCCAACGGTCTGTATGCGGTGTCCTATAAGATACCCACCATCATGATCTTACTTTGCGGCATCTTCATGGACGCCTGGCAGCTGTCGGTGCTGTCCGAGAAAAGCCGTCTTGAACGGCAGCAGTTCTTCAGCCGCGTGTTCTCGATGTATCAGTCGGTGATGTTTTTGTCTGCGTCGGGGCTTATTGTGTTTGCCAAGGTCATCACGAGGATTTTGGTCGCGGAGTCGTTTTATGCGTCGTGGCAGTATATCCCCGTGCTCATCATCGCCACGGTGTTCTCCTGCCTTGTGACCTTCTTAGGTTCGATCTATGTGGTGGAAAAGCGCAGCAAAAGCACGCTGTGGACGACGGTGCTCGGCGCTGTCGCCAACATCATCGGCAATTTGCTGCTCATTCCCGTTTGGGGCGTGCAGGGTGCGGCGATCTCGACCGCCCTCAGCTATGCGCTGGTGTTCACCGTGCGGGCGCTGCACAGCCGTCGACTCATTCCCATGCAGTGGGATCTGCCGCGCTTTCTGTTTAACCTTGCGGTCGTCTGTGTGCAGGCGGCGGTCATGGTCGCCGAATGCCGCGGCTGGATGATCATTGAAGCGGTGCTGCTCCTCTTGGTACTTGCCGTGAACTTCAAAACACTGTGGCAGGCGGTGCTGGCGGTCGTCGGCTCAAAGAAAGGGAAAACGGCATGACGACACAGCAAACGGCACAGCGCAGCATCATCAAGAAATATCGAAAGCCCATCTGGAATCGCTTCATCGGTGCTCTCAAGGAATATAAAATGCTGGAAGCGGGGGACAGAGTGGCGGTCTGCATTTCCGGCGGCAAGGACTCCATGCTGCTGGCGATGTGTATGCAGGAGCTGGAAAACCACGGCAGCGAGGTGCCGTTTCACACGGAATTTTTGGTGATGGACCCCGGCTATGCGTCGGAGAACCGCAAAAAGATCGAAGAAAACGCCGCGACCCTCGGCATCCCGATTCACATTTTCGACGCCCCCGTTTTCAACGTGGTGGACAAGCAGACGGCGGGCGCGCCCTGCTATCTCTGCGCGCGGATGCGTCGCGGGTATCTCTATAAATACGCAAAGGATCTCGGCTGCAACAAGATCGCGCTCGGACATCACTTTGATGATGTGATCGAGACGACCCTCATGAGCATGCTCTACGGCGCGGAAATGCGCACCATGATGCCGAAGCTGCACAGCACGAACTTTGAGGGGATGCAGCTCATTCGTCCGCTGTATTTTGTGCGCGAGGCGGACATCCTCGCCTGGCAGCGGTATAACGGGCTTTCGTTCATCCGCTGCGCCTGTCGCATGACGGCGGGGCTTGCCGAGGACACGATGCAGTCAAAGCGGCAGGAAGTGAAGCGGCTCATCGCCGCTCTGCGGCGGGACAATCCGCAGGTGGACAGCAACATTTTCCGCAGCGCGGACAATGTGAACCTTGAAACCATCCGCAGCTGGCACAAGGGCGACGCTGCATACGACTTTCTCGATGAATACTGAAAAGGCAGGGCGGCAGGCCGAACGGTCTGCCGCCCCAGACTGTCAAAAAAGTCCGCAGGAC
>URNF01000119.1 GCA_900549155.1 uncultured Oscillospiraceae bacterium | reverse complement strand
CCCGCCGTTTTGCTGGCGGATGAGCCGACGGGCAACCTCGATGCCGCCTCGGGCGCAGCGGTCATGACGCTTTTGCGGGAGCTGCACAAGGGCGGCACGACGCTGCTGCTCATCACCCACGACAGAGCAGTTGCTGCCGCTGCCGAGCGCCGTTTGGAAATGCGGGCGGGGAAACTGCAAAAAAGTGAGTGAAAAACCGCCGAAACCCGTTGACAAATCGCCGCAAAGCGTGTATGCTGAAAAGGTGGTTTTGAATTGCAAAATTGCAAAATATCGATGAAAAACCGATAAATTCAGTGAATGGAGTGGTATTTATGAACTTTAAGAATGCATATCTTGCCGATTTGATGGAAAAAGTCAAGAAGCGCAATCCCGGTGAGCCGGAGTTCCATCAGGCGGTCGAGGAAGTGCTCGAATCCCTGGAGCCGGTGATCGAAAAGCACCCCGAATACATCGAAAAGGGCGTCATCGACAGCATCGTTGAGCCGGAGCGCATCATCAAGTTCCGCGTGCCGTGGGTGGACGACAACGGCAAGGTGCAGGTGAACCGCGGCTTCCGCATTCAGTTCAACAGTGCCATCGGTCCCTATAAGGGCGGTCTGCGTTTCCATCCGTCCGTCTATGAAGGTATCATCAAGTTTTTGGGCTTTGAGCAGATCTTCAAGAACTCGCTGACGGGGCTGCCCATCGGCGGCGGCAAGGGCGGCAGCGACTTTGACCCCAAGGGCAAGTCCGACATGGAAGTCATGCGCTTCTGCCAGAGCTTCATGACCGAGCTTTCCAAGCACATCGGTGCGGACACCGACGTGCCCGCGGGCGACATCGGCGTCGGCGGCAGAGAGATCGGCTATCTGTTCGGTCAGTATAAGCGCCTGCGCAATGAATACACCGGCGTGCTCACCGGTAAGGGCATCCCCTTCGGCGGCTCGCTGGCGCGCACCGAGGCGACCGGCTTCGGTCTTTGCTATTTCACCGACGCAATGCTCAAGGACAACGGCTCTTCCTTCGCGGGCAAGACGGTTGTCGTCTCCGGCTCCGGCAACGTCGCCATCTATGCCAACCAGAAAGCGACCGAGCTCGGCGCAAAGGTGGTCGCGATGTCCGACTCCAACGGCTATATCTATGACAAAAACGGTGTGGATCTCGCCTGCATCAAGCAGCTCAAAGAGGTCGAGCGCAAGCGCATCAAGGAATATGTTGTGACCCATCCCGAAGCGGAATACCATGAGGGCTGTTCCGGCATTTGGGGCGTGAAGTGCGACATTGCGCTGCCCTGTGCGACGCAGAACGAGATCGACGAGGCTTCCGCCGAAAAGCTCGTGAAGAACGGCTGCAAGGTGGTCGCGGAGGGCGCGAATATGCCGTCCACGCCGGAAGCCATCCATGTGTTCCAGAAAAACGGGCTGCTGTTTGCACCCGCCAAGGCGGCAAACGCCGGCGGCGTGGCGACCTCGGCGCTCGAAATGAGCCAAAACTCCATGCGTCTTTCCTGGAGCTTTGAGGAAGTCGATGCCAAGCTGCACGACATCATGGTGAACATCTACCACAACGCTGCTGCCGCTGCCGAGGAATACGGCATGAAGGGCAACCTCGTTGCCGGTGCGAACATCGCGGGTTTCTTGAAGGTCGCGAACGCCATGCTGGCACAGGGTGTGGTTTGAGAAAATCCCTCTTGACTTTCGTTTTGAAGTGTGCTACACTCCGATTACAGTGATGACGGAGACACAGTAGAGCTGCGCCGCCTGCAAAGAGAGCATCCGGTTTGGTGTGAGGATGCGAGGAGCGCCGCTTTGAATTACCCTCCCGAGCTGCCGCCCAAACCGCTTTTTGCGCAGTAGGGTCGGTCGGGTGCGCCCGTTACAGCGACCGCGTGTTGTCTGACACGCGCCGAGGGTGTTGCCGTGAGGCTGCGCCAAACAGAGGTGGTACCGCGAAAAGCCCTTTCGCCCTCTGTCCCTTTCGGGGACAGAGGGCTTTTTTGATTACGGGAGGAAATGAAAATGGGAATCTATGAAGAACTGCAGGAGCGCGGACTTATCGCGCAGGTGACCGACGAGCCGGAAATTCGGGAGCTCATCAACAACGGCGGCGCACGGTTTTATATCGGCTTTGATCCGACGGCGGACTCGCTGCATGTCGGGCATTTCATGGCGCTGTGCCTTATGCGCCGTCTGCAGCAGGCGGGCAACAAGCCGGTCGTGCTCATCGGCGGCGGCACGGGCTATATCGGCGATCCGTCCGGTCGGTCGGATCTGCGCGCGGTGATGACGCCGGAAACCATTCAGCACAACTGCGACTGCTTCAAAAAGCAGATGGAGCGCTTTATCACGTTCGGCGAGGACGCCGCGATCATGGTCAACAACGCCGACTGGCTTTTGAAGCTCAACTATGTGGAGCTGCTGCGCGAGGTGGGCGCCTGCTTCTCGGTCAACAATATGCTGCGCGCTGAGTGCTATAAGCAGCGCATGGAAAAGGGCCTGAGCTTCCTTGAATTCAACTATATGATCATGCAGTCCTATGACTTCTGGTATCTGCATCAGAACTATGGCTGCAACATGCAGTTCGGCGGCGACGATCAGTGGTCGAACATGCTGGGTGGCACGGAGCTCATTCGCAAGAAGAGCGGCGACGACGCCTATGCCATGACCATCACCCTGCTCATGAACAGCGAGGGCAAGAAGATGGGCAAGACCGCCAACGGCGCGGTGTGGCTCGACCCGGAGAAAACGACGCCTTTTCAGTTCTATCAGTATTGGCGCAATGTGGATGATGCCGATGTGATGAAGTGCATCCGCATGCTGACGTTCATCCCGATGGACGAGATCCGCGCGATGGACAAGTGGGACGACAGCCGCATCAACGAGAAAAAGGAAATTTTAGCCTTCGAGCTGACGGCGCTGGTGCATGGCAAGGATGAGGCGGACAAGGCGCAGGCGACGTCCCGTTCGCTGTTCTCCGGTGCGGGCGACGACGAAAACATGCCGACCACGACGCTTGCAGCGGATATGCTCAAGGACGGCGGCATCGGGATCCTTGAGCTCATGGTCGCCTGCGGACTTGCGGCAAGCAAGGGTGAGGCAAGACGGCTGGTGCAGCAGGGCGGCGTGACGCTTGACAGCGAGAAGGTCACCGACATTGCGCTCACTGTTTCCGCCGAACAGCTCAAAGCGGGCGTCAAGATCCGCAAGGGCAAAAAGGTGTTCCACAAAGCGACTTTGGCATAATTGACATAAACAGAAAACGCCGTCGGTGCAACCGGAAGTTGAACCGACGGCGTTTTTGTCGGCTTCAAACGGGAAATGAAATTTTCGGGGTCTCGCCGTAGAGATCTTTATATTCCTCGCCGAGACAGCAGGCAAGGCAGGTGATCTTCCGAAAGCCCGGCGCGCGATAAAAACGGACGTCGCTTTCGAGAATTTCCGGATGCGGGACAAATTTCTGCATCGGCATTTTCCGTTTTGACAGCAGCGAGTTGTCATACCAATAATCAGGAACGGTCACGTTTTCCACGCCGAACAGGGCGATGAGATCGGAAAGCGGCGCGATCTCTTTTGCGTTTTTTTCGTTTTCGCTGGCGTCGAGCGGGGCGAAAAGATCTCTGCCGATCGGGGCATATGCGAGGAAAATGTTCTCCTCGGGGCGGACGGCGGTCGGGGCACTTTGGCGCGGATCATCTCGGTTTTGCTCTGCATTTTTTACAGTTTATTCATTGCACTGCCCCAAAATGTATGATACAATATGGATAATCAGCATATAATTGTACAGTTTGTACTATGAAAAGGCAGGTGGGCGGCATCAAAAGCAGCGGACTTTTTGAAAACACACGGTCGCAGGCGGCGGAGAAGATGCGGGAAGCGGCGGTGTCGGTGCTGCCGATCGTGCTGATCGTGCTGTTTCTGTGCCTGTTTGTTGCGCCGATGTCGCCGGCGCTGCTTTTGAGCTTTCTGCTCGGCGCGGTGCTGCTCACGGTCGGCATGGGACTTTTTTCGCTCGGTGCGGAGCAGTCGATGACGCCGATCGGCAACAAGATCGGCACGGCGCTCACCAAAACGCGCAATCTGCCGCTCATTCTCGGCGTGAGCTTTCTGCTCGGCTTTGCCATCACGGTGGCGGAGCCGGATCTGCAGGTGCTGGCGGAGACCGTGCCGCACATCAAAAGCAGCGTGCTGCTCATCACGGTGGGCATCGGCGTCGGTCTGTTCATGGCGGTGTGTATGCTGCGCATGCTGACGGGCGCCAACCTGCGGTGGCTGCTCATCGGGTGCTATGCGCTCATTTTCCTGCTTGCCGCTTTCACCGACAAGAACTATCTGTCCATTGCGTTTGACTCCGGCGGTGTCACCACAGGGCCGATGACTGTGCCGTTCATTCTGGCGCTCGGCGTCGGCGTGTCCAACATCCGCAGCGATAAGCACGCCGAGGCGGACAGCTTCGGCTTGGTGGCGCTTTGCTCCGTCGGACCGATCCTGGCGGTGCTGTTTCTCGGCTTTTTCTATAACGGCGGCGACGCGGTCGCGGACATCAGCGCCGAGACCTTTGCGGACACGGCGGCGGTGGGGAGCGCGTTTCTTTCCGCGATCCCCGTCTACTTAAAGGAGATGGCGGTGTCCATGCTGCCGATCTTCTGCATCTTCTTGGTGTTTCAGCTGTGCATGCTGCGCCTGCATCGGCACAGCCTTTTGAAAATTCTCATCGGTATTTTGTATACCTATGTGGGACTGGTGCTGTTTCTGACCGGTGTCAACGTCGGCTTTTCCGCGCTCGGTGCGGGACTCGGCGCGACGCTGGCAGGGGGACAGCGGTATCTGCTCATCCCGCTTGCGGGTGTGCTCGGTTGGTTCATCATTTCCGCCGAACCGGCGGTCGGCGTGCTGCAAAAGCAGATCGAGACCGTCAGTGCGGGCGCGATTTCGGGACGGGTCATCAAATACAGCCTGTCGGTCGCGATCGCGGCGGCAATGGTGCTGTCCATGGTGCGGGTGCTGACCGGCATTTCAATCCTGTGGTTTTTGGTGCCGGGCTATGCGCTGGCGCTGCTCATGTCGTTTTTCGTGCCGGATATGTACACGGCGATCGCGTTTGACTCCGGCGGCGTGGCGTCCGGCCCGATGACCGCTACGTTTATGCTGCAATTCATGATGGGCGTTTCCACCGCGTGCGGGGGCAATCCGCTGCAGGATGCGTTCGGCGTGGTCGCTCTGGTCGCCATGATGCCGCTTTTGTCCATACAGACGGTGGGCTTTATATATGAGTGGCGGGCACGCCGCAAGGCGCAGCCAACAGCGGTATACGGCGATCTCGACATTGTGGAGCTGTGGGAGGTGTCGACGTGAACTATGTCATAGCGATCGTAAAGCCCGAGGCGCTGCCTGCACTTTCCGTGCTTTGTGAGGAGCTGGCGCTGCCGCTCACGGTGACGCTGCACGGGCGCGGCACGGCGGTGCAGAGCATGCGGGAGCTGCTCGGCATCAAGTCGGACGAAAACCGTCTTGTGATGACGGTGGCAAACGCGGAGCGCACGGCGGCGCTGATAAAGGCGATGAAAACGAAATTGCACATCGGTGTGCCGGGACACGGGATTGTGGTCGCCGTGCCGGTGAAAAGTGTCGGAGGGGGAAAGGCTGTGGCATTTTTGAACGGAGAAAGCAGATCGGCGGGCTATACGCCGTCGCTCGATTTTCAATATGAGCTGATCGTTGCGGTCGCCAACGAGGGCACGACCGATCAGGTGATGAATGCGGCGCGCGCCGCGGGGGCGCGCGGCGGCACGGTGCTGCACGGCAAGGGAACGGGCAACAAGGATGCCCAGCGGTTCTATCATTTTTCCATTGCCGCAGAAAAAGAAGTGGTGCTCATTGTGACCGCTGCGGCGCAGAAGGCGGACATCATGCGCGCCGTTCTGCGGGATGCCGGACCGGACAGCGAGGCGGGGACGATCGTGTTTTCCCTGCCGGTTTCGGATGTGGCGGGCTTTGGCTTTTTGAACGAAGAATAAAGAGAAAACGGGACGCGAGCGTCCCGTTTTTTGTAGAAAGAAAACCACGCGATAGTCGCGTGGTTGGATAAAGGTTAACCG
>URNF01000118.1 GCA_900549155.1 uncultured Oscillospiraceae bacterium | reverse complement strand
TGGCGCAGCGGTCGAAAAAATCGAGGAAAAGCGGCAGCCCGAAGATTTTTTCGGGAACCGCAAGAGGGCAGTTTTCAGTCCCTCCTTCTCCGCCAAAGTCCCAAGGACGAAAGTTTTTGGGACTTACTTTTTACTTATTACTTCTTCCGTCTTTAGTCACGCTTGGGGCTTTGGAAAGTAAGAAGGAATGGGTAAGAGGTAAGAAGCATTTTTGCAAGGCTTTGCCGATGGGTGGATTCCATAAAAGCAGGAACTCCGTCTGTATTTTCAGAACTATATGTGTGTTGCGGATCTGCTGCCGATATGGTATGATACACAAGAGGGGGCGATGGTATGGAGATCAGAGCAAAATGCAAATTTGACCTTGATGCGATAAAGGCGTTGACACATGTATCCTTTTACAGAAAATCGGAGCCAAGAAAAGCAATACGATCAAGAGTGACATATTGTCTTGTTTTACTTTTGGTAATCATTGCAGAGCTTATTGTATTCGGCTTTGATTCTGTTCTGATTATTTTGCTTGTTGGAGTCCTGCTTGTCATTGCACTTTTCGTTTTTATGTATTTTGGTTCACCGAGAATACGATACGCATCTTTGGCAAACATGAAGGATGCTGAAAATATCTACCTCTTTGGTGATGACATCCTGAAGGTCTTTACAAAAAGCGAAGAATATAACGGAGAGGCTGAAATGGAATACTCCTTGTTCGCCAAGGTTTATGAAACATCGGACTATTTCTTTTTGTATCAAGCCAACAATCAGGTGTTCCTTGTTGATAAATCAACCGTCGAGGGCGGAAGTGTCGACGATATCAGAAACAAACTGTCTTCGTTTGTTAAGGACAAATACTATATTTGCAAATATTAGAGACGCGTTGACATGCCCGCATACTTCAGCTTTACCGGTCATGTACCATTGATTGACGAGGAGAAAATGATATGGATCTGGATTTCTTGTCCGTTAATGATCGACGACGAGGCGCTCTTGGCTGCGGCAAAGGCGGAGCACAAAAAGCGCATCGGCCCGAACGGCTATCGCTGTCCCATCCCCGCCGGCGTCAAGCCACGCGCCATGAATGACTTTTCGAAGGAGAAATAACCATCCTGTGCAAAACAAAAAACTGCCGACCGCGGTCGGCAGTTTTTTGATGTTAGGTCAGTGAGTAAGCGTCCTCACTGCAGTTACCGAAATGTTGCGTGAGAAAAGCGTCAATGGCGGCGTTGTGTTCGGGCACAACGAGGTAATCATATCCCTGCATTTTTGCTTGTAGGTCACCTGGGTTGTTTGGGTCTATCTCTTTAATATTCCCCGTGTTCAGGACATAACGTGTCAAAAAGAAGGTGTAATCGGAATCGTTAAAATCCCAAATGACGGCGAACGAACGGTTGCCGGATACATCGAGACGGTATTTTTCCACGACGCTGTCGAGCTGTTGCCGCTTGCTGCCTTCATACGAAGCTCTTTTGAAACTGTTTGCGACAGGTGTGATGGCAAACCATACGGTAACAGCTGCAGCCGCAATATAGGCGGCGCGCCACAGAACGGTTTTTGCCTTCACCGGGCTTGAACCTTTTCCGAAAGCATGGTAGATTTCCAGCAGGAGTATGAAAAGGATCCCCGCAACAAAAGCCACACCGGTCATGTGATAGCGGTCATAGCAGGCAAGTATAGACGCCTCATAGTTCGGCATGGAGAATATATACATACCGTAGTTGCCGATCATATAGATCAGGTAAGTACCGATGATCAGCGCGACGGTTTCCTTATACTGCGGTATTTGCAGCTTGCGTATTTTTATGATCAGCAGCGCCGCGAGAAGTGCTATGAGGATTATCAGAAACGGATTATCAAACGCAAACATTCTTTTCAGAAAAGACTCTGTCACCTGTGAAATGAGTTCGGGACTCTTTTTCGCGAATATGTGTTTGAAGTTATCCAGTGACATGGAATGTTTTGTTTCCATGCCGCTGACAAAGGAAAAGGCTACATGTTGCTTCCAAAGATACATGACGATAAACGGTGAGATCACCGCCAAAATACTTTTGAATGAGATATGGACCTTGATCTTCCCGGATTTCACGACAAGAAACAGGAAGTACACCGAAAGGACAGAGGCGAAGAACGCTCCGCTGTTTTTTATGGCGACTAAGAATATATTGATGGGCACGAGTGCAAAAAGCAGTTTTTGCAGATCCTCTCTGTAGAAGAGGCAAACGGCAGCGCCGGCAACACCCAGGCACGCCAAAAGCTCGTCCACCAAAATCTCGGACAGAATGCTGAACCCCGGCACACAGAACAGAAGGCAGAAAACGGCAAGCGTCGTCGCACCGTATTCAACGGGCTTTTTCTTTTGACAGAACGCAAATAGGCTTCCGGCAAAGCATACCGTCGCGATCTGCTGTGTCCATATATAGAACCACTCGCTGCGTATGCCGGTGATCTTTGCGAAATAATACATCAGCGACGCGCTGCCCACCGGATATGACTGGAAGAAAACAACGGTATCCTCAAAGTTCGGGAAACGGTTTTCCGTCACCAGCAGGCGCACAGCGACGCTCCAATGACTGAGATTGTCGTATTGCGTGAATTTGACGCCGTATGTAAGAAACAGCAGCACCGCTGCCATGACGGCGCAAACGATCGTCCCCACCGTGAACAGCTCCCGCAGGGCATATCGTCGCTTGAGGGAGACGACACCGAGCACGGCGCCGAAAAGAAAGATCAGCGCCGAGACTTCCTTCATCACATGCAAAAGTCCTGCCAGAAACACCGCAGCACCGATGGCACTCAGCAAAACCGGCAACGCCAGTTCAATTTTCAGTTTCCGCTTTGACACAAGATACTGTGTGTATCCGTACATGGAAAACAGCAGCAGGATCACGCGGACGATCTTCAGAACCATGTTTACGCTCCTTGTCAATCAATGGTATGTTGCGCCTATGAGTATAGCATTGATGTAAATAATTGTCAACGTTTTCCATTTGCATCGCGGTATGTGTCACATATGTCCGCACTTTTGCCCGCGTTGACAGGAAATGGTATACTTATTGGACAGGGGGGGATATTGTGAAAACGAAATCAAGATATAAAACGGCGCGGCGATGGCTGCTTTTTTGGACGCTGTTTATCGGTACCGGCGCCGTTGCGGGTGCAACCGGCATGCTTGTTGACCCGAGCGGAAAGGCAATGGGCATGGATGCCATGCTGCCGTATTTTCAGGTGCTGCCCTTTGCGGATGTGCTGTTTCGGGATTTCACCTTTTCGGGCATTGCACTGCTTATTGTGAACGGACTGTCCAACCTGACGGCTGCAGGGCTGATCTTGGCGAAAAAGCCGACGGGCGTGGTTCTCGGCGGCGTTTTCGGCGTGACACTCATGCTGTGGATCTGCATTCAGTTTTATATGTTCCCGCCAAATTTCATGTCCACGAGCTATTTCCTGTTCGGCTGCTGCCAGGCGGCGACGGGCTATGCGGCATGGGTGTTTCGCAAACAGGAGCAATTCACGGTGGACGCTGCCGCCTATCCGCATATCGGGAGCGATCCGCGACGGCTGGTCGTCTATTTTTCCCGTATGGGCTATGTAAAAAAGCTTGCTTTGGAGGAAGCGGAGCGGACGGGCGCCGCGGTTTATGAGATTCGCTCCACCGAACGGACAGAGGGCACGCGCGGATTTTGGTGGTGCGGACGTTTCGGCATGCACCGATGGGACATGCCGATCGAACCGATCACGGTCGATCTTTCCGCCTATGAGCATGTGACGGTCTGTGCGCCGATCTGGGTGTTTGCTCTTGCCGCACCGGTGCGCAGCTTTTGCAAGGCGGCAGCGGGCAGGGTACGCAGTGCGTCCTATATCCTGGTGCATCACACGAACGGTACATACAAAAACGCTGCGCGGGAAATGGATCGACTGCTCGGCGTCACCCACACGGCGCTCACCAGTGTGCAGTGCAGAAAAGGTGCATATAAGACGCTGTTGGGTGTTGACAGTGACAGTGAGAACATGCTACACTGATTGTGGGCTGTACGGTACAGCACCTGATGATAATTTGAGGGGGAATTTTTCATGGTATGTCCTAATTGCGGCGCTGTGAACGCCGACAACAACACGTTCTGTGAGCAATGCGGCGCCGGTCTTGCACAGGCGCAGCAGCCGACGGCGGCGTATGCGCCGAATCCGGCGGTGGAAGCCGTCAAGCGCCTCGGCGCTTCGAAGCTGTTTTTGATTGCGGCGATCCTGCTTTCGGCGATGCTGCTCTTTAACTGCATCAATTCGATCGTTGACAGCGACAATGCGTTTGTGCAGATCACGACTGCCGTGGATCAATTTGGTGGCGATGGGGTTTTCGGCGCGCTGGATGGTCAGCGGTCGTCCGTGCCGGGTGTGGTGATCGGTATGTTGCCGAATATTTTGCTTGTTGTCGGCGTGTGGATGACCTATGCGGCGGCTGCCAATACGTCGACAAGCGGCATGAAGACCACCGGTTTGACGATGATCAAGGTGATGACAATTATTTCGCTGGTGCTTATTTGTCTTGTCACTGTGCTTTTCGAAGTCGTTTTCGCTCTCCTCGGCGGTACGTTGGCAGGGCTCCTGCAGTCTGAGCTGAGCGACCCCGATGCCGCTATGATTGCAAATATGGCGATCACCGTCATGCAAATTTTTCTGATACCGATCATGGCGTTGTTTATCGTATATTTTGCCCTGATGATCTCCACCATCAACAAGGTGAAAAAGACGGTGACGACCGGTGTTGCCTATTATAAAGCCTCCGGCTTTGTGGCAGTCATGAACTTCCTGACGGCGCTGATACTGCTGCTTTCTGCATTCGCCGGTACGCCTCTCCAGGCGATCGTTCTTCTGTGCAACGCGGCTGCGCTGGTGCTGTTCGGCATCCTGATCTTCCAGTATCGCAGCGCACTGCGCCCGATCGCGGAGATGCAGATGATGCCGCCTGCAGCACCGTATGCGCCGGTCGCGCCGTATGCGCAGGCTACGCCGTACGCGCAGGCAGCGCCGTACGCACAGGCAGCGCCGACAGCACCGGTTGCACCGACAGCACCGGTTGCACCGACAGCGCCGGTTGCTCCGTCTGCTCCCGCTGCAGAGCCGACCGCGGCTCCCACACAGGATACACAGGAGTGATGTGACACCTTCCCCGTATAACCGTGCCCCACAGGTGCAAAAGCGATGCACCTGTGGGGCGTTTTGTTTAGCCGAAAAGCGGATGCGTCCGTATCGCTTTGTCCACATCGCCTATATTACAAGAAAATGTTGAAAAACTTTTTTACACATGGTAATATACTATGGGGTGAGATTATGTGCATTGATTTGGAAGATGCCGTTTCCTACATAGACAGCTATTCGGATGCGTTTTTCGATCCGCAAACATATACCTTTTATTTTGCGCACAGCCTGCCGCCCGCTTTGTCAACGGCGGACATGCTGGCTGTCCCCAAAATTCGGGAAAGGGCGATCACGGACGCGTTTGTGAAAGAGCATGAGGTGCTGCGGCAGAAGAATGTGGATTCGATCAGCGCGTTTCACAAGGCGGTGAACGATTGCGGCTTGCACGATGCGTGGATCGGTTTCCGTTTTGGCTTTTTGTCCAACGTTGCAAGGCTTTGGTGTCTCACAAACCGTATTCAGTTTTCGAAAAAATAACGGCAAAGGGGGTGTCAGCATGTGGAATGAACTGAAAGACATGCAGGATATCACGGCGTTTATGGAGAGCATTTACTATTTTCATGACAGCTGCATCAAGGAGATACATTATGAAAGCGGCGCATATGTCGATGAAAATCTGGCGATGCGACCCGTAAACGAACAACTGAAGCTGCATGTGATCATACAGCGACAGTTTCCGGACATATCGATGCTCGAATTGGAGTTTTCAGGCTTGCACCGATTGCAGCTTATCCCCGCCGATGATGGCTACACCTGTGAGATCCTTGACGCAACGATGCTCATGGAAGACGACCGTATCTATTGGTGCGATTGCGGCGGACTGACGGCGGCGGACATGGACAGCTATGACGGAACGGTGATCTGCGCGGCAAAATGTCGCTGGCGGGCTGTGAAAGGTCATATGGGACAGGACGCGTTTTACAAACCGATCGGTTGAGGAGGATGGACATGAAACGGTTGAGAACAGCGATCATCTGTGTGTGCATGCTTTCCGTTTTTCTCGGCGGGTGCGGGC
>URNF01000117.1 GCA_900549155.1 uncultured Oscillospiraceae bacterium | reverse complement strand
CAGCGGCGGGATGGCCGTCGATGGAACCGAAGTTACCGTGACCGTCAATGAGCGGATAGCGGAGTGAAAAATCCTGTGCCATACGCACCATCGCGTCATACACCGACGCGTCGCCGTGCGGATGGTATCTGCCGAGCACCGCGCCGACCGTGTCCGCGCACTTGCGGTAAGGCTTGTCCGGCGTCAGGCTGTTTTCATGCATGGTATACAAAATGCGGCGATGCACCGGCTTTAGGCCGTCCCGCACATCCGGCAGCGCACGCGACACGATGACCGACATGGAATACTCAAGGAAGCTCTTTTTCATTTCCTTTTCGAGATCCACGGGAAAAACCTTCGTCACCTGGCTGCCGCCCGCAGTTTCCTCGGCGGCAAGCGCCGGATCGTGAGTAAATTCGTCCATTCTCAACCGTTCCTTTCTCTTTTCCGACAGCGCTCGACAAGCGCGCGGAAAGCATCCATATCCTCAATGCAGCGACGGGGCAGATAGAGATAGTGGCGGCGGTCATAAAACTCCACCGCATCCTCTCCCTCCACCGCGTGCCGCAGCTTTTCCCAGGGGAGCACCAGCCGCCCGTTCTCCTTGCCGCCGTCCGCGATGATCGCGTTGTCGGTGAGAGACAGGGTGTAGCCGGAAGTGTCGCTGTCCATAATATTGCGATAATGCTGCCGCACCCGCAAAAAGAGGATGCCGAACAGCAAAATGACCGTGATCCAAAAGCCGATGACGGCGGAAGAAAACGTGTCTGTGATGCCGAGTACCAGCGCCACCGCAAACGCCGTGAGCGCATAGGGCAGAATGTACCCGTCGGCAAGCCGCCTGCAAATTTCGCGGGCAAGCACCCGCCGTTCGTTCTCACGATAGCAGATGCGCACCGAGAAAAGCGGCGCATCCTGGGCGGGCAGCTCGGCGGGGAGCGGCTCGTCCCGCTCCGCCAGCAGCCGCGCGCCGCCTCTTGTCGGCAGCGGCGTTGTCAGCCGTGCCGCCGCAACACGCACGGTGTCGGCGTTTTGTTTGGTCATGCACCGCGCGGGCAGCACGATCGCGCGTTTGCCGGGGGCATAGAACACCTGCATTTCCGCCGTTTCAAAAAACATCACGCCGTCGGAAAAGGACAGCTCCACCGTCCCGCCCGTCGTTTCCTTTTTGATGCTTTCCTCGGAGAGAGTCACGACACCGAAAAAGTCCGTGCCGTTTTCGCGCGCCGTCGCATACTGCCGCGCCGCCTGCCATTTCGAGGACAGCGGCAGCACCACCCATGTGATGAACGCCGCCAGCGCCGTCAATCCCAAAAGCCACAGCGTCGTCGCACTTTTGAGCGACTCGACGCTTGCATCCACCGTGAAAAACAGCAGACACAAGAGCCCCGTCGTGACGGTGCTGCCGAGCCACACCTTCATGCGATAGCTCCCGTCAAACATCCGCATCTGCGAAAAAAAGCGGACATATTCTGCTTTGTCGAGGTCAATGCCGAACGAAAGCGGCAAGAACCCGACGGTTTCTTTGTTTTCCATGTCAAATATCCAGGTTTTGCACATACTGTGCATTTCTTTCGATGAAGTCCTTGCGCGGCTCGACCTTGTCCCCCATCAGGATGGAGAATGTCTCATCCGCAGCGATGGCGTCGCTGAGCGACACCTTGAGCATAGTGCGGAAAGCGGGATCCATCGTCGTCTCCCACAGCTGCTCGGGGTCCATCTCACCGAGACCCTTATACCGCTGGACATCCGCCTTGCCCTCAAATTCGGCAATATACCGATCGCGCTCCTCGTCGGAGAACGCATACCGCAGCTGCTTGCCCTTCGACACCTTGAAAAGCGGCGGCTGGGCGATATACACGTGCCCCTCATCCACGAGCGGCCGCATATAGCGGAAGAAGAACGTCAGAAGCAGTGTGCGAATGTGCGAGCCGTCGACGTCGGCATCCGCCATGATGATGATCTTGCCATAGCGCAGCTTAGAAATATCGAAGTCCTCGCCGATGCCGCAGCCGAGCGCAATGACGATCGGCAGCAGCTTTTCGTTCGTGAACACCTTGTCGATGCGCGCCTTTTCGACGTTGAGCATCTTGCCCCACAGCGGCAGGATTGCCTGATAGTTGCGGTCGCGCCCCTGAATGGCGGAGCCGCCTGCGGAATCGCCCTCGACGATGTACAGCTCGGTGCGCTCGGCATCGTTCCAGATGCAGTCGGCAAGCTTTTCGGGCATGCGGGTGGCGGACAGCTTTTTGTTGTTGCGCGCCGCCTCGCGGGCTTTCTGTGCCGCCTCGCGGACACGCGCGGCGTTGATGGATTTTTCGAGAATACCCTTTGCGATCGCGGGGTTTTCGTCAAGGAACGGGACGAGCTTTTCGTTGAGAAGCTGGTTGACCAGCGTGCCCATCGCCGTGTTGCCGAGCTTTGCTTTCGTCTGTCCCTCAAACTGCGCGTCCTTGAGCTTGACGCTGATAACGGCGGTGATGCCCTCTCTGACGTCGTCGCCCTTCAGATTGGCGTCGCCGTCTTTGAGCATCTTATACCGTCTGGCATAGTCGTTGAGGATGCGGGTGATGCCGTTTTTGAACGCCGTCTCGTGCGTGCCGCCGTCGACGGTGTGGATGTTGTTGGCAAAGGAGACGATCGTCTCGTTATAGCTGTCGTTATACTGGAACGCGACCTCGGCGATGGAGTCCCCCTCATAGGTGGACATGTGCACCACCGTGTCGTGCAGCGGCACATAGCCACGCGTTTTGTTCATGAATTCCACAAACGACGAAATGCCGCCCTCATAGCAATAGGTCTCCGCGATCGGCTTTTCGGGATCGCGGCTGTCGGAAAGGGAGATGCGCAGTCCCGCGTTGAGGAACGCTTGCTCGCGCAGCCGCTTTTGCAGCGTTTCGAAGTCATATTCCGTGGTTTCCGTGAAGATCTCCGCGTCCGCCTTGAAACGGATGAACGTACCGTCGGTCTCGGACGTGCCGATGACGGTCAGATCGTTGACAGGCGTGCCGCGCTCGAACCGCTGGGCATACACCTTGCCCCCTCTGGAAATTTCCACCTCGAGCCATTCGGACAAAGCGTTCACGACCGACGAGCCGACGCCGTGCAGACCGCCCGACACCTTATAGCCGCTGCCGCCGAATTTGCCGCCCGCGTGCAGCACCGTCAGCACCACCGTCACCGCCGGCAGTCCCAGCTTTTCGTTGAGATCGACCGGAATGCCGCGGCCGTTGTCGCGCACGGTGATGATGTCGCCCGGCAGAATTTCCACCTCGATGTGCGTGCAGTAGCCCGCCAGCGCCTCGTCGATGGAGTTGTCCACAATTTCATACACCAAATGGTGCAGTCCGCGCGGACCGGTCGAACCGATGTACATGCCGGGGCGCTTTCTCACCGCTTCGAGTCCTTCGAGCACCTGAATTTGGCTCGCATCATACGCCGTATCGTCGGCGCGGGTGAGACTGTTTTCCAGCTCCAGATCCATTTCCATTTCAGTAGCCATCTTATTCCTTACCTTTCCTCACGGTTTTATATCTTTTATATAACGTGGCAGTTGAGATCTGCGAGATATACACCCGCTCTTCTCCCCGCTTGTCCCCGCACACCACAAAGGATTTGGGCAGCTCGTTTGACACAGCGACGGTCTGTCCTTTTTTCTCCGCCGCCGCGAGAAAGCCGCGGGTGTTTTTCGTCACCGTGGTGTTTTCTATGTCAAAAATGCCGATGATCTCGCGATCACGCACCACGGTGTCCTGTCCGATATGCAGAAACATACACTTTTTCCTTTACTGATCGTTTATTTCTCTGTGATTTCTCCGTTTTGTATATGAAATACCTTGCCTCCCGTCTGCCGTTCGATGGCAACGGGATCGCAGCAGGTGATGAGCACCTGCCCGTTATCGATGTGGTTGAGGATATAATCCTGCCTTGCGACGTCCAGCTCGCTCATCACATCGTCGAGCAGCATCACCGGCTGTTCGCCGGAGATTTCCTTCAAAAGCGCCGTCTCGGACAGCTTGAGCGCCAAAACAGCGCTGCGCTGCTGTCCCTGGGACGCATACTTGTCCGCGCTCACCGCGTCAATGTCCAGACACATGTCCTCGCGGTGCGCGCCGACGGTGGAAAATCCCGCCGCCATGTCGACCGCGCGGCTTTTTTGCAGCAGTGTGCGATACTGTGCGGCAAGATCGGCAAGCGTCACCCCGACGGTCTCCCCGACCTGCGTCGACAGCGAAAGCGCCATCTGCTCCCGTCCGCCCGACAGCCCGTCATAAAAAGCGGTCGCAAGCGGGGACAGCTTTTTGAGATAGGCAAGGCGCGCCAGCGTCACCTTTGCGGCGCTCTCCGCCAGCCGTCCGTCCCAGACGTCCAACTGCGTTTTCGTGAAATCGTCGTCGCGGTGCAGCTTCAACAGCGCGTTGCGCTGCGTCAGCACGCGGTGATATTCTTTCATCACCCCCGCAAAGCCGGGGCGCAGCTGACAATAGGCGGCATCCATGAACCGCCGCCGCCCGTCCGGCGTGCCGGAAATGAGCTGCAGATGCGTCGGGCAAAATACCACGGCACAAAATCTGCCCGTGATGGCGGAAACAGACTTTTGCGGAACGTCATTCAAGATGAGTGTCTTGCGCATGCCGAAATGCAGCGTCGCCGTCTGCTCCCGTTCTTCCGCCTCAAACCGCATGGAAAGCTCTGCTTTTTCGGCGGAAAGGTTCACACATTCCCTGTCCTTTGCGCCGCGAAAGCTCTTGCCCCCCGTGAACAGCCAGCAGGCTTCCAGGAGATTTGTCTTTCCCTGCGCATTGTCGCCATAAAGGATGTTGACGCCTTTTTCCGGCGCAATCGCGCCCTCCTTGAGATTGCGAAAGCCGGAAAATGTTAAGTGCCGGATGAACAAACCGCGATCTCCTCCCCGGTTTTCGGCACGGTGACGGTGTCGCCGGTTCTGAGCTTTTTGCCCCGCATGGTGCAAACTTCATTGTTCACCAGCACCTCACCGCTTTGCACCATCACCTTTGCCATGCCGCCGGTGTCTGCCGCACCGGACAGCTTCAAAAGCGCGTCCAGCCGAATATATTCCGTATCGATCGTTATCGTCTTTTTCATGAAAGCGCCTCAGTTTGCAGAATTTTTCAGCCGCACCGGCAGCACGAGGAACAGGAAGCTATCGCCCTCTGCCGGCAGAATTTTCATCGGCGACAGCGCGCCGTTTAACTCAATACGGATTTCGTCCGTTTCGCTGTTTTTCAACGCATCCAGGAGAAAGCGGCTGTTGAAGCCCATCAGCTCCGATTTTCCGTCCTGCCGCACCTCGACATAGTCGCTGGCGCTGCCGAGCGGCGTGGAGCAGGAAATGTTCACGACATTGTCCTTGAAATCGCACACAAGCGGCGATTTCATGCGGTCGTTGATGACCAGCGACGCGCGGTCCACCGCGTTCATCATCATACGCGTGTTGGCAAACACGGTGGTTTTGATCTCTTTCGGAATCGTGCGCTCATATGCCATGAATTCGCCGTCCAAAAGGCGGGAAATGACCGCATAGCCGTCGATGCTCATGACCACATGCCGTTTGCCGACCGCAAAGGAAACGGGGGTTTCCTCGTCACCGAGCAGCTTCAGCACCTCCTGCAGCGTCTTGCCGGGCACGACAAAGGAGATGTTCTCCTCGCTGTCGATCGCTTCGCTGCGCATCGCCAGACGATAGCCGTCGACGGAAATAAGCTTCAGCTTGCCGTCCGCCAGTTCGAATTTTGTGCCGGTGCAGATGGGGCGCGGATCGTTCGGCTGTGCCACCGCAAACAACGTCTGACGGATCATGCTTTTGAGCACATCCTGCGGCAGCGTGAAGCCCACGCCATCGTTGACAGAGGGCAGCTCCGGATAGTCCGCTGCCGAAATGCCGGAAATGGTGAAGCTGGTCATTTCGCTGCGAATGGTGGTGTTGCCCTTTTCATCGCAGGAAAAGCTCACGCTGTCTCCCGGCATCTTGCGCACGATGTCGCCGAACAGACGGGAAGACACCACGATCTCGCCGATCTCCTTGACACTTGCGGGAATGGTGGTGGTGATGCCGAGCTCCATGTCAAAGCCCGCGATAAACAGCGCATTGTGCGTGGTGCGCAACAGGATACCCTCAAGAGCGGGCACAGCACTTTTCGCGGCGACGGCGCGCTGTACGTTGGATACGGCGCTCACCAGCTGTTCCATGGCACATGTGAATTGCATACGATACGTCATCCTCTCTGTGGAAAGTGTAATAAGTTAAATTCTAAAAGAAAAAGAGATATATACCTCTTTCTTTTTTCAGTAGTAGTAGTAGAGGCGGTGAAAACA
>URNF01000116.1 GCA_900549155.1 uncultured Oscillospiraceae bacterium | reverse complement strand
GGATATCGAAGGCATGAAGGCCGCACAGGGCATTCTGACCGTTCGCGGCGGCATGACCTCCCACGCAGCCGTTGTGGCACGCGGCATGGGCTCCTGCTGTGTTTCCGGCTGCGGCGACATTCAGATGGACGAGGAGAACAAGCAGTTCACCCTGGGCGGCAAGACCTACCACGAGGGCGACTTCATCTCCATCGACGGCAGCACCGGCAACATCTATGACGGCATCATCCCCACCGTAGATGCCGAAATTGCCGGCGAGTTTGGCCGCATCATGGCGCTGGCTGACAAGTACCGCCGCCTGAGCGTGCGCACCAATGCCGACACCCCCGCCGATGCCAAGAAGGCAAAGGAGCTGGGTGCCGAGGGCATCGGTCTGTGCCGCACCGAGCATATGTTCTTCGAGCCGGAGCGCATTGCCGCTTTCCGGGAGATGATTTGCTCCGACACCGTCCAGGAGCGGGAAGCTGCCCTGGAGAAGATTCTGCCCTATCAGCAGGGTGACTTCGAGAAGCTGTATGAGGCACTGGAGGGAATGCCCGTTTGCATCCGCTTCCTGGATCCCCCGCTGCATGAGTTCGTGCCCACCGACGAGGCGGACATCGAAGCGCTGGCAAAGACGCAGGGCAAGACCGTTGCCTATATCCATCAGGTCATTTCCGATCTGCACGAGTTCAACCCGATGATGGGTCACCGTGGCTGCCGTCTGGCTGTCACCTATCCGGAGATCGCGGTCATGCAGACCAAGGCGGTCATCAAGGCTGCTATCGCTGTCAAGGGTCGTCATGCCGACTGGAACATTGTTCCGGAGATCATGATCCCGCTGACCGGCGAAGTCAAGGAAATGAAGTTCGTGAAGGACATCGTTGTCAAGACCGCAGATGCGGAGATCGCTGCTACCGGTGTTGATCTGAAGTATGAAGTCGGCACCATGATTGAAATTCCGCGTGCCGCGCTGACGGCGGACGAGATCGCGAAGGAAGCGGAGTTCTTCTGCTTCGGCACGAACGACCTCACGCAGATGACCTTCGGCTTCAGCCGTGACGACGCAGGCAAGTTCCTGCCCGCCTACTATGCCAACAAGATCTATGAGTCCGATCCGTTTGCTCGTCTGGACACCGTCGGTGTCGGCAAGCTGATGGGCATGGCTGTTACGCTCGGCAAGAAGACCCGTCCGGAGCTGCACTGCGGTATCTGCGGTGAGCACGGCGGCGACCCGTCTTCCATCGAGTTCTGCCACAAGATCGGTCTTGATTACGTTTCCTGCTCCCCCTACCGTGTGCCGATCGCGCGCCTCGCTGCTGCGCAGGCCGCCATCAAGGACAAGAAGTAATGTAAGACTTCCGCATTTGGCTATCTAAAAAAAACACCCTCTGCCGAGTGATCGGCAGAGGGTGGTTTTGCATATGCGTGATTTGACCTACTTTTTCCACAGCAGCTTCGAATCAGCGATGATCTTTTGCAGGTCATCGCTGTTCATGCTTTCAATGCCCGTATACGCTCCCATGTAGTAGTATACGGCATCGACCGCATCTGCACTTTTGTCCGCAGGACAAAGGGTAAATTCCGAAAACACTTTTGCGTCGGTGGTGAGGGCATCCCACCTTGTGTCGGATACACAGAAAAACAGGACTGTTTCCTCCCGTCCGTTTATGATACCGGTGACTCTTTTGATACTCACGGCGGTTTCCCTGCTTCCCTGCAGGCGTCCTATCAAATTTCCGTCCGTCATGGAAACGGAGACATTGTCCCGATATGCTACGACGTTCACCGTGCTTTTCAGAATACCGACGGTCACCAGTGCCGCTGTTGCCAGCAGCACCACCGCGACCGTGACAGCGAGCATCTGCCGTCTGCGCACACTTCTTTTGACGGCCTTGAACGAAGCTGCTCTTTGACGTTCTTTTTCCGCGTCAAAGCCTGCTGTTTCCACTGTGTCGGCTTCGTGCATCGTGTCCAAAAAGCTTCGGCAAGCGGGACATTCCCGCAGGTGCTGTTCGACCGCCGTGCGGCTTTGTGCGCTGCACACACCGTCGAGATACAGCGGTAAGAGGTCTTGTATGACTTCACAGGAATAGTTCATGTCAATTTCTCCTTGATCTTCATTTTTGCCCGATGGTATGTGACGCGCGCCCAGCTCTCCGTTTTGCCGAAAAGAGCGCCGATGTCGCGAAAAGCAAGCTCTCCGAAGGTGCGCATCCAAAACACCTCTTTGTACGGTTCTTCCAATGCGTGGAGCAGCCTGTGTATCTGCAGTGCCGTTTCTTTATCGCACAGACTTTGTTCGACCGAAGCATCCGACAAAATATCCGCAGGCGGGAAATCCGTCTGCCGCTGTCGTCGCTTTGCTGCAGTGAAAAATGTATTTTTCGCGATCTGGCACAGCCAGACATCCCATTTACATTCGCCGCGAAAGCGGTCTATGCTTTTCAGCGCCTTGAAAAAGGCTTCTTCGGTGATCTCCTCCGCCCATACTGCATTCCGGCAAAGAGACAACACATATCGGAATACGACATCGTAGTATGCCGTATATATTCTTTCAAAGTCCTTCACCCGAACACTTCACCCACTTTTCTCGTTTTTTCGCAAAACAAAGCCTGTCAGAACAGCAAAAACCACATCGGCAACCCGCACCCTGTCAAACAGGATCACTGCCGCAGCGAGCATCACAAGCAGAATACCGACGGTGAGCAGCTTAGCAATGCGCCCTTTCCCCTTTGCATACCAGGAGAAAAAGGCAAACAGCGGCGACAGCAGCGCAAACAACGTCCAGCCGCGCGCAAATGCCGCGGAATAGACGCTTTTCGTCCGATCTGCGGTCAGATAATATGTTGCCAGCATCGCCATACAAAAGCCAAAGACATTCACAGCGGCTCTGTGCGGCGTGCTGCTTTGCGCCGCAATAACCGTGCAGAGAAAGATCCAAACGGACATTTGCGAAAAGACATCGCCGAGATCGACCGTGTATATATCCAACAGCTTTGCCAGCATGCCCAACAGCGCACCGCACGCAACAATCAGTGCGGTGTGCACTGCCGCTTTCGAAAGCGCTGTTTTCCCGATCGGTGTGCGCGTTTCACTGAATATAGTCTTCATACCTTGCCCCCGTATGTATGACGGCGGGAAACAAAGAGTGTTACAAGCTTTTTTATCCTCGTTATTATGCCTGTCAAACGCTCGGTTGTCAACCGGTTTCGGGATCTTTCTGTTTTGCAAAACAAACGGCAACGCGGCGTCTTGCCGACACAAACGCATTTTTCGGCGTATACTTTTTTCGGAATATGTGCTATACTGTTTGCGGATACCGATGCAAGTCAAATAAAGGAGCAGAGAACATGAAGGTATTGATGTTAAACGGCAGTCCGCGCGCAAACGGAAACACCGCTGTCGCGCTGAACGAGATGAAAAAGGTGTTTGGTGCGGCGGGCATTGATGCCGAGATCGTCGAGGTCGGCAATCGGGATGTGCGCGGTTGTGTTGCCTGTGGGCGATGCGCAACGCTCGGAAAATGCACCTTTGACGACATTGTCAATGAACTGGCGCCGAAATTTCAGGAAGCCGACGGGCTGGTGATCGCCAGCCCCGTTTATTACGCTTCCGCCAACGCCACGCTCATTGCCGTTCTCGACCGCCTGTTTTACAGCACACCGTTTGATAAGACCATGAAGGTCGGCGCAAGCGTTGTGTGCGCAAGGCGCGGCGGCTGCTCAGCGACCTTTGACGAGCTGAACAAGTATTTCACCATATCACAAATGCCGATCGCGTCCAGTCAGTATTGGAATTCCATCCACGGACGTGCGGCGGGAGAAGCTGACATGGACGAGGAAGGCAAACAGACCATGCGCACACTGGCGAGAAACATGACCTTTCTCATGAAAAGCATCGCCCTCGGCAAAAAGCAGTTCGGACTTCCCGAAAAAGAACCGCGCGTTGCGACGCACTTTATCCGATAAATACAGCAAAGGGCGGCTATCATTTGATAGCCGCCTTTTGTCTTTTGTGTTATAAGCATTATTCACTGCATTTTTTCTTTTTAGGTGCGAGCGTCGCGCCGACGACCACGCCGCCGCTGACGAACAGCAGAGCGATCCACAGGAACATATTGCAGGTATCCCCCGTTTTCGGAGAAGTGCTGTTCCCGTTTTCGGTATTTTCGCCCGAGAGCTTTGCAATGACGGTGTTCTCGCTGCGCTTTGCGCCGCAGACGCTGCATTCCTCATGCCGCAGTCCCGTTTCGGTCGCGGTCGCCGCCTTGTCCGTCTTCCAGACAAAGGTGTGTGCCGCAAGGTCTGCTTTGTCGCCGCAGGCGCATGCGTGCCAGTGATTATCTGCATCATGCGACCATTTTGTCTCATAGCTGTGCGTGTGCGTCGGATTATCGTCCTTATAGGTCGCTTCGACGGTGCTTGCCGCATTTTTGACGGTCACAGTAGTGGTCGCGCTGTTCACGTCGGCGATCGTCGCGTCGCCGCTGCGGAGCACCCATTTGTCAAACACCTTTCCCTCTGCGGGCGCGTTTGCCTTGACCGTCACGGTCGTATCCTGCTCATAGCTGCCCGAACCACTGCCGCCGAGAACGGTCAGCACAAAGATCGGCTTGTCGCCGCTCGGAACGGTGACGGTGAACGCCTTGCCGGCGTTATAGTTCTTGACCGCCTTGTATCGCACCTCATAGCTGCCCGCCGCAAGTCCCGTGATCTCACCGTCGGCGCAGGCGATCCACTGGGCAGCACCTGTCTTGCGGTATTCCATGGCAGCTGTCACGCCGGTGATCTTGCCGTCGTTTGCCCCGACCGTGGTGGGCTTCACACCGGTCAGCCCCGCGGGAGCGTCCTGATCGGCAGCGTCGATGCGCCAGGTGACTGCCCTTGCGGTCGTCGTGCCGTCTGTCCACTGCTTGCCGTCGGCGGGGGTGATGTATACCACATACGTTCCCGCATCGGTCGCTGTGTTCGTGCCGGAGGAAACCGCATAGTCCTGCCCCAGCGCCACGCCGTCATGCGGCTGACCGTCATAGACATAGTTATTGGGAGTGGGATCCGCTACCTTGGGGATGGTATATGTAGGCACATAGCATTCGCTGATGGGAGAAACCATATCGGTGACAGAGCATTTATAGCGCACCTCATAGGTATAGCCCGGTTCCACGGCGCACCACAGCAGAGCGCCGAAGTTCTTCCACTCCTCTGTGCCCTTTCTGCGGTATTCCAGAGAATAGTGCCCTTCATTTGTGTTGATATAGCCATTGCCGTCCGCCGTGTCGGGTGCTTGACCCCAAACACGGGGTGCTACGTGCTTCCTTTTTGCCGTTGTGACAAGCGTAACTTCGACATTCTTCGTGGGAGAACCGGTGATGACGAGGCTTTCGCTTTCGTTCACCGTCGCCACATAGATGCCGGTTCCTTCCAATTTTGCCTCGAGGTCATGGCGATTGTCGTTGCTGAAATAGTGGCTGTCGTCCGCCTGTACCCTCACAGCTCTGTAGCTATCGGTTGCCACAGTCTGCTCCAGCGCGCCGGTGGTGGTGACGTGGCTTGCACTGCCGTCCGTGGGAAGATTTATCTTCACGGTGTATTTTGCGGTCACCGTTCTCAGGATCACATAGCCGTCCAAGTCGATTGCCGTTTCATAGGCGGCATCATCGGAAACAAAATAGTTTTTCGTCACGGTGTCGCCGGTGACGGTCATGGGCAGTGATGCGCCGTTCGGCGAGGTGACACCGATCTCGGCGCCGTCGGTCATCCCGGCAGCCATGATCTTCAGATCGGATACATTCAGATACAGATTGTTGTTCTTCTTGTCGGCACCTGTGCCGTCATAGTTACCCGTGATGTTTGCTTTGCCGCTGAGCGTCACGGTCTCGGCATGATTCACATACACACCGCCGCCGTAGCTTGCGGTGTTTCCCGTGACAGAACCGCCCCGTATGTTCAGCGCGCCGTAGCCGACACAGAAACCGCCGCCGCGCTTTGCGCTGTTGCCGGAAACCGTGCCGCCGTTCATGTTGAAGGTGGGATAGTTTGCAGAACTGGCAATGAAATAGACACCGCCGCCGCTATTCTGATCATACCGTGTGCCGGAAACGGAGTTGTCCTTGATCGCGGCGTTTTCGGACATCGTCACCGTCACGCCGCCGTAGCTGCTGCTGATGCCGCCGCCGTTTTTCGCTTTGTTGTTGCGAATGACCGCATCGCCCGACAGGGTGATGGTCACCTTGCCGCTGCCGTTGGTATAGCTGGAGATGCCGCCGCCGACAGCGCCCGCCTCGTTATCGCGGATCACACCGCTGCGCATGGTAAAGACGGCGTTATCGCCGTCATATGCAGAGTTACCCACACCGGCACCGCTGTCGGA
>URNF01000115.1 GCA_900549155.1 uncultured Oscillospiraceae bacterium | reverse complement strand
GTGCCCGCCTGTGCCGCGGGGTCAAACGGCGGCGGAGAATAGCTTTCCGTCTTCCCGCCGAAAACCAAAGCGACCGCCATCCCGATGACGGCAAGAACGCAAAGTACCGCCACGATCGGCAACATTCTTTTTATCATGATCTCGCGTCCTTTCCCGTCATTTGTCATATTTGCCCCATGCAGCACATGAGACAAATATCGCAAATGACCCTTGCAGGGCAACGTGCTGTTGCCCTGCAAGGATATGCACTTACGGCTCTGCTGTCACCGAAGAGAGAGAAACGGTGATCTCGCCCAGCTTCGTCTGCGTGTTTTCGACAACATTCAGCTGCCCGTCAAGCGTCAGCTTGCTCGTCACCTTATCCGCCGCGTCAAACTCGCCCTCGGCACCCGCCTTGAGCGTATGCTCCGTCACGTCCATCGAGCCGGTGTATTTGCCCAGATATCTGTCCGTGAACTTTTTGAAGGAAAACGCAACTTTCACGGGACGATTCGAATGGTTGGTCACCGTCACCTCGTTGCCGCTGGCCACCCACTTATCGGTGTCATCGACATTATAGGAATGATCGGTCGGATCCCAGGTCTTGTCGCCCGAGGTCGTGTAGGTGAACAGCATTTCGCCCCACTCGATCTTCACGCTGTAGACATCCTCGACCGTACCGGTGCCGCTGTAGAGACCCTCTACACCGATGACCTCGGAACTGGGCACACTGTCATGCGTATTATCCGCCGCAAACGCGATGGTCGACATGCCCATGACAAGCGCCAGGGTAAGAGCTACTGCAACAATTTTCTTCTTCATTTTTGACTTCTCCTTTTCAGAAAATATATATCAAAACGCATATGCGTTCTGATGCGAGGTTATGCATTCACCGTGATATTCACGGGGATCTCCGTGTTGACGATCGTTTTTTCATGCGTGTCCGGCTGATAGTACAGCACCTTGAACATGCCGTCATAGCCGCCGGGGGCAAGCCTTGCCGCGGCGCCGTCCAAAAGGTGCAGCCGACTCACCTGCTTGCCCGGGGAGATCGTGCCGGACTGCGCCACCACGACATCCTGTATGACGATCTGCAGCACGATATCCTGATTGGATTTTGTCGGATTGGCAAAATACAGATCGGCTGTGCTGTCGGACAGGTCGATGTTTACCTTTGTGGTATAGGTCAGGCTGACGGCACCGCCGCCTTTTGCCTGCGCCAGCTTTTCGTCGCCCGCGTCGCCGATGTCCTCGGCATACTGTTCATTCTGCCGCGGCGCATAATCCGGCGCAAGCGTGGGCTTTGTGCGGAAAAACAGCGCCCATATCGTCACCAGGATCGCGATGATCAGCAGCAAAAGCAGCAAGAGCAGCAGCAAAAGCCACTTTCTGTTCTTTTTGTCCTCTTCTTCTTTTTTCTGTGCGTGTGCTGCCATCAGTTACTCCCTCCGATCGTTGTGAGACGCACGGTGATGTCGCCGAGCTTTTTCTTTCCGCTGTCCCGTATGCTTTCCGGCGCCAGCGACCGCAGAGAAAGTCTCGCGGTGATACCCGTGTCGCGCGCCACGCGGTTTGTCCCGACGGCAACGCCGCCGAAGCTGCCTGTCAGATCATACGCTGTCATCGTCTCATCCGCCGTGAAGGTGAGTGCGACATTGAGTGCCACGTTGCTGTCGTTTTGCACGGTCAGCTTATCACCGTCCGTCACGGTCGCCGTCCAGCCACCGCTGTAGCTGTGCGTATCGGGATCCCAGCGTCCGCCCTGATAGTCGAATTCCATCGCGCCCCAACGGATCGTGACGGAGATCTTCTCGGGGAAGTTGCTGTAGGTATAGTCGCTGCGGAGATAGATCGCGTCGGCGTCAAACACGGGATATTTGTCATAGGGTGTGTTGCCGTTGTCCACGTCCTGTTTCCAAAGTGCCTTGTCCCCTGTGCTCGTCTTGCTGTTGGCAAGATAGCAGACCTCGCCGCTCGCAAAGACGGCGCTGTCCTTTTCCGTCGCCGCGACATCCTGTGCATATTTGCTGTCGATATCGATGTCGACGGGAGCGGAACCGACGAGATAATAGTTGTCGGTGAAATTCGCAGCCTTGTGACTGCGCAGACAGCCGATGACTGCACCGCAGTATCTGCCGCCGCCGTTTTGCACCGCACCGTAGCTATAGGAATTGCGGACGCTGCCGCCGCTGTTGTTCAGATAGCCGAGAACGCCGCCGACATAACCGTTGGCAGATCCCGACTTCACCGTGCCGACATTGCCGCAATACCGTATGGATGTCGTGTTGATATAGCCCACGACACCGCCGACGCAGTCCGTCGTGGCTTCCAGCTCGATCGCGCCGAAGTACATGCATTTGAAGACATCGGAGGTGTCCATCGCGCTGCCCACCACGCCGCCGACATGGTTATAGACAGCGCCGCTGCCCGTGATGCGGACATAGGAGATAAGCTCCGACAGGTGCGAACCCTTTGCTATGCCGACAACGCCGCCGATGCGCTTGATCTCGCCGTCCGTCGTCTCCCTGTGCAGCGTGATGCTGCCCGAAACGGTCAGCCCCGCGATCGTTGCATTGTTCACATAGCCGAACAGTCCGACCCCTTCGATCACCGCATCCGTCTTATTCTCCCGATGGATATACAGGTCGGACACGGTGTGCCCGCCGCCCGCAAAATTGCCCGCATACGGATTTGCCGACGTGCCGACGCCGGGGAAATTGCGGCTTTTCGTGATGCCCGCATAGTCGGCGGGATCGCCGTCCCTACTGCCTTCAAGATCCACATCCGCAGCAAGGGCTGCGGCACTGTCAAGCGGGATCGCACCGCTGTCGATCTGTGCGGCAAACCAAAAGAGCTGACCGCCGTTTTCGATCGCATAGACCCCGTTTTTCTGCACGGCGGGCTCCAGCGCATCACAGCAGGCACAGAAACCGTTGACATAGCGATGATGGATGTGATCCTCGGTGCTTGCCATGTTGGAATAGGTATAGGTATAGCCGCCGGTGGTACAGTCGTGATGCTCCCGATTTTGCAACACGATGCCGCCGTCGAACAGCGGATAGAGGTCATAGGGGGTGTTCCCGTTGTCCACATCCTGCCGCCAGACCACATCGCTTGCCGAGGAACTGCCGTTTATCAGATAGCACACCTCGCCGCTTGCAAACGCCGCCGCATCCTTTGCATAGACCTTTGCCGTCGTGGCGTAGCTGCCCGTTCCGAACGCCGCCGGAGCGGAGCCGGAGAGATAATAGTTATCGGTGTATTTCGCGGCGGTGTGGTTGCGCATCCATCCGACGATGGCGCCGCAATATTTGCCGCTGTTTTGCACCGCACCGTAGTTATAGCAGTTCTGTATGCTCGGCGCAGCGTTGTTCACATAGCCGAGGATACCGCCCGTATAGGCATCGACCGTGTCGGTCGTGACCGTGCCGAGGTTGGCGCAGTTGCGGATGCGTGCGCCGCCGTTGGAATAGCCCAAGATGCCGCCGATGCAATCAATGGAAGCGGCGATCTGCAGGCTACCCTCAAACAGACATTGCTCGATGGCGGTCACCGGATTGTCCACCCCGCCGACCACGCCGCCGATGTGGCGGCTCTCAAAGCCCGCATCGCGGATCGTGACCCGCGAGCAGATGCCGCGCACCGTCCCGCCGTATGCCGCGCCGACGGCGCCGCCGATGCGGATACCCGCAGCGGACAGCGTGATCGCGCCCTCTATTGTGAAGTCGCGGATTGTTCCCGTCGTGCGTCCGAAGAAACCAGTATAGGAATTGGTCTTGGTGACCGAAAGCCCCGAAACGGTGTGTTTTTGTCCGTCGAATGTGCCCGTATAGTCATTGCCGTAGCTGCCGACAGGCTTCCACTCTCTGTTTTCAAGGTCGATATCCTTTGTCAGTGTCGCCGATGCCGCCTGATCCTTTGCGGCAAACACCGCATGGGTGCCGTCGCCGTTCACCAGCGCGGCGAACCAGAACATCTGACCGCCGTTTTCGATCTGATAGATGCCGTCCGCCGGCGTTGCGGGCTGGTATTCATCGCACACGGTGCAAAAACCGTTGGTGTTGTATTTGTGCGCTTCCACCGCGTTTGCGGCAGTGACACGGGATGCGGCATAGCCGCTGTCCGCCGACGGTGTCACCGCGACCGAAAGCGCTTTGCCGCTGTCCGCCGCCGTCGGGGTGTAGCTTTGCGCGGTCGCGCCGGAGATCGCCGTGTCGTTTGCATACCACTGATAGGCGGCGCTGCCGATCCCTGTGGGCAGGACGACCCGCACCGCAACACGCGGATGCGGCGTGTCCGTCGACAGGGTGGGTGTCCACGCCTGCGGCGTCTGTGCCGTGAGGGAATATGTCACCGTGCAGTCCTCAAAATCGTTCATGTCCCGCAGAGATGCCGTTACGCGCATCGTTGCGGCTCTTGTGAACATAAACTGCGCCTGCAGCCCGTTTGTCTGTGTAAGCTTTCCGGCACTGCTCGACAGCGACCAGGTGACTTGCGGTCCCTCTGTCTTTTGCGAGCTTTCCCGCAAAAGGGCGGAAAGCCGTCCCGTTCCCGCCGTAGCGGAAGAATAGGTGTTGAGCGTCGCCGTCACGGCTTGGTTCGGATACGGTACGGTTGTGCTCATTTGGATCGGCGCAGTCAGCTGCGCCTTGTTGATGGTGAAGGGGACGTCGGTCGCGCCGATCACCGCGCCGTTTGTTTGCACGGTGGTGCGGCTTCCGTCCTGCCTACCCGTGACGCTCACCGTGCCCGACGGGCAGTGGATGTTTGCGCCGTAGGCAACGGTGTAGTTGCCGCTTGCAAGCGTACGAGTACCGCTCAAAACTGCTTTGCCGTCCCGATCGCTCGATGCGCTGTATGTTACGCTCTGCACCGTGGGGCGCAGCTGTTTTCCCGTATAGGTGTACGTACTCGACGAGAGATTGACCTTGCAATCCATCAAGTCATAGATGATATACGGCGAAAGTGTCGTCACCGTTCCTTTTCCGCCGCCGTCGCCATAGGTGGCGACATTGAGGTTGGCAGCGGTGGAAAAGATGAGACTGCCCGCCGTGTGCCATGCTTGCAGATTCACGGCTTTACCGCCTGCGCCGCCGTTGCCGCCGTTATAGTTTTTGTCGTCCTTTTCCGTGCCGCCGGAACCGCCGTTGCCGCCGACTCCCTGCACGCCGCTGCCGCCGTTTCCGCCGTTTCCGGGGCGCGCGTCGTTATAGCCGTGACCGTTCGTGCCCGTTTGCGTGCCCGCACTGCCGGATCTGCCGCTCGATCCTGCGCTGCCGCCCTTGCCCCCGCTGCCGCCTTGCGAGGTGTTGTCCTTTTCGTCCAGTGCTTTGGTGCACTCGGCACCACCGCCTCCGCCACCGCCGCCGTTGGGCCAGCCGCCTCCGCCGCCTCCGCCGCCGGGGCGCAGCTGGTGGTCATCCGCCGCCCGCCCGAGCAGGGCGAGACGGCTTCCGAGGTGCTGAAACGCTGCAAGGAGATGATAAGATGAACGTGACACTCATCGGCATGGGCTCCGGCCAGCCGGAGAACCTGACCCTTCAGGGCCTGGCCGCACTGCGGCAGGCCGACCTCATCCTGGGCGCACGGCGTCTGCTGGCAGTTCTGCCTGCCGGCTGCACCGAGAACCGCGCCGCTGCCTACCGCCCCGACGAGGTGGCAGAGCTGCTGCAGACCTCCGGCGCAGAGAACGCCGTGCTGGTCTACAGCGGCGACACCGGCTTTTACTCCGGCGCGTCCTCCATGATGGAAAAGCTGGAGGCCCTCGGCGTCCGCGCCCGGGTGCTGCCCGGCCTTTCCAGCATCCAGCTGCTGGCGGCGGCGCTGGGCCGTCCGTGGCAGGGGTGGAACCTTGTTTCGGCCCATGGCCGCACCTGCGACCCGGTGGCCGAGTGTATGCAGGGCAGACCCACCTTCTTCCTCACCGGCGGCAGCGAAGACCCCGCCACCCTCTGCGCCCAGCTGGCGGCAGAGGGCTTCGGGGACGTGCAGGGCGTCGTGGGCCAGTGCCTCGGCACGCCGGAAGAAAAGCTCTTCCGCGGCAGCGTCAAGGAGCTGACCGTCACGAATCAGGACGAACGGCAATACCTCAGCGGTGTCATCAGCGACGCGCAGATCGGCACGAAGGCCATCTCCTGCATCTCCATCGAGGTGCTTGCCGCCGGAAAGGGCATGACCGTCAACACGTCGCACATCACCTATTGCACGAGCCAGATGTACATCAGCGCGCTGGCGACTGCCGGCATCATGGACGCGAAGATCAGCGTGGCCGCGCCGTTCGACGTCTCTGGCACTGCGGCGCTGACCGGCATCTACAAGGCGTATGAGGACATTACGGGCACGAAGCTCGATGAGACTGCCAAGGCCGTCTCCTCGCAGGAGCTGGCGACGACGGCGGAGCTCGCGCAGGCCATCGGCGACTATGACTCGGTCGAGATCGTCAACGAGCTCAAGCTCATCCTCAACGAGACCAAGGACATGACCGACGCTGAATTGCGCGCGAAGATCCGCGAGATCGCCGCCGAGTACAACGTCACGCTCAC
>URNF01000114.1 GCA_900549155.1 uncultured Oscillospiraceae bacterium | reverse complement strand
GTCCCACCGCCGCGCGCGCGATCGCGACCCGTTGCTGCTGACCGCCCGACATCTGTGCGGGATAGTGGGAAAGTCTGTCGGCAAGCCCAACCTTCTGCAGCATTTCCGCCGCAAGTGCCCGCCGCTTTTGTCTGCCGACACCGGCATAGACAAGCGGCAGCTCCACATTTTCGAGCGCCGTCAGCGTCGGCAGCAGGAAAAACCGCTGGAAGATGAAGCCGATATACCGATTGCGGATAGCGGACAGCGCCCGCTGCGACAGGGAAAACACCGACTGACCGTTTAGGCGGTATTCCCCCTCGGTCGGCACGTCAAGACAGCCGAGCACGTTCATCAGCGTGGATTTCCCCGAGCCGGAGCGCCCCACGATCGCCAAAAATTCTCCCTCTTCCACCGACAGCGTCACGCCGTCCAGTGCGCGCACCTGTGTTTCGCCCGCACCGTAATATTTGCAAATGTCCGAAAGCTCGATCACCCGCATGGCAAAGCCCCCTTTTTAGGGTAGTATGCCCGCTCAGAGATCAATTTTGCTGAGCATTTTTTTGCGGTATTGCAGCGGCGACATGCCGACCTGTTCTTTGAATTTATAGTTGAAATAGGATTGTGAGGAAAAGCCGCACAGCTGTGCGATCTCCGCCACCGTGTCATCCCCCGCCAGCAGATGCTGCTTGGCGGCGTTGAGACGCACCGTCAGCGTATACTGCGCGGGCGTGATGCCGTAGCAGGCGGTGAACAGGCGATGAAAATACACGGGACTGAGCGCCGCGCGCTGTGCCAGCACGGCAAGCGACAGCGGCTCGTCAAAATGCGCCCCGATATATTCCCGCATATCGCCCAGCATCGCTGCATGCGCCGAAACATCCGCAACGGGGCGCGTGCGGTTTTCCGCCAGTCGCAGCAGCGTGCAGAGAATACGGTCGGTGCAGCTGCGCAGAAACAGCGCGTCGGGCAGCGTCTCCGTGCCGCAGGCGGCAATTTTATAAAACAGCGCCGCCGGCGCGTCATGATCGGTGACAACAGTCGCATCCGGCAATGCGCCCAGCTGCTCGCAAAGCGGCTCGCTGTCGGTCTGCAGATGCAGATAGCAGCAGCGAAACGGCAGCTGACTGCGCCGCACCTGTCCCGGCTTGCCGCAGATGAGCGTGCCCTTTTTCATGGCATAGGGCACTTCGTCGATATAGGCAACGCCGTCGCAGTCTGCGGTGAACAGCTCGATCTCAAAGCAGGAGAGCTTTCTGCCGTGCGTGGTGGAAAGGCTCGGAAATTTGATGCCGGAATCAAAAATGCCCCAGCGCAGAACCGTGTAGTCCGTTTCGTTCATTTTGCCAACCCCGATGATAAGAAATCTAAAAAATCGGATAAGAAAAGCCCTTGACGGATTTTTCCCGACAGAATATAGTATAGACAGTTGCGGGGAGTTTTTCAAGTACCCCGCGCGGAAACGGAGATAAAAAATGCAACATTATGAAGTCGCAAACCACGAACCCAGCCTGCTGCCCGAGGGCAAGCGCTTTCGTCTCGTTTGGAGCGACGAATTTGACGGCGACACCCTCGATCGCACCAAGTGGGACTACCGCACCGCCATGATGGGCAAGGTCCATCCCGCCTGGACGGACGACGGCGTGACGCTCGACGGCAAGGAAGACGGCAAGATCCCCGAGGACATCTCGGGACACGAGGAATTTGTCCTCATCTCCACCGAGGTGAAGGGCTATCGCCTGCCGGAGCACGTCCCCTGTAAGGAAGCGTTTGACGCGATCGGTGACACTTTTCTTGCGGACTATGTCCGCATGTTTGACATTAAGGAGGACAAGGTATGAACGTAATTTGGCTGGGACAGGCGGGGCTGCTTTTCGACTTTGACGGTGTCAAGGTCATGGTTGATCCCTATTTATCCAATAGTGTCGTGAAGGTCAATCCCAAAAATTATCGGCGGCAGCCGATCGACGCGCGCTTTTTCGATGTGCGCCCCGATGTGCTGCTTCTGACGCACGATCATCTCGACCACACCGATCCCGAAACGCTTGAGGTGCTGTTCAAAAAACACGACGGCATCACGGTGCTCGCCTCCGGCAACGCCTGTCAGACGGCAAAAAAGTTCGGCGGCGAAAACAACTATGTGCAGTTTGACCGCGGCACGCAGTGGACGGAAAAGGGCGTCGTTTTTGAGGCGGTGCACGCCGAGCACAGCGACAGCCGCGCCATCGGCGCGTTCATCACCTACGGCGGCAAGACCTATTATATCACCGGCGACACGCTGTATAACAAAACGGTACTCACCGACATCGACCGCCCCGTGGACGTGCTGTTTCTGCCGATCAACGGTGTCGGCAACAACATGAACATGACCGACGCGGCGCGCTTTGCCGCCGCCGTCGACGCAGAAAAGGTCGTGCCGCTGCATTTCGGTATGTTCGATGCGCTTGACCCCACAGATTTTGCAAGCGACAGACGTGTTATCCCGACAATCTATAAGGGGATCCCGCTATGAAAGTCACAGATGTAAAGCCCTTTGTGGTGGATTGCTTCCGCACAAACTTTGTGTTCGTCAAAATCTATACCGATGCGGGCATCACCGGCATCGGCGAGGGCACGCTGGAATACAAGGAAAAGGCGTTCCTCGGCGCGCTGGAGCACATCAAGGAATACCTTGTGGGCAAAAACCCGCTCGATGTTGAGCAGCATTTCCACAACATCTACCGCGACGCCTATTGGCGCGGCGGCCCCGTGCTGATGAGCGCGCTGTCCGCAGTGGAGATGGCGCTGTGGGATATTCTCGGCAAGCATCTGAACGTCCCTGTCTATCAGCTGCTCGGCGGCAAGATAAACGACAAGGTGCGCATCTATGTCAACGGCTGGTTCGCGGGTGCAAAAGAGCCTGAGGAATTTGCCGCCAAGGCAAAGGAAGCCGTGAAGCGCGGCGTCACCGCCATGAAGTGGGATCCGTTCGGCAAATCCTATCTCGACATTTCGAACGCCGCGCTCGACAAGGCGCTGCGCTGCGTGGCGGCGGTGCGCGAGGCGGTGGGCAACGGCGTCGACCTGCTCATTGAGGGACACGGCAGATTCAACATCCCCACCGGCATCAAGATCGCCAAGGAGCTGGAGCAGTTCAAGCCCATGTTCTTTGAAGAGCCGACCCCGCCCGACAGCCTTGAAGCGCTCAAAGCGGTCAGAGACAAATCCCCCGTCGCCATTTCGGCGGGCGAGCGGCTGTATACCCGTTGGGACTATCGGCGGTTTTTTGACCTCATGCCCGCCGACTATATCCAGCCCGACATTTCCCATGCGGGCGGCATCATGGAGCTGAAAAAAATTGCCGCCGAGGCGGAGTGCCGCTATATCCCGTTTGCGCCGCACAATCCGTCCGGCCCCGTCGCCAACGCTGCGACGCTGCAGCTGGCGGCAAACTGCCCCAACTTCTGTATTCTCGAGATCATGTACAGCGATGTTGCCTGGCGGCATGACATCACGAATGAACAGCTCGAATATAAGGACGGCTATATCACCGTCCCCGACCGCCCTGGCCTCGGCATCGACATCGACGAGGAAGCCTGCCTCATGCATCCCTATAAGCCGCACACCCTGCGGCACTATGACGGCACGCTGACCGATATCCGCCCTGCAAAGACGGAATTCTATTTTTAAGGAGCGAGCATATGCAGCGACTGACAAAGGTGGGCAAGATCACCCCCAAATCCTCAAATGAGGTAAGGCACTCCCGCATCGGCATCGGCTTTGAAAAGCTCGACCGCGGTGTGTTCGATCCCGAAAAGGCATATGACAAGGTTGCCGCCATCGGCGTCAAATGGGTGCGCATCCAGTCCGGCTGGGCACGCACCGAAAAGGAAAAGGGCGTCTATGATTTTGCATGGCTGGACAGCATCGTGGACAATCTGCTTGCCCGCGGGCTGCAGCCGTGGATGTGCCTGTGCTACGGCAACGGACTGTATGACGAAAACGCCGCCAAGATCTTCGGCGCGGTGGGCGTGCCGCCCATTTTCACCGACGAGCAGCGTGCGGCATGGGACGCCTATGTCAGGGCGACCGTCGCGCATTATAAGGGCAGGATCACACACTATGAGGTGTGGAACGAGCCGGACGGCAAGTGGTGCTGGAAGCACGGCGTCAACGCCCTCGAGCTGGGCGCTTTCACCGCCGCCACCGCCAAGGCGGTCAAAGCGGTCGACCCGACCGCCGAGGTCATCGCACTGGCGCATTGCATCCCCGACCTGCGCTATATCCACAACGCCCTCTCCGTTGAGGGCATGGCGGAGAACATCGACGCCATTTCGTTCCACGAATATGTCACCGACGAGACGCACATTCCCGAGCGCGTGGACTCCATGCGTGCCGTGGCGGATATGTTCAAAAAAGGCATCAGGCTCATTCAGGGCGAATCCGGCTCACAGTCGAAATCGGGCGGCAACGGCGCGCTGAAAAAGATGCTGTGGAGTCAAAAAGCGCAGATGAAGCAGCTTGCCCGCCACACGATGATGGATCTGTCCACCGAGGTGGAATTCATGTCCTATTTCTCGTGTCTCGATATGGTGGAAGCGCTCAAAGGCGCTGTCGGCGACACCGCTACATACAAGGACTACGGCTATTTCGGCGTACTCGGCGCGGACTTTGACGAGGAAGGCCGCTCCGTCGGCACCTATTCGCCGAAGCTGTCCTATTATGCCCTGCAGACCATCGCCGCGGTGTTTGCCGAGGACTACACAGTGGCGGAGCATATGCCCGTTTTGTCCGTCCCGTCCTATTTCGAGCCGTATATGCAGCAGGACTGCACCGAGCACGAGCTTGTGCGTGCATTTTACCGCCGCGAAAACGGCAGCGAATGTCTCGTTTTCTGGAACCCGAAAAACATCCTCACCACCGACTGGGTGGGAACGACCTCGTTCCAGGTCATCACGCAGCAGAAAAAGGTGCGGCTCGTGGACCTCTGCAACGGCGATGTCTATACCGTTCCCGACACCATTTTGACCGACCACGGCGACGGCTGTCTGCGGTTTGATCACCTGCCGGTGACCGACTGCCCGATGGCGCTTTTGTTCGGCGATTTTTGTGATTGGAGTGAAAATGCATGAAAAAAGCAGTATTCATCACCGGCGGCACGGTCGGCACAGGTCTTGCGTCCGCCGAGCGGTTTGCCAAAGAGGGCTATGACGTCTATATCACCAGCCGCAACGGGGAACATGCCGCTGCCGCCGCAAAAGGCGTTGCGGAAAAATACGGCGTGTTTGCCCGCGGCTTCGGACTGGACATCCGCGACGAGCAGAAAGTGAAGGATGTCTTTGCCGCCATCGACGCGGACGGGCGCTTTGTCGCCACGGTGGTGCTCAACGCCGCCGACATGGGCTTTGGCACCGATCCCGCAAAAGGCATGGATCTCTTCACCGTTCCGATCGAGGAATTCCAGCGCGTGTTTGAGACAAACCTTGTGTGGAACTTCATGATCATCCGTCAAGCGGCGCTGCGCATGCGTGAGCAGCACGAGGGCGCCATCGTGTTCATCGGCTCCAACACGTCCTATCGCGCCATTCCCAACCGCGCTGCCTACGGCGCGTCCAAGGGCGGCATCAACGGCATGTCCAAGGCGCTTGCGGTGGATCTCGGTCCATACGGCATCCGCAGCAACGTCGTGCTGCCCGGCACGATCAAGACCGCCCGCTGGGTGGAGATGGGGTCAAAGCAGATCGTCAACGGCACGCTGACCCCCATCGGCGACATCTCCGATTTCGAGGACATCGCAAACGCCGCGTGGTTTCTCGGCAGCAGCGAGTCCAAGAACATCACCGGCGCGGAGATCATCGTGGACGGCGGCATGAGCTGCCAGCTGTATCCGCAGATCCTCAATGACTACAAACGCAAAGTGATGGAAATGGAGGAATGAACATGGCACGCATGCCGAAGCTCTCCGACATGACCCTGCGGGAGAAAATTCATCAGACCATCGTTGTGCTGATGAGCAGGGACAAAAAAATCGACTTCTGCCCGGGCGCTGCGTTTTTCTTCGGACAGATCATCACAAATGCCGACGAAACGGGACTTGACGAGCTGCGCGGCTATGTCAAAGACCTGCTCGCAAGCTGCGACATTCCGCCGCTCATCACCTCGGATTTTGAAAACGGCTGCGGCAGCATGGTAAAGGCACTGACGCCGCTGCCGTTCATGATGGGACTCGGCGCGACAAACGACCCCGCGATCGCCTATGACTACGGCAAGGCGACCGCACTTGAAGCGCGCTCCATCGGCGCAAACTGGACGTTTTCGCCGGTCAGCGATCTCAACATCAACCGCCGCAACCCGCTTGTGAACAACCGCGCCATGACCGATGACGCCGAGCGCGCCTGCCGCCTTTTGCCGCAGATCGTGCGCGGTATGCAGGAAAACGGCATCGCCGCCTGCGCCAAGCACTTCCCCGGCGACGGCATGGACTACCGCGACCAGCACATCACCACCACCGTCAACTCGCTTGAAATGGCGGACTGGTATGCGACCTTCGGCAAGGTCTATCGCGAAATGATCGCCGCGGGTGTGGAAAGCATCATGGCGGGAC
>URNF01000113.1 GCA_900549155.1 uncultured Oscillospiraceae bacterium | reverse complement strand
ACGTCGCCCCCGGCGTTATCTACACCGATCGCAACATAAAGGCGCTCGCCGACCCCGCCTATGCCGAACAGGTGACAAACAGCATCCCCCTCGGCTTCTACGGCAAGCCCGAGGACTGCACCGGCATCGTTCGCCTGCTCTGCTCCGACGCGGGGCGCTATATCACCGGACAAAGCATCTTCGTCGACGGCGGAAAAAGTGTGCAATAACTACAAATCCGCACCCAAAAGGCTCCCTTTTTTCCATAAAGGGAGTCGGCAACGCAAAGCGTCGTCTGAGGGGTATTGTCAAAAAAAGCGCTGCTGTGAGGATCACAGCAGCGTTCGGCGTATCAAAAACTTGTTTTTTGACACGCTGTAAGGCTGTCTAAAAACCGCAGGGGCAAGGAAACCGCCCCCGTCGGCATATTTTGTATATGGCAGGGGGCGGTTGACGCAGACAGCAAAAGCGAGCGTTTCAAGGAAACGCTCCTTTTTGTTTGCTGAAACTTTTGCAGACATCTTTTCGCGTAAATACGCTTTTGCGTCCTGCGGACTTTTTTGACAGTCTAAGCGCTGCTGTGAGGATCACAGCAGCGCTTTCAGTTGTTCCATCTTTTCCGCCGTCGGCTCGGGCAGATCGGCAAAGGGAAAGGTGATGCCGAGGCGTGTATATTTTTCCCCACACAGCTTGCGAAACGGCAAAAGCTCCGTTTCCCGCACGCAGGGGTGCGCGGCGGCAAGGGCGGCGAGCGCCCGCGCGTTTTCCGCCGTGTCGTTGACGGTGGGAATGACGACCTGCCGCAGGCGGGTCGGAATGTGCCGTGCGTCCAGCTCGTCAAGAAAGCCAAACGGCGCGTCCATGCCGCAGCCGACAAAGCGGCGATAGTCCGCATCGTTTGTATACTTGATGTCCAAAAGGCAATAGTCTGTATATTCCAGCACCTCGCCGCCGGGCAGACAGCCCGACGTGTCCAGGCAGGTGCCGATCCCGTTTTCGCGGCACAGGCGGAAAAACGCTGCCGCAAAATCGCGCTGCCAAAGCGGCTCGCCGCCCGACAGCGTCACCCCGCCGTTTTCCCCGAAATAGCCGCGAAAGCGCAGCACCTTTTCAAGCAGCTCTTCCGGCGTATACGGTGTGCCGCCGTCTTTCTCCCATGTTTCGGGATTGTGGCAGCAGGCGCAGCGCAGCGGACACCCCTGCAAAAACACCACGAACCGCACCCCCGGTCCGTCCAGCGTGCCGAGACTTTGCAGCGCGTTCACCCGTCCCGTCATCACAGCGCCTCGTGGAATGTGCGGCTGATGACCTCGCGCTGCTGCTCTTTGGACAGCTTGTGGAAATTCACGGCATAGCCGGACACGCGGATGGTGAGATTCGGGAACGCCTCGGGGTCTTCATAGGCTTTCAGCAGCGTTTCCCGCTGCAGCACATTGACGTTGATGTGGTGCGCGCCCTTGCCGAAATAGCCGTCAAGGATGGCGCAAAGATTGTCCACCCGCTCCGTCTCATTTCTGCCGAGGGTGGCGGGGGTGATGGAAAAGGTGTTGGAAATGCCGTCGCGACAGGTGTCATACGACAGCTTTGCCACCGAATTGAGCGACGCCAGCGCGCCGTTTTCCTCGCGGTTGTGCATCGGGTTCGCGCCGGGCGCAAAGGGCGCACCCGCTTTTCTGCCGTCGGGGGTCGCGCCGGTGTTTTTGCCGTACATCACGTTTGAGGTGATCGTCAGCACCGACAGTGTGTGCTCTGCGCCGCGATAGGCGGGCGTTTTGCGCAGCTCACCGAGAAACGCTTCCGTGAGGGCACAGGCGATGCTGTCCACGCGGTCGTCGTCGTTGCCGAACTTCGGAAAATCGCCGACCGTTTCAAAGTCCACGATATAGCCCGCCTCGTTGCGGATCGGCTTCACAGCGGCATAGCGGATGGCGGAAAGGCTGTCGGTGATGACCGAAAGCCCCGCCACGCCGAACGCCATGAACCGATGCACCGCCGTGTCGTGCAGCGCCATCTGCGACGCCTCATAGGCATATTTGTCGTGCATATAGTGAATGACGTTCATGGTATTCACATACAGCCGCGCCGCCCACTGCATATACGTTTTAAGCGCCTGCATCACGCGGTCGAAGTCGAGCACCTCATCCTGCATCACTTCCCCCACAGGGCCGACGGCAATGCCGCTCTCGGCGTCAAAGCCGCCGTTGAGTGCCAACAGCAGCAGCTTCGGCAAATTGCAGCGCGCGCCGAAAAACTGCATCTGTCTGCCGACCTGCATCGCCGAGACACAGCACGCGATCGCATAATCGTCGCCGTAGAGCGGACGCATCCGATCGTCGTTTTCATATTGGATGGAATCGGTGTCGCACGACACCTTGGCGCAAAAGCGCTTGAAGGCTGCGGGCAGTCCCGCCGCCCACAGCACCGTGAGGTTCGGCTCGGGCGCAGGGCCGAGCGTATAGAGCGTGTTGAGCATCCGAAAGCTCGTTTTCGTGACAAGCGTTCTGCCGTCCTCGCCCATGCCGCCGACGCTCTCGGTGATCCACATGGGATCGCCGCCGAACAGCTCGTTATATTCCGGCGTGCGCAGATGGCGGGCGAGGCGCAGCTTGATAACGAAATCGTCGACAAGCTCCTGTGCGCCCTCCTCGGTGAGAACGCCCGCCGCTATGTCCCGCTCGATATAAATATCAAAAAACGTGCTCACCCGCCCAAGCGACATGGCGGCGCCGTTTTGCTCCTTGATGGCGGCAAGATACGCAAAATAGGTCCACTGGATCGCTTCTTTCGCGTTTGTCGCGGGCGCGGAAATGTCAAAGCCATAGCTTTTCGCCATATCGCGCAGGGCATGCAGCGCCGCGATCTGACAGGAAAGCTCCTCGGCAAGGCGGATGTGCGGGCTGTCAAAATCTCCTGCCGCCAGCGCCGCCTTGTCCGCCTTCTTTTCCGCGATCAGGCGCTCCACGCCATACAGCGCCACCCGCCGATAGTCCCCGATGATGCGCCCTCTGCCATAGGCATCGGGCAGCCCCGTCAAAAGGTGTGCGTGCCGCGCACGGCGCATCTCGTCAGTATAGGCGGCAAACACGCCCTCATTGTGCGTGGTGCGATAACGGAACGCTTCTTCCACCTTGTCGCTCAGCGTATATCCGTATGCCGCGCACGCCTGTTTCACCATGCGCATCCCGCCGAACGGGTTGACGGCGCGGGTGAGCGGCTTTGCCGTCTGCAAGCCGACGATGCACTCGTTTTCTTTGTCGATATACCCCGGCGCAAACGCCGTCACGCCCGCCACCGTCTCGGTATCCACGTCAAGCACGCCGCCCGCGCGGCGTTCCGCCGCAAGCAGCGCTTGCACCTTTTCCATCATTGCCGCCGTGCGCGCCGTCGCGCCGCACAAAAATGCCGCGTCGCCCGCATACGGCGTGTAGTTTTTCTGTATAAAATCGCGCACATCGATGTGCTCCTGCCATCTGCCCGCGATAAAATCCGTTTCCTTCATGCTCCGACCCCCGTTTTGATAGTGCCTTCCTATCATACAATATATGGTGGTCGGTGTCAATATCTTATCCTATATTTTGTTTATTCAAATACCGTCATCCCCAAACAAGGTTGTTGCAAACAAAAAAGACCGACCGAGCGGAAAGTCCGCCCGGTCGGTCTTTTCACTTACTCTGTGATGATTTCCGCTATGTCTTCCAAACGACATTTCAGAATTTGACAAAGCATGTCCAGCGTATGGGTGCTGACATTCTCATTCTTCCGCAACCGATCCAACTGACCGGTGCTGATGCCATATTCTTTTATCAGCGCATATTGCGTGATTTTTCGCTGCTTCATGGTTTCCCACAGTCTGTCATATACGATCATATTTACCACCTGATTTTATTGTATGGTAAAGATGGGAGTTGACAATAGCCCGATATCGGGCTATAATAAGAAAGCGGTAAATAGTATACACATGGGAGGATGGAATATGAATCCGAAGTTTTTGAAAAAACGGCTGTTAAAGGCCCTGTGCTTTGGACTGGCAGCGATTGCGGCGATTTACCTGCTTCCGCCGCTTATTGCTTCAGTTATAACGTACTTCGTCATGGGCAAATGGATCAACGGCCTTGACAATTTACAAGACTGGTGCCATGAATATCCTTCACTATTTATACTTTTAGGTACAGTAAGCGCGTGTCTGTTTTGGGCGATCGCACCGTCGTACACCACCAAGATGAAAAGAGCCGAAATGGATGCAGCAGAATATAAGCCCATCAGGATCATTGAGACAGCTGTACAAATTCTTGTTTTGATAGCGCTCTTTTCCCTCGCAAAGTATATATATGCAGTGACAAAAAGCAAAGAGCTTTTTATTTTTATGACAGTGGTTCTTTTCGCAGGAGCAGTGCTTGTCACTTCATATTCCTTCTTCACACCCGAAGGCAAAGCAGAGGCAAAAAAGTACCCGTGGCTCATTATCGGCATGTGGATAGTAGCATTCCTCGTTTTGATGATTCCTTTCCGACCCATCTCAGGCGGTTTTTCGCAGCCCTCATTCAGCCTGTTCCATGAAGAAAAAGCCAAGGCAAATATTGTCACCGATTCCATCGACATCACAACCGATCCCTCTAGTTCCAATGCCTATCTTGCCAAATGTACCATCCGAAACACGGGAAATGCGGATGCAAATTACGTCTCCGTAACATTGTACTACTACGATTCATACAGCGAAAAACAGATTGGCAGTACCCGAATCATCGAACACCTTGCTGCAGGAAAATCCCATTCGTTTACCATGCACGTCAGTGTTCACAATGATTTGTTTTATCCATACGGTGTCAGAGACCCTTATCTGGATTTCTCCTATCTTTATGATTCGTGAGGTGTTGTCACTATGCAAAATGCAGTATTGGACATTCTGATCCCTTTCATCCGTGCGGAACAGAGCGGCTGCCATCAAATAGCGGCAGAAACGGGCGGCGAACCGACAACGCTTGGCGGCACCGGATACTTGCTGGGGCAAATGATACGGCAATACGCCATCCCGCCGGAGCGACAGTATATCTCCCGTGCGGCATGGGAACTGTGGCATTCGCTGACGGATGAGGATATCTGGCACTATAGCTATCGCGCCACCGTGAAATGCTGCAGCACCGTCCCGGTGGCGATACAGGAATATCGCGGAAACGAACGCGCACCGAAAGCCACCCACGAAATCAAAGCGGGAGAAGCGTTTGTTTTTCGGGATGTGTTCCACGACGAGCATATGGTGCCGGTCAGCGAGATCATGCGAGCGCTCATCCGACTGCCCGCTGTCACCTATGAAAGCGTATCTGCGGTTTTATCCCATCTCTGCACCTGCCGTATCCTGAAAGCAGAGGATCGCAGCCTGTATCCGAAATATCATCGCCCATTAGACCTGCAGGCGGCGCTGCAGCTCTATGCCCGACAGGGAATTGTCGTCTGTAACCGGAACGGCGCGCCAATAACAATGCAAGAATAAGAAACTGTTTTCGGTCAAAATATAAGCCCCGACGGCATCATCCGTCGGGGCTTATCATTTCATTGTTTGTTTGTCGTGATGACCTCGTCCAGATTTTTCGCATCCGCTATGAAGAATGTGGACTGTTTGCCGAGCTTTTCGCTGTCGCAGAGGAAAAAGCGGTGCGTTGCCCGCGCAAGTGCCGCGCGCCGCAAAAACGACTCCGCCTCGCAATAGTCATAGATCTTTCCGTCGCAAAAGCCGCTTGACGAGAAAAAGCACGCGTCATACCACACCCGCTGCAGCGTTTCCAGTGCGATCGCGCCGGTGCACACCTTGGACACGGGGTCAAACGCCCCGCCGACGCAGACCGCCCGCACCCCGTATTCCGCCAGCATTTCGCACAGCGTCGTGCTGTAGGTATAAACCGTCAGCCCCTTTTTGTCCGCAAGATACGGCGCCATGTGCAGACAGGTCGAGGATGCGTCGATGAACACCGTGCTGTCATTTTGCACACGCGCCGCCGCCTTTTGCGCGATCGCGTTCTTTTCCCTGTGGTTTTTCTGCAAACGGAACGCGATCGGCGTGTTGCGCGTGCCGCCGATCAGCTGTGCCCCGCCATAGCTGCGGCGCACCAGTCCCGCCGTCTCCAGGGCGGTCAGACGCCGCCGCATGGTCGACTCGCTCATATAGGTCGCGGCGGCAAGCGTCTTCACCGTGGCAAAGCCCTCTTTGGCAATAAGCTCCAGCAATCTGTCCTCATACACCTTTTTCATGTCGCACCTGCTCATTCATGCAAAAATTTTACGGCATCTGCTCATTGCCGCGCAATTTCATGATCATTGCGCAGCTTTTCCGCCGAAGCTTGCGCATTGTCGCGCATCTGTTATAATGGCAGCATAAAGCGACGGCGAGGGCAATGCCGTTTCGGAGGATGCGGATATGATCGAACGCAAATGCAGCTGTGTGCGCGGCAGTCACCGCGCACCGCTCGAAAAGTACATTGTCGGCGAAAACGCCATAGAGCAGCTCCCCGCTGTGCCACACGACTATCACCGTGTCTATGTCGTCTGCGACGAAAACACCCATCGCGTGCTCGGCGAAAAGGCGGCAGCGCTTTTGCGGGACGCTCACCTTTGAGCTGAACCGCCTTTCAAAGCCCGATCGCCACGAAAACGACTTCTGCCGCGATATGCCCCTTGAAAACTATCTGACGCTTGCCTTCATGCGCGCGTGCCGCGTCGCCGCACTGCGCAAGGGATAATGTACAAAACCGCCCGACATTTCGTCGGGCGGTTGTTTCTATTTTGGTGAATTATACTATTAAGTGCAACAGTTGAAAAAAAGAAGAAGTTCATACAG
>URNF01000112.1 GCA_900549155.1 uncultured Oscillospiraceae bacterium | reverse complement strand
TGCTATGAGCGGCAGATCTGCCGCGAGCCGCTGCGGCACGGCACGCAGTCGGTGGGCAGCCGTCGCGGCACATCGAGCCATTTCCACAATCCCTTCATCGCCCTTGCCGCTCCCGAAACGACCGAGACGGCGGGCGAGGTATACGGTGCTGCCCTCATCTACAGCGGCAACTTCATCGCCCAGGCGGATGTGAACTATCAGGATGCCATCCGACTGCAGATCGGTATTCATCCCGCCGATTTCCGCTGGAAGCTGAAAGATGGCGACAGCTTTGTGACACCCGAAGCGGTGCTGACCTATTCCGCAACGGGACTGAACACCATGTCACAGAACTTCCACAACGCGATCAAATATCACCTCGGGCACACCAAATTCCGCAACGCGCCCCGCCCCATCGTCATCAACAACTGGGAAGCGACCTATTTCAATTTCAACGAAGAAAAGCTGCTGGAGCTGATCGGCAGCTGTGACGGACTCGGCATCGACACCTTCGTTCTCGACGACGGCTGGTTCGGTCACCGCGACAACGACCGCTCCTCGCTCGGCGACTGGTTTGTGGACAAAAACAAGCTGCCGCACGGGCTGACCCCGCTCATCGAAAAGTGCGAGGCGCAGGGCATGACCTTCGGCATTTGGTTTGAGCCGGAAATGATCTCCGAGGACAGCGACCTCTATCGCGCACATCCCGATTGGTGCATGCGGCTGGAGGGCAGACCCTATTGCCGCGGCAGACACCAGCTCATCCTCGACCTGTCCCGCGACGATGTGGAGCAGTATCTCGAAAAGGTCATCGGCGACATCCTCGGCACCTATCGCATTTCCTATGTCAAGTGGGACATGAACCGCCACTTCACCGATGCCTATTCCGCCAATCTCCCCGCCGATCGGCAGCCGGAGATCTTCCACCGCTATGTCCTCAACCTCTACAAGCTCCTGGGACATCTGACCGAGACGTTCCCCGACGTGCTGTTTGAGGGCTGCTCCGGCGGCGGCGGACGCTTCGACATGGGCATGCTCTATTATGATCCGCAGATCTGGACGAGCGACGACAGTGACGCCATCGAGCGCCTGAAAATTCAATACGGCACGTCGCTTGTCTATCCGCCGCAGGCAATGACGGCACACGTGTCCGCCTGCCCGAACCATCAGGTCGGGCGCGTCACCCCGTTCAGAACGCGCGCGGCGGTGGCGATGAGCGCCATCTTCGGCTATGAGCTGAATCCGCTGAGCCTTTCCGAGCAGGAGCGCGCTTCCATCGCGGATCAGACGGCGTTTTATCACAGCATCCAGCCGCTTGTCATGAACGGCGACTTTTTCCGCATCGTCGATCCGTTCACGGAAAACAGCTGCTGCTGGATGTTCGTGAACAAGGAAAAGACCGAGGCGCTTCTGACCTATGTGCAGAAGCTGCGCATCCCCTATTGGCACCGCAAGATAAAGCTCACGGGTCTTGACCCCAACGCCACCTACTATGTGGACGAGATCCACGGCGGCGTGAAATTTAACGCGGGCGGCGATGTGCTGATGAATGCGGGCATGGCGATCCCCTGCGCAAACGACTTTGAGGACAAGGTTTTCAAGATCACGAAAGTGGACTAAGCAAAAAAGCAAGCGGACATAGTCCGCTTGCTTTTTTGACAAAATTAAGATATACTGTATATACTAACGGAGAGGAGCTTAGTTATGCTTTTGGCTTTGGATATGGGCAACACCAACATCACCGTCGGCGTGTTTGACGGCAAGCGGCTCATCATGGAGTCCCGCCTTGCCACCGATCACAACAAGATGGAGGACTCCTATGCCATCGACCTGTGCAGCATTTTGGCGCTGCACGGTGTGGACGTGCACGCGATCGACGGCGCCGTTCTGTCCTCGGTCGTGCCCCCGCTCGATCACCGCCTGCGCGGTGCGGTGTGGCGCATCACAGGTGTCTCCCCGCTGCAGGTCGCACCCGGCATCAAAAGCGGCATCAACATCCGCATCGACGATCCCGCACAGCTCGGCGCAGACCTGTTGGTCGGCGCGGTCGCCGCGCTGGACAAATATCCGCTGCCCTGCATCATCTGGGATCTCGGCACGGCGACCACCGTTTCCGTGCTGGACAAAAACGGCGCTTTCTGCGGCGGCGCGATCCTTGCGGGCATTTCCACCGCCATGGACTCGCTGAGCACGAAAACGTCGCTGCTCCCCCGCATCCGGCTTGAACCCCCCGCGCACGCCATCGGCAGGAACACCGTCGAATGTATGCAGTCGGGCGCAGTGTTCGGCACGGCGGCGCTCATCGACGGGATGAGCGACCGCTTCGAAGCGGAAATGGGCAGCGAAGCCACCGTCATTGCCACAGGCGGGCTGGGGCGCGAGATCGCCCCCTGCTGCCGCCATCGGGTGGTATATGACGAGCATCTGCTCATGCAGGGATTGCGCATCCTTTTCGAAAAAAATCGGCAGTAAGGTGTCCGACGGCGGAACAGCGAAAGCGCTCCAGCCGCAAACGACGCTTTTTGCAATATAAAAAACGCCGCATCCCGTCGGGAGCGGCAGTTGGAGGAACATTATGAAAACCAAGCAAAGCACCTTCTCCCTTGCGATCACCGCGATGTTCTGTGCCATCATCATCGCGCTGACCTTCATCCCCTACACGGGCTACATCACCTATGGACTTTTGAGCATCACCACGCTGCACATCCCCGTCCTGCTCGGCACGACGCTGTTTCCGAAGCGCGGGCTGCTGTTCGGTACGGTGTGGGGCGTGACCTGCCTGCTCTATGCGCTGGCAAACGGCACAGCCGACGCCGCCATCTTCCTAAACCCGCTCATTTCCGTCGTGCCGCGCATGCTGGTGGGACTGCTTGCGGGGCTGTATTTCATCGGGTTTTCCAAGCTTTTTTCGCGCTTCCTGTCCCCCGAAAAGGCGGGAACGGTCGCGGCGCTTGTCACCGCCGTGCTCGGCACGCTGACCAACACCGCACTGGTGCTGTCCGCCATTTCGCTGTTCGGCACGGGCGCATTAAACCTCGGCGCGACCCTCAAAACCATTCTGCAAACGGCGCTGGCGCTCAACGGCGTTGTGGAAACGACGGCGGCAGCGGTGCTGGTAACGGCGCTGTATCCCGTGCTCAGAAAAACGCTCAAACGGTATTTATAACATCGCATCCAAAAGCAGCATCTCCCGCGCCTTTTCATAGATCGCGGGCATCTGCTCGACCGGCAGCGGGTTGACCCCGCGTCCCATCTCGATGGTGAAGCCGGGGCGATGGAACGTGTCGATGAACCAATCCTTGAACCCACCGAAGGCGGCGGCGCCGTCGGGCTTTGCCGTGACATAGCCGGACGCGGACGCCAAAATTTCCGCCATCATGCGGGAGGCAACGGGCGTGTGCGCGCCGTATTGCCAATAGATCTCCTCGCCCTGCGTATGCAGCGCCGTGACATGACGGAACCGCTGCCGTCGGCAAAGGGCGCAAAGCGACGCCGTTTCCGGCTCGCTTTCGGGGTGTGTGCCGCGAAAGCGGCGCGCTGCGGGTGCCGTCGGCATGTCGGCGTTTTCCGTGTCAAACCCCGCGTCGAAGTTGTGGTTGATGTCCACGCCGCGCGCGTTTGCTTGCCAGTTGCCGGGGATGTCGCCGCCGCGCGCATGCACGCTGTCGGCATAGACACCCGCGCTCGCACTGCCGTAAAGCGCGATGTCCGCGCCGTCGGGATTGACGAGCGGCACGAAAAACAGCGTGCGCCCCATGAGTGCGCGGCGCACCTCGACTTGTGCCATGGTTTTTCCCGTGCGCAGATTTTCGCAAAGCTCTTCCAAAAAGCGCAGCAATATGAGCGCCGTGATCCACTCCTGTCCGTGGAACGCCGCCGCAAACAACACCCGCCCTGTCGCACGCGGACCGGGGCAATCCAGTATCAGCGCCGTCAGCTCCCGCCCGCAGGCACTGCCGCCGACGGGAACGCGCTGTAAAAAGCGATAGCGCGCGCAAAGCGCCGCTATGAGTCCCTGCACTGTGCCACTGCCCGCAGGCTGCGGCTGTATCAAGCTCTTCATGCCGTTTCACTCCCATACAATAGGTGTATGCGGCAAGAACGGTATATAGAAGTACAGACAAAAGGAAGTTATGCACATGGATCTGACCGAAAAAACCGTTGCAAAGCGCACCGTCTATGAGGGGCGCATCCTGCGCCTGCGGGTGGACGAGGCGCTGCTGCCGAACGGCAAGACTGCTGCCCGCGAGGTGATCGAGCATCCCGGCGGCGTCTGCGTGGCGGCACTGACGGAAAACGACGAGCTGCTGTTTGTGCGGCAGTTTCGCTATCCATACAGCGAGCTGCTGCTGGAGCTGCCGGCGGGCAAGCGCGACAAGGGCGAGGATCCGCTCACGACCGGCAAGCGCGAACTGCATGAGGAAACGGGCTGCACCGCCGACAACTTTCTCTCCCTCGGCATGCTCTATCCCTCTCCCGGCTATTTCAATGAGATCATTTTTCTGTATCTCGCGACGGGACTGCACGCGGGCAACATGCAGCCCGATGAGGACGAATTTTTGGAAGTCGAACGCATCCCGCTCGAAAAAGCCGTGCAGATGGTGATGGACGGCGCGCTGCCCGACGCGAAAACGCAAACAGCGATTTTGAAGGTGTGGCAGCTTAGACAACAACACAAAATATAACGCTAAAAACGGGTGCGACACTTTGCTGTGTCGCACCCGTTATCTTTTTCTTTACGCTTTCAGAAGCGCGCCCGCCGCGTCCGCCAGTGTTTTCGCCAGCGCATCCGCCGCGTCGGCGCTCCTGCCCGTCGCGGTGATATAGGCCTTCACCTTCGGCTCGGTGCCGGACGGACGGAAAATGACGCCCGCGCCGTCCTCAAGACGGAACGCCACCACATTGGACTGCGGCAGCTCCAGCGTTTCCTTCTTGCCCGTGGCATAGTCCTCGGAAAAGGACGCGCGATAGTCGGCAAAGCCGATGACCGCCAGCCCGCCGATCGCCGTCGGGCGGTCGGTGCGCAGCCGTTCCATGATGTCCGCCATGGTCTTCATGCCCGCCGCGCCCTCAAACTGGGCGTTGACCAGCAGATGCTTGAAATGCCCCAGCTCGTCGCAAAGCGCCGCATAGACATCGAGAAGCGATTTGCCCTGCTCGCGATAAAAAGCCGCCATCTCGCAAATGAGCATTGCCGCGACCACGGCATCCTTGTCGCGGACATATGTCCCCGCCAGATAGCCATAGCTTTCCTCAAAGCCGAGGATATACCGTTCGGGATGTCCCGCTTTTTCCAGTCTGCCGATCTGCTCACCGATATATTTGAAGCCCGTGAGCACCTCGCGCATCTCACAGCCGTACTTTGCGGCGATGCGGGCGGCAAGGTCGGTCGTGACGATGGTCTTGACCGCGACGGGATCAGCGGGCAGCGTGCCCGCCGCTTTCTTGCAGGACAAAATGTAGTTGAGGAGCAGGCAGCCGACCTCGTTGCCGCTCATGAGCACATATTCCGTGCCCTTTTTCACCGCAATGCCCACGCGGTCGCAGTCGGGATCGGTCGCCAAAAGCAGATCCGGCTGTTCCTTTTCCGCCAGCTTCAGCGCACAGGCAAACGCCTCGCGGATCTCGGGGTTCGGATAGGGCGCGGTCGGAAAATCGCCGTCGGGCAGCTCCTGCTCCGGCACGACCGCCACGCGCTGCACCCCGATGCGGCGCAGAATTTCGCGCACAGGCAGGTTGCCCGTGCCGTTTAAAGGTGTATACACCACGCGCAGCGGCACACGCCGACAGATGCCGGCGTTGACCTGCTGCTTTTCGACCTCGGCAAGATAGGTCTCGATGACGTCCTCGCCGATCGCCGTGATATCGCCCGCAGCGACCGCTGCGGCATAGGACACGGTTTTTGCACCGAACACGTCCACGCGACGGATATAGTCCGTCACCTCGTTTGCGTCGGCGTCGGTCATCTGACAGCCGTCCGCGCCGTAGCACTTATAGCCGTTATACTTCGCGGGATTGTGGCTGGCGGTGATCATGATGCCCGCCTGGCAGTTCAGCGCCCGCACCGCATAGGACAAAAGCGGCGTCGGCTCCAGCTGCGGATAGATATATGCTCTGATTCCGTTTGCGGCAAGGTTTGCCGCAGCCGCCTTGGCAAATTCCACCGACTTGTGGCGTGAATCATAGGAGATCGCCACCGCCGACGAAGCATAATGCGCCTTCAGATAGTCGCAAAGTCCCTGTGTTGCTCTGCGCACCGTATAGATATTCATGCGGTTATCGCCCGCGCCGATGATGCCGCGCAGACCGCCCGTGCCGAATTCCAGCTCTCTGTAGAACCGCTCATAGATCTCGTTTTCGTTGCCGTCGATGGCGGAAAGCTCCGCGGAAAGATCCGCGTCCTCTGTCGCTTTTTCGCGCCACAGCCGATAGCTGTCCAAAATGTGCTGATCCATGTGTATACCTCCTTTACTGTCTACTGCCAGTATACACGATTTTTCCGCGTTTGTAAATCGAAATCCGTCGCAAATATATGGATTTACAGGTACTGACGGTAGCCGTCGCCGTATTGCAGACAGCGCGACACCCGCGACAGCGTCGCCGAGGAGATGTCCGTCTCCTCGATCACCTGGTTATAGGTCTTGCCCGCCTTGAGCAGCCGTGCCGCGCGGATGCGCTGCGCCATCTGCTCTATTTCCTTTTGGGTGCAGAGATCGGCAAGCAGCGCGCGGCAGTCGTCTGCCGTTTTCACGGATGCCAGCACCCCATACAGATCCTCGATCATGTCCGCACCGACCTTGTGTTCCACCACAGTGATCCCTCCCTCAAAATTGCTCTTTGCGCAAAAACGCCTTGGTTTTTTCCGACTTGCCGTTCACGTTGGACCGCAGGGTGCCGTACAGGCCGCGGG
>URNF01000111.1 GCA_900549155.1 uncultured Oscillospiraceae bacterium | reverse complement strand
GAAGCTGTCGTGCTTTTCGGCGGTGATGCCCGTGAGCGGCTGGAACCAGTGGGTATAGTGCGTTGCCCCCTTTTCGAGCGCCCAGTCCTTCATCGCATTGGCGACCACACCCGCAATGGCGGGGTCGAGGTGCTTGCCGAGCGCCATGGTGCGGCGCAGCGCCTTATAGGTGTCCTTCGGCAGCCGCTCCCGCATGACGCTGTCGTTGAACACCATCGACCCGAAAAGCTCCGGTACCTTCTCCATGAAAAAATACACTCCTTTTTTCACAATAAAAATAAGCGCTGCGAAGCCAAGCCTCACAGCGCCGTTGCTTTGAAGTACCCGAACAGTATAGCAAAGCGCGGAAAATTTGTCAAGAGCTATCGTAAAAGGTTGCACTGCCGCAAAAAATATAGTATACTGAATATAGTTTCGTCCGTTTTTGGCAATGCTATGAAAAACGCCGTAAAGCGGACGAAAGGATGACTGCTGTGGCAGACGAAAAGAAAAACGAGACCGAGGTGCAGGCGCTGCAAAACACCCTGAAAGATGTGGTGGAGAACGGTGCGGTGACGACCGACAACGGCGATCACACCATCCACTGTCTCACCGTTATCGGTCAGATCGAGGGACATTATGCGTTGGCGGGGGACAACAAGACCACAAAATATGAGCACGTGATCCCGCAGCTGGTCGCCGTTGAGGAAAGCCGCGACATTGAGGGGCTTTTGGTCATCCTCAACACGGTCGGCGGCGATATCGAGGCGGGGCTGGCGCTGGCGGAGCTGATCGCCGGCATGCAGAAGCCGACGGTGTCGCTGGTGCTCGGCGGCGGGCACTCCATCGGCGTGCCGCTTGCCGTGGCGGCAAAGCGCTCGTTCATTGTGCCGAGCGCGACCATGACCGTTCACCCTGTGCGCATCAACGGGCTGGTGCTCGGCGTGCCGCAGGCATTTTCCTATTTTCGCAAGATGCAGCAGCGCATCACCGATTTCGTGACCGCCCATTCCCACATGAGCAATGCACGGTTCATGGAGCTGTGCATGGCGACGGACGAGCTGGCGACCGACATCGGCACGGTGCTCGACGGCGCGGATGCGGTCAAAGAGGGACTGATCGACGCGTGCGGATCGCTGTCGGATGCGATCGGCGCTTTATACCGTATGATCGACGAAGAAAAAGGCAGAAAATGAGGAGGAATTCTTTTGGCAACCCGAAAAAAGAGCCGACAGACAAAAAAGGAGACGCCGCGTGCCCGCCATCAGGCGGCGGCGATTATCCTGTTTGCCGTGGCGATCTTGCTTTTGTGCATTGTGTGCATCCCCGGGCAGGAGGGGAAAAACCTGTGGTATTTTCTGCATCTGTTCATAAAGGGCATGTTCGGCATCTGTGCCTATGTGCTGCCGGTGCTGTTGGGGTATATCGCGGTCATTGCCGCGATGGAGCGCCCCATCGGCAGCATCAGCGCGAAGCTGTGGCAGTGTGTGGCGCTTCTGACGATGGTGGACAGCGCCATCTACATATTTTCCGCCGCGACGGAGCAGGCACCGTATTTTCAGAGCATCGCCGCAAGCTATGAGAGCGGCTATACCGACATTTTCAGCAGCGGCGTGTTCGGCACGCTGCTCGGACATCCGATGGTGAAGCTGTTTCCCGGTGTCGGCGCGAAGATCATCATCTGTTTGCTCATTTTCGTGTTTTTGATGCTGGTGACCGGCACGACCATCATCGCGTTGTTCAAAACGGCGGCAAAGCCGGTGAAGAAAACCAAAGAGTCGATCGAGTCGGCGGTGGCATACACCGAGGAATATATGGAACGCAGCAAGGCACAGCGTGAGGAACGCCGCCGCGCGCACATCGACATCGACCTCGGCGAGGGCTATGAGGAAAAGCCGCGCAAAAAGGCGGAAAAGCCGCAGCCGGAGCCGGAGCCGCCGACGCCTGCACCCTCCGAGGAAGCGTTGCATTCTTTGAAAAAGGCAGCCGAGGAGCTGCAGGAAACGGCAGTGCCCGCAAAAAAAGAGACAAAAGCGGAACAGCCGACACCGCCCGAGGAGCCGCGCGAGGAAGCGGACGGCTATCGTTTTCCGCCGCTGTCGCTGCTCGATGAGCCGCACGCTGCCGCAGGCGGCGCGTCTGCCGAAGAGGTGGAGAGAAACGGCGAGCTGCTCGTGAGCACGCTCAAGGACTTCGGCATCAGCACGCGCATGAGCGCGGTCACCCACGGTCCCGCGGTCACGCGGTATGAGCTGGAGCCGAGTGCGGGCGTGAAGATCAGCCGCATCACGGGGCTTGCCGACGACATTGCCCTGCGGCTTGCCACCACGGGTGTGCGCATTGAAGCGCCCATCCCGAACAAGGCGGCGGTGGGCATTGAAATTCCGAACAAAAGCCGCAACACCGTGTGTCTGCGCGAGCTGCTGGACACGCCGCAGTTTTCCGCCTCCAAGGGCAAGCTGACGGTGGCGCTCGGCAAGGATATCGAGGGCGAGCTGGTGCTTGCCGATCTGGCGAAGATGCCGCATCTGCTCATCGCCGGCACGACCGGCTCGGGCAAATCCGTCTGCACCAACTCCATGATCCAGTCGGTGCTGTATCACGCCCGCCCCGATGAGGTGAAAATGATCCTCATCGACCCGAAGCAGGTGGAGTTCGGCGTGTATAACGGCATCCCGCACCTGCTCATCCCCGTTGTCACCGATCCGCGCAAGGCGGCGGGTGCACTCGGCTGGGCGGTCAACGAAATGCTGCATCGCTATAAGCTGTTTGCGGAAAACAATGTCCGCGATCTCACCTCCTATAACGCGCTTGCGCAAAAGAGCGAAACGCTGCGTCCGATGCCGCTCATTCTCATCGTGATCGACGAGTTGGCGGATCTGATGATGGCGGCGGCAAGCGAGGTCGAGGACTCCATCATCCGCCTGGCGCAGATGGCGCGTGCGGCGGGTATGCATATGGTCATCGCCACCCAGCGTCCCTCTGTGGATGTCATCACGGGACTGATCAAAGCCAACATCCCGAGCCGTCTCGCGCTGACGGTGGCATCGGCGGTGGACTCCCGCACCATTCTGGATGCGGGCGGCGCGGAAAAGCTGCTCGGCTACGGCGATATGCTGTTCATGCCGGTCGGCAGACCGAAGCCGTGCCGCGTGCAGGGCTGCTTTGTCAGCAACCGTGAGGTCGAATCGGTCGTGGAATTTTTGAAATCCGCCGACCGTTCGGAGACGGACTACGATCAGTCCATTCTTGACGAGATCGACCGTCAGGCGGCTGCTGCGGGCAAGACCGCCGCAAAGGGCGAGGAGACCGAAGGTGAGGACGGCGACTGGGATGATATGCTGCCGCAGGCGATCGAAGCTGTGGTGGAAGCGGGAATGGCATCCACCTCGATGCTGCAGCGGCGGCTGCGGCTGGGCTATGCCCGTGCGGGCAGGATCATCGACCAGCTGGAGCAAAAGGGTATCATCGGGCCGTATGAGGGCAGCAAGCCCCGCCAGGTGCTCATCACGCGTCAGCAGTGGCTGGAAATGCGCACGACGGGCACAGATGATGCATCCGAGGAGCAGCCCACATGAAGCGCAAATACACAAAATGGATAAAGGCGGGCGCAGCGCTGCTGTTTGCGGTGCTGTGCCTGCTCATCACCTATAACGGCACGCTGAAGATCTCGTTTCTGCCGACATGGGAGACGCTGTTTGACGGCTTGGGCGCAGAGGACGACACGCCCGCTGCGGGCAGTCTCACGGTGGACATGCTGGACGTCGGCAACGCAGACGCACTGGTGCTGCAAAGCGACGGCAAAACGCTGCTCATCGACGCGGGCGAAAACGGCGACGGCGGCACGGTATTGGCTTTTCTGCAGGAAAAGGGCATTGAGCGGCTCGACTATGTCATTGCCACCCATGCCGACAGCGACCACATCGGCGGCATGCGCACGGTGGTGGAGCAGATGCCGATCGGCAGATACATCATGGCGTTTATGCCGCAGGGCAGCACGCCGACCACCAAGACCTATCTGCGCCTTTTGCAGGCGCTGGATGAGCGGAATGTGCCGGTCGCGGACGCGCGGGACGAAAAGGCGTTTGCGCTCGGCAGCGCAACGGTGGAGCTGATCGGGCCTGCGGCGGATTTCACCGATAACAACAACCAGTCGGTGGTGTGCCGTGTCACCTGCGGCAAACGGCGGCTGCTGTTCATGGGCGATGCGGAGGAAAAAGCGGAAAAGGCGCTTTCCGAAAACGGCGTCGATCTCAAAGCGGACGTTCTGAAGGTCGGGCACCATGGTAGCCACACCGGCACAAGTGCGGCATTTTTGCAGCAGGTGAAGCCGTCCTTTGCGCTCATATCCTGCGGGACGGGCAATTCCTACGGTCATCCGCACAGCGACACGCTGGAGCGGCTGCACGATTGCGGCGCAAAGATCTATCGCACCGATCTAAACGGTACGGTGCATCTTGTCTGCGACGGCAACACGTTCACGATCACCTGTGAAAAAGGAGCGAGCAGCTGATGATTTTTACAGTTGACCGCATCGAGGAAGATGTGGTAGTATTAGAGACCGAGGATGAAAAAACGGTCACGGTCGCCAAGGGGCAGCTGCCCGCCGTCAAGGCGGGGGACGTGCTGCGCTTTGCGGCGGGCGTGTATACCGTGGATACAGAAGAAACCGAAAGGCGGCGCGCGGAAATTTTCGCGCTGGAGCAGCGCCTTTTGCAAAAATCGAAGCATTGAAAGGGCGCTTTTGCAGGGCAAAAGCGATGGGGAACGGTTATTATGGCTTTTAACATTGCAGTGGCACAGTCGGGCGGTCCGACCTGCGCGATCAACGCATCTCTTGTCGGCGTTATCCGTGAGGCGCGGCGACAGCCGGAAATTCACACGGTCTACGGCTCGCCCAACGGCATCGAGGGCTTCATCAAAAATCGGCTTGTCGATCTCAACGAGCGGATGCCGACCGAGACGGAGCTGGATCTCGTGTGCCGCACACCGTCTGCGGTGCTCGGCTCGTGTCGGTATAAGCTGCCGGAATATGAGGAAAATGAAACGGTCTACCGTGCGGTTGCCGACTGCCTTGTGGAGCACAATGTCCGCGCCTTTTTCTATATCGGCGGCAACGACTCCATGGACACGGTCATGAAGCTGTCCCGTTATTTCGAACAGACGCGGCGGGACATCCGCGTGATCGGCATTCCGAAGACCATCGACAACGACCTGTGCTGTACCGACCACACGCCGGGCTTCGGCTCTGCGGCGAAATATGTCAACACCACCCTGCAGGAGATAGCGCGCGACAGCACGGCATACAGCGTGCGCTCGGTCACCATCGTGGAGATCATGGGACGCAACGCGGGCTGGCTGACGGCGTCGACCTGTCTTTTGCATACGCACGGCGAGACTGCGCCGCACCTTATCTATCTGCCCGAGGTGCCGTTTTCGGTGGACGGCTTTCTTGAGGATGTGCGTGCCGCACAGAAGCAACACCGCTCGGTGATCGTCGCGGTCTCCGAGGGCATTGAAATACCGGAGGCGGCTGCGGGCGGCAGCTATCGCTCCGGTGCAAAGGATATCTTCGGTCATCGCTATCTTTCCGGCGTCGGCAAGCGCCTTGAAGAGATCGTCAGCCGCGAGATCGGCTGCAAGGTGCGCTCCATAGAGCTGAACGTGATGCAGCGCTGCGCGGCGCACATCGCGTCGAAAACGGATCTTGAAGAAGCGGAAGCGATCGCCGCTGCCGGTGTGCAGGCGGCGCTTGCGGGTGAAAGCGGCAAGATGATGTGCTTCAACCGCCTGTCCGATGACCCCTACACGGTGGATTTCTTCGCGGCGGAGGCGAGCAAGGTCGCCAACCATGAAAAGAAATTCCCGATCGAGTGGATAAACGAAACGAAAAACGGCGTGCTGCCGCCCGCCGTCGCCTATTTCCGTCCGCTCATTTGCGGCGAGAGCTATCCTGTGATGCAGGACGGTCTGCCGCTCCATTTTAAGCTGTAAAAAAAAGTGGTGATGCTTGCATCACCACTTTTTTTATGTTATGCCGTATAGGTTTCCATGAAAGCGGCGATGTCCGCTTCACAGGTGCGCATGGCAAGGATGGTCTGCTCAAAAAGACGGTCAAGATCCCAGGAAAGCCGCGCCGCGCCGTCGCGGATGACATCGCGGGAGCAGCCCGCCGCAAACTTCTTGTCCTTGAATTTCTTTTTGAGGCTGGACACTTCCATGTCCATGACGCTTTTTGAGGGGCGCATGAGCGCTGCCGACCAGATAAGCCCCGTCAGCTCGTCGGCGGCAAACAGCACCTTTTCCATTTCATGCTCCGGCTCGATGTCGCAGCAAATGCCATAGCCGTGGGAGCAGATCGCGCGGATCATGTCCTCGCCGACGCCGCCCGCCGCCAAAAGCTCCGGCGCTTTCTTGCAGTGCTCGTCGGGATACAGCTCAAAGTCAATGTCGTGCAGCAGCCCGACAATGCCCCAATAGTCGACCTCGTCGGCAAAGCCGAGGGTCTTTGCGTAATAGCGCATGACCCCCTCCACCGTCAGCGCGTGACGGATGTGAAACGGATCCTTGTTATAGGTTTTCAAAAGCTCAAACGCCTTGTCTCTTGTGATGGTGCTCTCGCGCATGGAAATGCCTCCTTAAAACAGTCCTGTGATGTTGCCGTCGTCGTCGATGTCGATGCGCTCTGCGGCGGGGCTTTTCGGCAGTCCCGGCATGGTGAGGATGTCGCCCGTCAGAACGACGACAAATCCCGCGCCCGCCGACACCCGCACGTTTTTGACCGTGACGGTGAAGTGCTCCGGTGCGCCGCGCTTTTGGGGATCGTCGGAAAAGCTGTATTGCGTTTTGGCGATGCAGACGGGGAGATCGCCGAAGCCGAGTGCTTCGAGCGCGGCAATTTGTTTTTCTGCGGCGGGGAGAACGGTGATGCCGTCGCCGCCG
>URNF01000110.1 GCA_900549155.1 uncultured Oscillospiraceae bacterium | reverse complement strand
CGAGCATGCCCGCCGCGGCTGCCACCAGCTTTTCCTGCGGCAGGCAGGTGTGCCCGTTTTGGGTGTTGTGACGCAGCACATGCAAAAGTCCCGCCTCGAGACGGCTGGGCGTGTTGCCCTCACCGTACATCGCCAGCGCCATACTGTCGGCACGTTCAAAGGAAATTCCCAGCTCCTGTGTGTACAGTATGTATGGGTTATCCCGAATACGGGACACCGCCGAAACGCCGAAGCGTTTCCAGCAGCGCACCGCCTCATGCTGCGTCAAGCCATAGGCGGAAAACGTCAGCAAAAGCTCGCGCAGCCCGCTTTGTGCATGAAATTCCTCGCCGAGCTTTTTCGCTTTTTCGCGCGTGATCCCCCGCACCTCGGCAAGTCGCAGCGGCTCTTCCTCCAAAATACGCAGGGTGTCGTCGCCGAATTTATCTATGACCCGCGCCGCCGTGGACGGACCGATGCCGCGCACGGCACCCGAGGAAAGATAGCGCGAGACCGATATCGTGTCGGTCGGGAGCGTGGAAACATAGCGCTGCATTTGGAACTGTCTGCCGAATTTCTGATGCTCGACAAAATTGCCCTGCATCTGCAGCTCCTCGCCGACATGAATGTCCGCAAACACGCCGACCACCTTTTCCAGCGTCTCTCCCGCATCCAGATCGAGGACGGTCCAGCCGTTGTCGGCATTGTGAAACACCACACGCTCCACCTTGCCGGAAAGTGTTTCTTCCATGTGACCGCCCCCTATATCCCGTAATAGTAATATAGGAACAGTATATACTATTTCTCGTTCAAATGCAATTCTCTCCGACAAAATTTTCCGCCGTGATGAACCGCACGTCCCGTCGCCCGTCGCAGAGCTTTTTCGCTATTTCGCACTGTGTGCTGTCCGCACCGTCGTCCACCAGCAAAAGTGTCTCGCGGCGGCGCGCCTGTGCGCGGAAAAAGCGGATGATCTGCTCCGCATTTTCGTCTCCCTCACGCAGATAGGCAACAGAAAAGCTGTGCACATCCCGCGTCGGACGCAAAATGAGCAGTGACAGGCGATGCAAAAGACAAGCCGCACCGTACAGTGCCAGGAAAAGCGCCGCGCAAAATCCCAAAGTCTCAGACATAAAAATTGCTCCCTTTCCGCTTTTGTTTTTGCAGAGTTTTGCCGTTCATTCCATGATATTCCGCGCTGCTCGTCCTTGATATTTTTCGTTTTTCAATAAATTTATATTGACAAATACATTTCCGTATGGTATATATGAAATGCATTCACACGAAAGGAATGATTTTCTATGTATAACAATCCGACACCGCCGATGCCGCCCACGCCGCCGTATGTTCCCGGACCGTATGCGCCCGCGCCGCGGAAAAAGACGGTTTTTGACCGCACCGAAAAGATCATGGCGCTTGTCTGTGTTTTGCTTGCCTATCTCTTTGTCCGTTTGGTGCTGTTCCGCCATCCCGGCTTCGGCGCCACCGCTTTTGCCGTCCTGTTTTATGCCGTGGCGATCCCGCTTTGCCGCAAAAGCGGCAAAAAAACGCGTGCCGCGTGGATTTTCCTGATAATAAGCATGGTTTTCTGTCTGCCGTATTCGCTGTTTGCCGATTCGCTCATGGTCTATCCGTGCCTTTTCCTGTGGATGGCACTGACGGCGTTGTGGCTCAGCGTGTGCTGCGGGATGTCTGTCAAACGGTTGTGGCTTTCGGCAATGCGGGTGCTGTTTGCCATTCCGCTTGATGCGTTCGGCAAGGGCTATCCTGCGCTCGGGCAGTGCTTCAAGCGTCTGCCCGCACAGAAAACGCTTTTGCGGGTTTTGATCGGGCTTGCCGTCGCGCTGCCGCTTACAGGCGTTGTCGCCCTGCTGCTCACCTCTGCGGACTCCGTTTTCGGCAGCATGATGCAGACGGCTTTGGAAAGCCTTTCCGCAGACATATTCGGCACATTCTGGGGCGCGTTCCGCCGTCTCGGCTTCACCGCCCTGTTCTTCCCGTATTTCTTCGGGCTGTTCTATGGCTGTCGGCATCAGGGGGAAAGGCCGTTTCCCGAGCCGTCCGCGCCCACGCACCATGTGCCGACGGTGGTTCTCTGCACCGCGGTTATCCCGCTGCTTTTGTTATATGCCGTGTTTTTCTGCACCCAGCTTCCCTATTATTTTTCCGCGTTCCGCTCCTATCTTCCGGAGGATTACACGGTTGCCGCCTTTGCGCGCAGAGGTTTTTTTGAGCTTTGTGTCATCACATGTATCAATGCAGGCGTGTTGCTGCTGATACAGTATCTGTCCGAAAAGAAGGATGGGAAAGCGCCGCGCGGTGTGCGCATCTGCGGGCTGCTGCTCACGCTGTTCACCCTGCTGCTGGTTGCAACCGCAGAGCGCAAAATGCTCCTGTATATCGGCAGCTTCGGTCTGACAAAGCTGCGCATGCTGACGGGGCTCTTCATGCTCTTTTTGGCAATCTGCCTGGTGTTTGTCACGGTTTATCTCATCCTGCCCCGCCTGCCCGTCGGGCGCTGCATTTTTGCCGTGTGCATCACCTTTGCTGCTCTTTTGTGCTTCGGCAATCCCGACGGTGTGATTACAAAGTATAATGTGCATGCCTATGAGACGGGTGCGCTTGAGACCTTTGATGTGGACTATCTCTACAACCTTTCCGCCGACGCGGCGCCGCATGTGCTGCCGCTTCTCGCTTATGACGACGCGGCGATAAACGAGCCGCTCAGAGACTATCTGCTGTGGGTGCAGGAAGAAAACGAGAATACGCCGTTTTTCTCGCGCTCACTTGCCACCTATCGTGCACTTGCCGCTGCAAAAAGCGAAGATGCATAGCAAATCACCCCACCTGTCAGACGGTGTCTGACAGGTGGGGTGTCGTATTTTCTGCGATTTTTTGTTTATGAGTGCTGCGTCAAATGCCGATGTTTTTCTTTGCTTCGTCAAAAATCCTGCCATGGTAGTATGCCGACTCTTTCCGGGCGCTTTCGATGAAGCGGCGGTATTCCTCCGGGCTTCTCCGACTGTATGCAAAATACTCCTTTGCATTTGCATACGGCACTTCCTCGCCCAATCGGCGCATGACGTGTATGTAACAGGTCAGCATATTAACGGCGGTGACTGCGGAATAATCGGGATCCTTTTCGTCATCGTGCAAAACCTTTTCCACCAGATCGGCAATGTCGTATGCCATGTGTCTCATCAGGTATACCAGCTGTTCATGCATGTCCGCATCCATTCCGTGTCTCCTTTCCTGCCATGGGCGCTACAGCACATCCAGTTTTGTGCGTTTGTCGTTTTCATCGGTTATGATCAAAATATCGCTGCACGGAGCTTTTCGAAGATAGCTTTCCGCTTTTTTCAAAGCCTGCGGGCTTTTGGCATATATCTCCGCATATTTGCAGTCGTTTATCAGCAGCAATATCTGACAGTCGCTTTCCGCAAACTCTACGTAGGTCGGCAGGTCTTTTGCAGGACATTCTGTTTCATAGGCTTCCAGCTTCAGAAAGACGATGATGCTGTCGTGAAAGTTGCTGTGCAAAAGCGCCGTCCCGTCGCAATATTCGTTCTCAAAGAGGTCATTTTCAAACGCACTGTCCATCGCCTCGGTCTGCGACGGGACAATGTGCCAATAATAGCGTGGCGCCGCGATCGCTTCCAGAACGCCGTGCACAATGTCGCCGATGTGCCCGTCTGCCGTAAAAGAAATGCCTCTTATCATGTGATACCCCCGTTTCCTTTGCCGCCCTTTCCACCGTCAGTATACACGAAATCCGTTGTCCTGTCCAGCACGGAAAAACGCGCCCCGAAAATCGGGGCGCGTTTTGTGTGATTTTGAGATAGCGGGGAAATCCTTTATACCGTTTCCCGTCTTTTTCTACCGCAAGCCGCAACGATCACCGCGCCGCCGCTGACAAGCAGCAGCATGACAAACCGCATCGGATCGACATTGTCGCCGGTCTCGGGTGACTTCGGATCTTCACCCTTGTCGCCATTCGACGCGGGCTGCAGCTTTGCCGTCACGGTGTCCGCCTTTTGGATCTCCGTTGTTGCTGCTGCATCCGAGAAATACTTGTCGCAATCCGCACAGTGCCAATAGGCAATGTTGCCCTCCGCCTGTGCGGTCGCCGCTTTCGCCTCGGTCTTCACAAGAGCAGCATGGTTGTGCGGGTCAAGCGCACCGTAGGGCGTGTTGCAGTTCTCACAGATCGCCTTTTCCTTGCAGGTAGCCGTGCCGCCGGTATGCCCGGTGGCTTTCACGACCGCAAAGCCCTCACGGTGGCCGCAGCGTGCACATTCTGCGCCCGCTTCATGACCGTCCTCGGTGCAGGTCGGTGCCTTCGCCGCCGACGCCTTCATGTCATGCCCGCCGTAGTAGTCAACGCAGATGCTCGCCAGCACAGCTGCCGTTTCCTGCGCAGCAACGGCATACGTGCCGGACACAGCATTGCCGACAGCGGCAAGCTCTGTGTTCTTTTCGTTGTCAAATGAGCAGTCCGCCGCGCTGCTGCCGTCACCGACGGCGATCATGCCGCCGATATTGCCCGAGCTCGCAGTGGTGATCTTGCCCGCTGCGTGGCACTTTTCCAGCTTGACCCCGTTCAGTGCCGTGCCGACAAAGCCGCCCGCCTTCGGGTTGTAGTTCGGGATGAGCGTGCTCGTGACATCGCCCATGGCAATGCTGTTTTCGACGGTCACGTCCTCCTCGGTGTAGCCGACAAAGCCGCCGATGTTCCAGTCGTTTGCTTCCACGCTGCCAAACGCCGCGCAATGCTTCGCCTCGACCTTTTTGTAGAATTCACCCGCAAAGCCGCCGGTCGCCCATCCGCCGCTGACCTTGCCCGTGGCAATGCAGTCCGTCAGTGTCGATATAAACGCGCCGCCGATAAAACCGCCGCTGACACAAACGCCGTTCACCTTGACGTCGGCGCGGCAATTCGTGAGATGCGTATAGTTGGCACTGCCCACAAGACCGCCCGCATACATTGCCGAGGAGACCGTTCCGGATACGGTGCAGTTTTCAATCACTGCATATTCCACATTGCTGCCGCCCGTGATGGTGATGCTGCCGACAAGCAGACCGGCGGCATAGGAAGCATCCGTGCTGCCGTCGCCCGCGAGGACCGTGCCGTTTTCGATGATCAGGTTTTTGATGGTTGGTTCGGTGCCGACGGCGGAAATGCAGCCGAAAAGACCCGCATTGCGGTTTTTGCCCCATTTATCGCCGACACGTTCATCCACATACAGTCCGACGATCTTTTTGCCGTTTCCGTCAAAATAGCTGCAAAACGACTGCGAGGAACCGCCGCCGGAGCTGTAGCTTTCATACCCAAGCGGCTTCCAGACATGATCGGAAAGGTCGATGTCCGCCGTCAGGACAAAATACTCGCCGCTGTGCTTCACATCGGGGTTGCCGCCGTTGACGTCCTTTGCAAGCAGCGCCAGCTGCTGTGCGGTCGCGATTTGGTAAGGGTCGTTCTTCGTGCCCGTGCCGCCCGCAAACGTCGTCGCGGCATAGTCTGTCCAAACGCCCTGCGGCGTCGCGTCCTCCGCCGCTGCCGCCAGCGGCAGACAAGCCGCCAACAGGCAGAGAGAAAGCACCAGGCAAAGCATTTTTTGTTTCAATTTCATTCGTAATACCTCCATTAGTCAGTGAAAAAATGCGGTTTTCAGGATGCAGTTTGCCGTTTATCACCTCTCACACCGTAGTTTTTCAGGAAAAAGACCGTTTCATTCCTGCTCATGTCCGTATAGTCTCCGCCGTAGAGATAGTGCGCCATGTCTTTCAGCTCCGAAAGCGGATAGACGTCCAGATCGAGCAGAGCGACAGCCTTTTTTGCCGATACCAAATTATTCCCGCAGCGAATATCCGATATGTATCTGCATGAAAGCAGATCGCGTATTTTTTCAAACAGATCCATATCCGCAGTCTCCTTTCCGTGCGGATCAGACAGACCCGCCGTTTCCTTTTGCTCTTTTGCGCAGAAAAAGCAGGAGAGGCATGCTCACCGCCGCAAGCAGCAGATAGGTCTCGACGCGCACCGCGTCGCCTGTCTGCGGGCTGTCGGGCGTCGGCTGCGGCAGTGCTTTTGCCTTTGCCGTGAGATAGTAGCCCGTTTTTTGCATTTCAAAGCTGACGGTGTCCGCTGCGGCGGTGTGGGAAAGCACCGCCTTTTTTGCGTCGCCGTCCATATAGTAAAGATCGACAGCGCCCTTTTGTGTGACCGTAATCGTGACCTTGCCCTGCGGCTGTGCGGGGGTGTTGTTCTCCCGATAGAACGCGAGATAATATGCCGTCGGGTCTTTCCCGATGTCCTTTGCGGCATCGGTCATCCAGGCATATGCCGCCGCTTCTTCGTCGGCGGTCACCGGAATGATGATCACGCGCAGTCCGACGTCTTCCGCGCTGTCGCTTTTCCCGCTGACGGTCACGCCGCTCGGCAGCGTCACCGTGTCTATACCGTCGGCGCCGATCACGATCTCATAATAGCTTTTGCTGCTCTTGCGGATGCCGTATACCTCGACGCTCTTCCCGCCGGGCACCGCCGTCGCTTCATATGCCGCCGCAAACGCAGTCAGCGGCAGAGACAGCAGCCATATCACCGCCAGCATCATAGCGATCCTTTTCATTCCGTTTCTCTCCTTTATGCAACCGTCAGAACGGTTTTCAGCCTTGCCGAACCGGCACTGTAGTAGGTTTCCGGTTCATATGCCATGATCTTCAGCGAAACATTTGCGGTGCTGCGCGGCACAGTGTCCAGTTTTACCGCCTGCACATATTCCCCGGGGCGGATGAGCCCGCTCTCGCCGAGAACCGCGTCCTGCTCATCCAAAATGCGTACCTTCAGCCAAACCGTGTTTTTTGCGGGATTTGTCAGCCACACATCGGTCTTGCCGCTTTCGACCGTCAGCTCGCCCGCGACAGAGAAAGAAAACGCCTTTGCGTCGATCTCACCGTAGCCGACATCCTGCGGCGGCTGCGGTGTGCCCGCCTGTGCCGC
>URNF01000109.1 GCA_900549155.1 uncultured Oscillospiraceae bacterium | reverse complement strand
AGGAAAGTTCAAGATCTATTACAAGATCGCGATGCCTGCGGCAAGCGGCGCCATTGTTTTGTGCCTGCTGTTCAGCTTTGTGTGGTATTGGAATGAGACCACCGACCTCAGCCTGTTCTCCTCGAACATCAAGACGCTGCCGAAGCGTCTGCAGGAGTTCAACCAGATGTTCTCGCAGCTGTACGGCGATTCTGCCGCCAGCAGTGAGAACGGCGGCGCTGCGGACGTGGTCAACAAGACCAACGAGGCGTTGCAGCTGGCGGGCACGTTGCTGTCCATCCTGCCGACCGTTATTCTGTACCTCATTCTGCAAAAGCAGTTTGTGGAAAGCGTGGAACGTTCCGGCATCACCGGCGAATAAAAATGACAGATCCCGTTGTCGCTTTTGCGGCAACGGGATTTTTATTGCAAAACGAGCCCCGACGCGCGTAAACGTCGGGACCCGGAAATCTGAAAATGTCATTCTGCGTGGAAACCATACCCTCATACGGTTATCGTATAATTTGTTTTTCCTTTTTCAAAGTGAACGGTCGCGTGCGTCTCTTTGCCGCCGTGTGATACGGTGACGGTGTAGGTGCCGTAAAATCCGGAGAAGGACGCAAAGCCGTTTTCGCCCGTTTCGGTCTTTTCATCGGTGTGCCATTCGGTGTTGATGAGACGGTCGAGCACATCATAGGCGGGCTTTGCCGACAGGTCGTGGCGCAAAAGACCGCCGCCGTAGGCATTTTCGTTCCAGTTCGGATCCGACGGATGGCGGAAAGCAAAGCCGTCCGCCAAATTCCACCAAACGATCGAACCGACGGCAGGGTGCGAGAACCACAGCCGATAGAGGTTTTCCACCATGCGTGCCTGCAGCTCGAGACCTTCCGCCGATCCCTCGTGGGACGGCACGGTGACCTCGGAAACATGCATCGCGGTGCCGAGCGTTGCATAGGTGTCCAACACATGATAGATGTGGCGCGCGTTGAGCATATTGCTGTGCCGCGCTTTGTTCAAAAGCCCCGCCTTGTCCTCGAACAGGTGATATTGCATGCCGACGGCGTCGATCTTTGCGCCCTGCGCCATGAGCTTTTGCGCCTGGAGATACAAAGCGGAGAACGGACCGCGAAAATCGTCAAAAAAGCAGGCATAGTCGTTGAGGATCAGATGGTTGTCGGACATGAGCTTTGTGGCAAGCAGCCAGGCGAGCGTGTCGTAGCCTTGCGGCATATGGTGGTTATAAAAACCCGTGCACTCGTTGGTGACATCCCACACAGGGATCTTGTCGCCGTATTCTTCTGCGATCTTGCGAATGCGCTTTATCAGCGCGCTTTTCAGATGCTCCTGGTCGTCCTTTGCCCAGTCCGGGATGCCGATGGCGTCGTTTTGCCAAATGAGGTTGTGCCCCTTGGGCTGTGCGCCCACGTCCTTGCAAAATTCCAGCGCCGTGTCTGCCGGCGGGCGGCGGTAGATATAGGGGCTGTCCTTTTTGAAGCGGCAGTGCCCCTCGGTCGGCTCGTCGTCGCGCCAATAGAAAGCGACAACGCCCTGATTGAACAGCTTTGCAAACCGCTCTCGATACAGCCTTGCTTCTTGCGGCTTCGTGATGGTGTCGGCAAGAAATGTCGTGCTGCCGAACTTGAAATCGTGGTTTTTCAGATCAAAGCGGAGCTTTGCGCCTTTGAGCGGCGCGCCGTCGGCGCCGACAACGGTGACGGCGAAAGCCCCCTTGCGATATTTTTCGGTGTTGGTTTTCGCAACGTCCGCCATCCCGATCTCCTCAAGATCGATACACCGCAGCACTTCCCGCTGATACTCCGTCATATAGCATTCTCCTTTGCGCAATATAGGTTTCTACCTGTATTGTATAAAGAAAAATGATCGTTGTAAACCGTGTGAGCAATACAAAAGGTTGAAAAAACGAAACAAACGTGCTATGATGCCGATAGGGGCGTGATCGTATGATATTTGCCGACAAAAGCCCGACGTTTGTTTTGCGGGATGTTTTGCGGTTTCACAATGAGGCTATTGATATGTTCAACCGCGACCGCAATTTCTCCGCGCTTTCCTTTCGCACAAGGAGCGACGCGGTGATCGAAAGCGAGGGGCAGACTGTGCATATGCACGACGGCAGCATCACGTTCGTGCCCGCAGGGGTGGACTATCGGCGTGTGGCGGGACACGATGAGCTGATCGTCATTCATTTTGACTATGCTGCAGCGGGAGACCGCGTCGAAACGTTCGTGACCGAGAATTTTGACGATATGTACCGCTGCTTTCTGAACATCTATGAAAAGTGGGACACCGAAAAGCCCGATAACTATATGCGGTCACTGTCGCGGGTCTATCGGCTTTTTGCGGACATCTACAATGAATATAACAAAAACGGCGCGGATCATAACGACTATGTCGACCGCGCCAAACGATATATCAAAGAGAATTGCGGGAATGCGGAGCTGACCGTGACGGACATTGCGGACAGCCTCAACGTAAGCGCGGTGTATCTGCGCAGACTGTTTGCCCGCTATGAGGGCATGTCCCCGAAGGAATATCTGCAAAAGCACCGCATCAAAACGGCGTGCACCTATCTTTCGGTCGGCGGATACAGCGTCAGAGAGGTTGCGCTGCAAAGCGGCTTTCGGGACGAAAAATATTTTTCCATCGCGTTCAAAAGTGTCGTCGGCGTTTCGCCGTCAAAATATATCTATGCGCTGTATGAATAAAACCGCATCTGCACTTATTTTGAGTGCAGATGCGGTTTTGCGTTAAGCTATGGGAATAATCGGCACGCCGGATTGCCTGGCATATTCCACGGTATAGGCGGTGCCGCCGCCCGCGTGCGTCTGATAGGCGACGCAGACGCTGCTGTTGTCCACCAGACGCCGATTGCGCACCAGCATGCAGCCGTTATAATACTGCTCGGCGACATACACCACCTTGTCCGCCGCTGCCTTTTGCTTTTCATAAATTTCGCGGTCACGCGCGCTCCAGCGATCCGCCTGCGTTTTGCAGGGCAAAACGAGGATGAGCTTGATGTCGGGGAACTCGCGGCGCAGCCGCAAAACAGCGTCCGCTGCCATCGTGTCAAAGCCCAAAGCACCTCCCGCACCGAAATAGCGATACCCCTGCGCGATCAGCTCCCGCACCGTCTTTTCCAGCTTTTTCCGAATCCCCGCCCGCTGCATGAGCGGGACAGAGCGGTGGCCTGTAAAGCAGGCTGTCATTTCGCGCATGATGCATCCCTCCTGTTTATTTCACTCACATAGTATACCAAAAGTCAGCACAAATTGCAATAGGTAAGATGTCGGACTTAATGCAATATAAGGTTGCTGAATGCCGTAAATGCATTTTGTCGGAAAGCTTGAATTTTTTCTTGACTAATGATTATTAAAATGATATTCTTCACATGTGCCCGCGATCCTTGCAGAGCGGTCATGAAAAATTTTACAGAGTGGTAAAAAGGAGGATTCGAAATGTCGAAAAAGATTAAAGCGGTGGTCTTAAGTTCCCTTTCAAAAGTGTTGCCGGAACAGAGTCCCGAGGGAGAGGAAAAAACCGTTTTTTCCTGCCTTAAAAACGAACCGCTTTCGTTTCAGGTGGCATATAAATATGTCGGCGACGGTTTGCCGGACAGACCGTTTAACCTAAAGATCACCACGGACCTCCCTATTTCACTTTACAGCGAGGGTGCTGTAAATGTCCCCGAACCGCTTGAAGCCAATTTGACGGACATTTACCGTCCGGGTCTCATATACGATATACTGTATCCCAAGGCTGCAAAACCGAAGATAGAGATTAAGGGGGACGCCGCGTGGAATCATCTTTATTTTGACAACGAGCGCGTTCAATTGGCTGCCGCAAGAGGATCATGGAAGGTTTTATGGTTTACGGTAAACGAGGATGAAAAAACAGTTGCACCCGGGAAACACGCCATTCGGATTGAAATGCTTTCCCGCCGCGACGGTACGGTGTCGGGCGAATGTGAACTTACAGTGGAGGTCATCAATGCCAGGCTTCCCTTGCAAAAGCTGATTTACACCCGCTGGCTTCACTGCGATTGCCTTTGTGATATTTATAATGTTGAAATGTTTTCCGAACGTTTTTGGGAAATATATCGAAACTTTGCCGCCGCAGCGGCAAAAAACGGTCAGAACATGATTTTGACACCGTGCTTTACACCACCGCTTGACACACCCGTCGGTCACGAGCGCAGGACGGCTCAGCTTATCGGTGTTGAGGTGATCGACGGCGAATACAGGTTTGATTTCTCGTTGCTCAAACGCTTTATCGACGAAAGCCGTAGAGCCGGTTTCACCTATTTCGAGCATTCGCATCTGTTTACCCAGTGCGGTGCCAAGGCGGCACCTAAGATAATGGCTACGGTAAACGGAAAGTATCGGCGGATTTTTGGCTGGGAAACGAAGGCTTCCGGCAAAAAGTATGCCCGCTTTCTGAGAGCGTATCTCCCGGAGCTTTTGGCATTCCTTGATGCGCAGGGGCTGAAAGGTAAAATGCTGTTCCATGTATCTGACGAACCCAGGGAGGAGATGAAAAAGGATTATACAAAGGCAAGGAATATCGTAAAAGATTTTCTGAAGGACCAAATGTGCGGTGATGCGTTGTGGAATTACAGATTTTATGAGGACGGTACGGTCACTACGCCCATCGTCAGCGTCGACAATATTCAAGAGTTTTTCGGCAGATGTTCCAATCTTTGGGCGTATAATACAGGAGCGCATTGCAGCGACGGAATGAGCAACAGCAAGCTCAACTGCTCCAGTGAACGCAACCGTATGCTGGGAATACAGCTTTACGCATATAAGATCAAGGGCTTTTTACATTGGGGATATAACTACTATTATGATGTGTTGAGCCAGGGTGTTTTCGATCCGAAGGTCGAAACCTGTTTCTTTGACGGCGGAAATCCCGGAACCTCCTATTTTGTATATCCCGAAAATGATGGCAGCTGCTTACAGTCGATTCGACAGAAGGTGTTTTATGAGGGTCTCAACGATATGCGGGCTCTTTTGGCGCTTGAAAAACTGATCGGTCGCAGGAAGACAATGGACTTTTTATCTCTGTATTACGGCAAGGTGGATTTTCATACTGCTGCCGGCTCTGCAGACAAGCTGCTCGGTTTCAGAGAAGCTTTGAACCGGGAGATTGAAATCCATACGGCAGAACGCCGAAAAACCTGCTGATCTTGCCGAAATCCGACGGTATCCAGTATTAACAGGGAAGGGTTGTAGGAAATGGAAATTACGGAAACGCTGCGCACACCGCTTGTCGATCGCTTTGATGTGCTGGTCGCGGGCGGCGGCGTTGCCGGCATCGCGGCGGCGCTTGCTGCCGCAAGGGCGGGAAAGTGCGTTTTGCTGCTTGAAAAGCAATATATGCTCGGCGGTCTTGCCACGGCAGGGATCGTCACCATCTATCTTCCGCTGTGCGACGGCTATGGGCGGCAGGTGAGCTTCGGCATCGCCGAGGAGCTTTTGCGTCTGTCGGTGTCCGTTCCTGCGGCGGGCTGCGGCATCCGCGACGCCTGGCTGAAGGACGGCAAAAAGACCGAAAAGGACGCGCGCTTTGAAGCGGATTTCAACCCGCAGGTGTTCGCCATCCTTGCGGAGCAGGCGCTGCAAAAGGCGGGCGTGCATATCCTGTACGGCGCGCACGCGGCAGCGGTGGCGACCGATGCGGGGCGCATCACCGCGGTTATCGTTGAGGAAAAGGACGGCAGAAAAGCATTTGCCGTCGGCAGCGTGATCGACGCGACGGGCGATGCGGACATTGCACACTTTGCGGGAGCGCCGACCGAGACATTCAAACAGGGCAACCTGCTTGCTGCGTGGTATTACCGTGCGGGAGCGGACGGCTATGTGCGGCGGATGCTCGGCTGCTGCGATGTGCCGGATGAGCAGAAAAACGGGCAAAAGGTGCAAAAGCTGTCAAAACGGCGCTTTTTGGGACTGACGGCGGCGGAGCTGACCGACATGACCGTGATGTCCCATGCGACGGCGCTTTCCGACGTGCTGCGGGCGCAGGAAAAGGATGCGACGGCGCAGATCGCCACCCTGCCCACCACACCGCAGGTGCGCATGACACGTCACATCGTCGGCGAGACGGTGCTGGGCGATGACCGCCCGCACACCTTTGTTGCCGACAGCATTGGCATGGTGTCGGACTGGCGGCGGCGCGGACCGGTGTTTGAGGTGCCGTTTTCGTCACTGTACAGCAAAACGGTCAAAAATCTCATCACGGCGGGCAGATGCACCTCGGTCACCGAGCCGATGTGGGACATCATGCGGGTCATTCCCTGCTGTGCCGTGACCGGTGAGGCGGCGGGCACCGCTGCCGCGATGACCGACGATTTTGCGGCACTTGACGTGGAAACGCTGCAGGCGGCGCTTTGTGAAAACGGTGTGCGGCTGCATGAGAAGGATTTGGAGGAAGAAGCATGACGGATTTTATGCGGTTCCCCGGCGGAAAGGCAAAGGCGCTGACGTTCAGCTATGACGACGGTCCGCGCGAGGATCTGCCCCTTGTGGAGATCTTCAAAAAATACGGGATGCACGGCACGTTCAACCTCAATTCCGGCTTGTACGGCACGACGGGATGGTATCTGACGGAGCAGGAGATTAAAGATCTGTATCTCCCCGCAGGGCAGGAGCTTGCCTGCCACATGCTGACCCATCCGTTTCCCACCCGCCTGACCGCGCCGCGCCTTGTGTATGAGATCACAGAGGACAGACGGCGGCTGGAAGCGCTGACCGACGGCATCGTGTGCGGTATGGCTTACCCTTATGGCGATTATAACGCCGAGACGATCGCGCTTTTGAAGACGGCGGGCATCGCTTATGCCCGCACCACGCGCTCCACCGAGCGGTTTTCGCTGCCGGAAAATTTTCTGGAGCTGCACCCGACCTGTCATCACAACCACGAGCGGCTGTTTGACCTTGCCGACACATTTTTTGCGGCGCAGCCCGATGAGGGCGCGCACGGGCGCGATCCGCTGCTTTTCTATGTGTGGGGGCACAGCTTTGAGTTCTCGGAAAACAACAACTGGGAGCGCATCGAGCGCTTTTGCGAAAAAACGGCGGGGCACGACGACGTGTGGTATGCGACAAACATGGAAATATACGATTATGTGACCGCTTACCGCAGTCTTGTCCACAGTGCCGACGGCAGTGTTGTTTATAACCCAACCTTAAAGGACATATGGTTCAAAATCGACAAAGGC
>URNF01000108.1 GCA_900549155.1 uncultured Oscillospiraceae bacterium | reverse complement strand
TAGAATGCCCTTCTAGGGCTTATTCAAGCCTCCGGCTTAGCCGGAGGTTGTGACTCAGTTCTCCCGCCGTGTCGTAAAGTGTCCGAATAACCTGCTACCGAAACAGCAGGTGGTAGCCGCCCAATGTGTTCAGGCTCCCTTCGTCCCGCAAGGCGGGGAGGTCTGCCGTCCGGCATCGGAGCCGGGCTTCCTTAGTAAAATTTGTAGTAGGGTTAAAGGACACAGGTCCGCGCGCACAGCAGGATACGGTCAATTTTCTTCCCTGTCTTCGTCTGCACCGTCGATCTCATAAAGATCGGAAAGGCGTTCCTCGAAGATGCCGGCGATCTCATCAAAGGTGTCGTCGTCCTCGATCGGCACCAAAAGATCCTCGCCGTTTTCGTTCACGACTTCCAAAACGATCAGCTCGCCGTCGTCCTCGACCGCTTCCTGCGGATCGTCGTGCACCGGTGTCAGCGCAACATAGCGGCTCTCGTCGGTTTCGATGGCGTCCAGTATTTCAAATTGATGCTGGTTTCCTTCATCGTCAATGACGGATACCAGATCCGGTCCGTATTCTTCCATCTTCCATTCTCCTATCCTCTGATCTCTGCCTTTATTGTATAGCGAAAATGTCTCTCCGTCAAGTGGAAAATTTGCGTGCGTACCGAAAGGCGGCGCGCCGCATATACTGTGTATAGAGTAACTGCACGCGAGGGAGGGACAAGGATGGACGGCAGAAACTTTTATGTTCCGACGATCACGGCGGCAATGCGCGGCAAAGAGGTGCTTGCCGCTGCGGGCATCCAGGCATATGTGAGCCGTAATACCGATATGAACGCCTCTGCGGGCTGCAGCTACAGTATTTCCGTTATGCAGGACGGTATGCACGCACAGCGAGTGTTACAGAAAAACCGCGTCCGCGTGACACGGGAAGAAAGCAGATAGGGGGAACGGCGGGTGTTTTATTGGGATAATGCGGCAACGACCTTTCCGAAGCCGTATGCTGTCAGAAAGGCGATGGCGCAGGCGCTCATGCAGTACGGTGCAAACCCCGGCAGGGGCGGGCACGCCATGGCATATGCCACGTCGGAAGCGGTGTTTCGCTGTCGTGAGACGGCAGCAGAGCTTTTCGGCGCGGACAGTCCGGAAAACGTGATATTCACGCTCAACTGCACCATGGCGATGAACATGGTCGTCAAAGGCATTCTCGCAAACGGCGGTAACGCCGTCATCTCGGACGTGGAGCATAACGCCGTGGTGCGTCCGCTGCACGCGCTTTCCATGCAAAAGCAGGTGACCTATACCGCGGCGCGCGTATGCTTTGAAGATCCTGCCGAGACAGTGCGGCAATTTGAAAAAGCCATCACCGCCGAAACGCGACTGATCATCTGCTCGCATGCGTCCAATGTGTTCGGCGGCATTCAGCCCATCCGTCAGATCGGTGCGATCGCGCGGGAACACCGCATTCCGTTTGTCGTGGATGCCGCACAGTCGGCGGGCGTTCTGCCCATCGATATGGCGCGGGACAACATTGATTTTCTGTGCATTGCCGGTCACAAGGGACTGTACGGACCGATGGGAACGGGTATGCTCATCACCTCCGGCAGATACCCGCTGCCGTCGTTCATTGAGGGCGGCACGGGCAGTCGTTCCATGGATCCGCGACAGCCGGACGATCTGCCGGATCACCTTGAAAGCGGCACGCCGAACACGGCGGGCATCTGCGGACTGTATGCAGGGATGCAGTTTGTGAAAACGGTCGGAATACAGCATATACACGAAAGGGAGCTTGTGCACATCGGCGCGGTGTATCGCGCATTGCAAAGTATGCAAGGCATACAGCTTTACACCCCATATCCCACAGAAACGCACTTTGTTCCCGTGCTGTCCTATAACGTGCAGGGCGTTCCCAGCGAAAAAACGGCGGCGCTTTTGAACGAAGCGGGGGTTGCGGTGCGTGCGGGACTGCACTGTGCACCGCTGGCACACCTGAAAATGGGCACGCAGGACGGCGGAACGGTGCGTCTGGCGCCGTGCGTGTTCACGACGGACGAGGAGACGCAGAGGGTTATAAAAATTCTGCGACAAACTGCGCAAAAAGCGTTGCAAAGCTGAGGGAAGAATGGTATAATGTCATTGTATATTTTTCGGAAGGGGGAAATGCAATGACGGAGTTTTTTCAGACGGTATGGCATGCGGTCGTCGGTTTCTTTTCTTCCTACCATTGGATCACAGACACCCTGGACATTCTGCTGGTCGCGCTGATCATTTACTATGTCATTCGCATGATCCGCGATTCCCGTGCCGAGCAGCTGATTAAGGGCATTTTCCTGCTGGTCGTCGCGTATCTGCTTTCCTGGCTTTGCCATTTTGTCACGGTGAAGTATATTCTGCAGCTGCTGTTTGACAACGGCCTTTTGGTGCTGGTGGTCATTTTTCAGCCGGAGCTGCGGCGCATGCTGGAAAAGACCGCGAACTCCCGTTCCGGTCTGCCCGCGCTTGTCGGGATATTTTCCGGCGAACAGAAGGAGCGGCAAACGCAGCAGATCAACCGTGCCATTTCCGCAGTTTCCGCCGGCGTGCGCACGCTGCAGCAGCTGAAAATGGGCGCGCTCATCGTGTTTGAACGCAACACAAAGCTCGGTGAGATCATCAACACCGGCACGGTGGTGAACGCCGAGCCGACAGGCGAGCTCATCGGCAACATTTTCTTCAACAAAGCGCCGCTGCACGACGGCGCCATGATCATTCGCGACGGCAAGGTGTATGCCGCAGGCTGCATTTTGCCGCTGTCCGATCAGCGCATCAGCCGCGAGCTCGGCACACGGCACAGAGCCGGTGTCGGCATGAGCGAAAATTCCGACGCGGTCGTTGTGATCGTTTCGGAGGAGACCGGCAACATCTCCGTCGCCATCAACGGCAATTTGGAGCGGGATTTCACGCCGGAATCGCTGCGTCTGAAATTGAGCAACGAGCTTGTCTCTGCCGAGAATGATGCGACGCAAAAGCGCTCAAAGCTGCGGGGGAGGAGAAAGAAATGAACAACAAGTTTTCTCTGAACCGTTTTTTGCATAATGACCGTTTGGTGATGATCTTTTCGCTGGTCATTGCCGTGGTGATCTGGGCTGTGGTCGTATACGGACCGAGCAATGAGCAAGAACGCACTATCAGCGGCGTTCCCGTGACGGTCACCCTCGGTGATTACGCCGCTGACACGCTCGGTATGCGCATCGTGGACGGGCAGAACATGACCGCTTCCGTGAAGGTATACGGTCGCCGCTCCGTCGTGGAACAGCTGACGGCGCAGGATATTCTCCTCACCGCCGACACCACCTCGGTCATTTCTCCCGGCACATATTCCGATCTGACGGTGAAGGCAACCAAAAACGGAAAGCTGACGGATTATGAGATCATGTCCGTTGACCCTTCGGCTGCCAGCATCACCTGTGACATATGGACGGAAAAACTCATTGAAGTTACGGCGCAGATCAACGGGATCACCTCCGCCGACACGGCGAAGTATCAGCTCGGCACACCGGTCGTCTCCAGTGATGCGATGGAAGACAAATCCATCCGCATCAGCGGCCCGAAAACCGAGTTGGACGAAATTGCCGGTGTGGTCGCGGTCGTGGAGGATGAGGCGCAGCTTTCCGAAACGCGGGTGTTTGACGCCACGCTCAAGGCTGTGGACATCAACGGCAACACGGCGGAGCTGAAAAATTGCAGCATGAACAGTGAAAACGCCAGCGTGCGCGTCACGGTGCCGGTGCTGTTCTATCGCAAGGTGACGCTGTCCTATCGGCTGACGAATGCGCCGACCGCTTATGCGTCTGCGCAAAATCTTGTCACCTTCTCGCCGTCTTATCTGGAACTGTGGGGCACACAGCCGGTGATCGACAGCTTTGAAGAACAGCTCACAACCCTGTGCACCTTTGACTTTGACCATCTGTCGCCGAACAATCTGCATCAGAAGCTGGCACTGACAGTGCCGGATTCGCTGAAAATTCTCGGCGGCGTGCAGGAGATCACAGCAAAATTCAATCTCGGCGCCGTTCGTTCAAAGAACCTGTCGGTGCAGCTGACCGACAGCAACACCACATTTGCCAACTGTCCCGCAGGGGTTTCGGTTTCGCTCATGGAAAAAACGCTGAGCAATATCACCGTTTGCGGACCGTCCAATGTTATCAGCCGCATCAAGGCATCGGATCTGCAGGTGACGGTGGATGTCAAAGGAGATGCCACCGTCGGACAGCGCACGCTGGTGACGCGCGTCACCTTACCGAACTACCCCAATGTGTGGGTATACTACGGTGACACAGCAGTCGGATATGATCTGCTGACAACAGTTGCTACAAAATAATTTTGAAAAGCCTGTCGTTTGACAGGCTTTTCGGCTGAAAATGAGGATATATGCAAATGCTTTCGAAAAATGAGATCATACCGCTGACGATCACCGGCGTGACCGGTGAGGGAAACGGCGTCGGACGATATGACGGCATGGCGGTCTTTGTGCCGTACACGGCGGTCGGCGACACCATTTCCTGCCGTGTACAAAAAACGGAAAAGCGCTTCGCCTATGGGCGTATGCTGGAGCTTGTGACGGCGTCTGCCGACCGCTGCGGTGCGGACGGACGCACCTGCCCCGTGTATGAAAAATGCGGCGGCTGTGTGTGGCGCCATGTTTCCTATGAAGCGGAGCTGCGGTATAAACAGCAAAAGGTTGCCGACGCTCTGCAGCGTATCGGCGGGCTGTCGGTCGCACCGCAAGACATCCTCGGTGCAAAAACACCCGACCGCTATCGCAACAAGGCGCAATATCCCGTTGCAGCGGCGGACGGCAAGCCCATAGCCGGGTTTTATGCCGCGCGCAGCCACAGGGTGATCGCACAGGCGGACTGCTGCCTGCATCCCGCTTTTTTCGCGGATGTTGTGCGCGTCGTGCTGGAATGGGCGACGAAAAACGGCGTTGTGCCGTATGACGAGCAAACGGGAAGCGGCACGCTGCGGCACATCTATATCCGCTACGGCGAAAAAACGGGCGAGGTGATGGTGTGTCTGGTCGCGGCGACCGGCAAGCTGCCCGCTTTACAGGCACTTTCCGCTGCTCTGACACAGAAGATCGAGGGCTTTTGCACGCTGGTCGTCAACATCAACCGCGCACGCACAAACGTGATATTGGGCGATGAAGAATACACGGTCAGCGGCAAGGGATACATCACAGACGAGCTTTGCGGGCTGCACTTCAAGCTGTCGCCGCGCTCGTTTTATCAGGTGAACCGCACACAGGCAGAACGGCTGTATCTTTTGGCGCAAAAAGAAGCAGGGCTTACCGGAAACGAAGTGCTCCTTGATCTCTATTGCGGCACCGGTACGATCGGGCTGACGATGGCGCACAAGGCAAGGCTGCTCATCGGCGCCGACATTGTCGCCCCCGCCATTGCGGATGCGCGGGAAAATGCGCGGCAAAACGGGATCGAAAATGCGCGGTTTCTTTGCACTGATGCCGCAAAGGCGGCAGAGACGCTGAAAGCGGAAGGGGTTTGCCCAGACGTGGTGATCCTGGATCCGCCGCGCAAGGGCTGCGACGAGGCGCTGGTTGAAACGGTGTGCGCCATGCAGCCGCGGCGCGTGGTGTATGTCTCCTGCGATCCCGCAACGCTTTCGCGTGATCTTGCGCGCTTTGCAGAGCGCGGATACGGGACAAAACGCGTGACGCCTGTCGATCTTTTCCCGGGCACGATGCACGTGGAGTCGGTTTGTTTGTTGGAAAGAGAGTAAGAATGGTTATCGAAACAAAAAGACTCACGCTCCGTCCGTGGAGGGTGAGCGACGCGGAGAGCCTTTACACCTATGCGAAAGATCCCGCTGTCGGACCGATCGCGGGTTGGCCGATACATACGAGCGTGGAAAACAGCGTAGATATTATAAAGCAGGTGCTGTCCGTTCCCGAAACCTATGCCGTGTGCCTGAAAGACGACGGGGCGGCGATCGGCAGCATCGGTCTGATGAAACCGGCGCTGTCGCATACCGTCATCGCCGACACGGAAATGGAGATCGGCTATTGGATCGGTGTCCCCTTTTGGGGGAACGGCTATATACCGGAAGCCGTGCGGGCGCTGCAAAGGCGCGCCTTCACGGAGCTTGGCTGCACGGGACTGTGGTGCGGATATTATGACGGAAACGAAAAATCAAAACGCGTGCAGGAAAAGTGCGGCTTTCTCTTTCATCACACAGAGGAAAACGTCCCCTGCGAGCTGATGGGGGATGTGCGGACGGTGCATTTTTCCTATCTGTCGAGAGCGCGGTGGCAGGAAATGACTGCCAAACAGGATACCTGACCGAAAGGGGCGAGAGAGGGTTGAGCGATGCACAGATCGAGAAAAAATTTCGGCATCTGACCGAGGATCCCGTGGAAAAGCTGGTTTTGCGCCTGTCTGTGCCGACCATCGCCAGCATGCTCATCACGTCATTTTATAACATGGCGGACACCTTTTTCGCAGGGCGCATCAACAACAGCGCCACGGGCGCGATCGGCGTTGCCTTTTCACTCATGGCGATCATACAGGCGTGCGGCTTTTTCTTCGGGCACGGTTCGGGCAACTACATATCGCGCATGCTCGGTCGCCAAAATGTAGAGGAAGCGGAAAAAATGGCGGCGACCGGCTTTTGCTCCTCGTTTCTGTTCGGGGTGCTGATCGCTGTTTTGGGGTTCATATTTTTGGAACCGCTGGCAATGCTGCTCGGCTCAACGCCGACCATCCTGCCGTACACAAAGGAATATCTGCGGTATATCCTGCTCGGTGTACCGTTCATGACTGCTTCGCTGACGCTTAATAACCAGCTGCGCTTTCAGGGCAGCGCCAACTTTGCCATGATCGGCATCACCGTCGGCGGCATTCTGAATGTCATTCTCGACCCGCTTTTCATGTTTGTCTGTGATATGGGTGTGAGCGGCGCGGCGCTGTCCACACTGATTGGACAGATCTGCAGTTTTGTCATTCTCTTGTCGGTCTGCGGCAGGCGGGGAAACATCCGCATGTCGCTTTTGCGGTTTACGCCGTGCGCCGCCTATTATAAGGAAATATTCCTCGGCGGCTCGCCCTCTCTTTTCCGACAGGGCTTTGCCAGCGTGGCGGGCGTGTGTCTCAACAGCATGACCGGCATCTACGGCGATGCGGCAGTGGCGGGTATGTCCATCGTCAACCGCATCATGAACTTTCTCGGCTCTGCCATGATCGGCTA
>URNF01000107.1 GCA_900549155.1 uncultured Oscillospiraceae bacterium | reverse complement strand
GGGCCGTCCGCCGCGCCGATGATGGCGATAGACGCGGCGTTTTTGAGATCAAAGCCGAGCAGCGTCGCCATGCTGAGCGTGAAGAAGATGCCGAATTGCGCCGCCGCACCGAACAGCATCAGCTTCGGATTGGACAGAAGCGGACCGAAATCGATCATCGCGCCGATGCCGATGAACAGCAACAGCGGGAAAAGCTCGTTGGCGATGCCCGCGCCGAACAGCACGTCGAGCGCACCGACCTCTTCCACGCCGTCATAGATCTGCGTCACCGCGCCCGACAGCGGCAGATTGACAAGGATCGTGCCGAATCCGAGCGGCAACAGCAGCGACGGCTCCATGTCCTTTTTGATGGCAAGCCAGATGAGCGCCGCGCCGATCACCCACATCACCACGTGCTGCCAGGTGAGGTTGCCCACGTTTGCGAAAAGCTCCAGCATACAATGATACCTCCTGATTTGGGGGAATAAAAAAAGACCTTCATCGGACGCAAAATGTCCGATAAAAGTCTTGTCGTTTCAGTCCGAAGCGGGCACGAAACGTGCCGTGATTGACGCAAAGGACGCGATCTCTCGCCGACTACTCCCCTTTATGACGTCGCTATTGTAGCATACCGCGCCGAAAATTGCAACCCTTTTTTATTTCACCCGCAGCCGCAGCTCCTGCCGTCCTCTGCGGCAGCGGCGCGCGCCGAGGGAGAATGTGAGGAAATTGGCAAGCGTTCCGACCGTCGCACCGGTGACCGCAAGCGGGCTGCCGATTGCCCGCCACAAAACAGCCGTCGCCCCGCCCACAAAAACAGCGGCAAAAAATGTGCGCCCGTCCGCCCGCACGCCGAGCAGCGCCGCTGCCAGCGGCACGACCATGAGCGGCGCCCAGCAGGCATATGCCGCCGTCAGGATACCGAACACGTCCGGCAGCAGCAGTGCCGCCGCCATGGCGGCACCGCCCGTGAGAAAGTTCACGACCCGCAAAAGGAACAGCTGCCGTTTGTCGGAAAGCGTCGGACACAGCGGCGCGATCACGTCCTGCACAAGGCTCACCGCCGCACCGTTCAGAAATCCGTCGGCGGCAGACAGCAGAATGGACACCATCGCCGCCATCACAAGCCCCCGCACGCCGACGGGCAGCACCGTCAGAATGAGCTGCGGCATGGCGTCCGCCGCATTGTCGGTCACGGCGAGTGCTCTTGCCGTGAGCCCGATGAGTCCCGTGATGAGGAAAAACGGCACGGCAAAAACCCCCGCCGCCACCGTCCCACGGGACGCGGCGCGCAGATCCTTGCCGATGAGCAGCCGCTGGGTATACGGCGGGACAAGCGCTTCGCCGAGCGCCATTGTCAGAAGCAGTGACAAAAACGCCGCGCCCGACCGCCCGTTCAAGGGGTCGAAAAACGACGGCGGCGTTGCCGCAAGCACCGCGCCGACACCGCCCGCGCGCGACAGCGCGGCAAACAGCAGCAGCGGCATGCCGAGCGCCAACAGGAAAAACTGCACCATGTCGGCGGCGATGACCGCCCCCATGCCGCCGATCGTGGAATAGAGCAGCACCACGCCGCACCCGATGAGCACCCCCACCGTCGGCGACACGCCGAGCAGCGTGTGCAGCGTCACGCCCATGCCTTCCATCTGTGCGCCCACCACGCCCGCGCAGCAAAGAAAGCCGCAAAGCCCCGTGAGCACGCCCGCTCCCTTGCCATAGGCGGCAGCGGCGATGCCGCCCGTGGAGCTGACCCCCGCGAACCGCCGCACGCCGGGCGCGATATATTTCCCGACAAGCACGGTCACAACGCCGAACCCCAAAAGCGCCGCCGTCATGCCGATGCCGTTCTCAAACGCCGCAGCGGCGTTGCCGACCGAAAACCCGCCGCCGACATAGGACGCCGCCAGCGACGCAAAAATGACCGGTGCGCCGTATTTTTTGTCCGCCGCCGCGAAATCGTCCGCGCCCTTCACCTTTCTGCCGCCGAAAAGCCCCATGCCGACCAGCACCAGAATATACACGATCACAATGCCGACATCCGCCGCCACACGCTCACCCCCACTATGGGAAATGTATGCCGCATGCCGCTCCGTCATGACAGGGCGCCGCCCCGCACAAAACAAAAGTCAAGAGGTTTTGCCGCCAAAGCGAAAATCTCTTGACTTTTTTCTAAATTATCTCTATAATAAAAGTGTGGAAACCCGAACGGTTGCCACATGCATGACTTTTCCGACGCAGAGGGTCTTACCCTCAAACTTCAGTGAGCCGACTGCTGCAGTTCTGCTATAAGCAGAACTGCAACAGAACGGCTCACTTTTTCTTTGATTTGTTCGTTCCCCATCAATTATCGTCGATCAGAAACAGATCATTCGGCGTGCAGTCAAGCAGGCGGCAGATGGTTTCGATGTTCTCATACCGTATGGATTTTGTACGGTTGTTCACCATATTGCTGAAGTTCTGATAGCTCATGCCCAGCTGCTTATACAGCCAATATTTCGTTCTCCCGCGTTGCTCCAAAAGCTCCAAAACACACAGCTTGATCATGTCAACACCTCTTAGTGTAAGCGGCGACCGTTTGGTCGCCGCTTACACTTTCTGTATTATTCTTCCGCTTTATACTCCGCGCAGACTTTTTGCGTCACCGCGTCGGGCGCCTGCTCATAGCGGGCAAATTCCAGCGTGAAATAGCCCCTGCCCTGCGTCGAGGAGCGCAGCAGCGTGGCAAAATCCGACATCTCCGCCATCGGCACCTCGGCGACGATGCAGGTCAGCCCGTCGTCGGCAGGCTCCATGCCGAGCACTCTGCCGCGGCGACGGTTGATCTCGCCCATGATGTCGCCGGTCGTGTCGTTCGGCACAAAGGCGTTGAGCGTGCCGATCGGCTCCAGCAGTACAGGCGACGCCTGCGGGATGCCCGCCTTGAACGCAAGGGCGGCGGCGGTCTTGAACGCCATTTCCGAGGAGTCGACCGGATGATACGAGCCGTCGACCAGCGTCGCTTTCACACCCACCATCGGGAAACCGGCAAGCGTGCCGTGCCGCGCGCTCTCCAAAAGTCCCTTTTCGACAGCGGGGAAATAGTTCTTCGGCACAGCGCCGCCGAACACGGTCTCCTCAAACACCAGCCCATCGCTGTCGCAGGGCGAAAATTCGATCCACACATCGCCGAACTGGCCGTGGCCGCCCGACTGCTTTTTATGTCTGCCCTGCACCTTGACCGTCTTGCGAATGGTCTCGCGGTAGGGCACGCGGGCGGGAGACAGCGTCACTTCCACGCCGAACTTCGCGCGCAGGCGCGAGGTGATAACGTCAAGATGCTGCTCGCCGAGACCGGACAGGATCGACTCGTGCGTTTGCGGGTCGGTGTAATACCGCATGGTGGGGTCCTCTTCCATGAGCCGCGCCATACCCTGTGCGACCTTGTCTTCCTCGCCTTTTTTCTTCGCCGTCACCGCCATGGACAGGCAGGGCGCCTCAAACGTGATGGGCGGCAGAATGACGGGAGCGGCGGGATCGCACAGCGTATCGCCCGTGCCGGTGCCCGCGAGCTTCGCGACCGCACCGATGTCGCCCGCGCCCACAAACGGCACCTCCGTCTGCTTTTTACCGCGCACCAGCAGTACCTTGCCGATCTTTTCGTTTTCGCCCGTGCGCGGATTATACAGCGTTGAATCGGCAGTGACCTTGCCGCGCACCACCTTGAAATACAAGAGCTTTCCCACAAACGGATCGACGACCGTCTTGAACACGATCGCGGCGGTAGGGGCATTTTCGTCCACATGGATGTCGACCGGCTCGCCGTCCGGCGTTTCGCCGATCTCGCCCGCGACCGTTTCCGCCCACGGGGCAAGCCACATCAGTCCGTTGAGCAGCTGATCCACGCCCGCAAGCGTCAGCGCCGAGCCGCAGAAAACGGGAGCGATCTCGCCGCGGCGCACGCCGGAAGCAAGCCCCGTGATCAGCTCATCCGGCGTGAATTCCTCGCCGGAGAAATATTTTTCCATCAGCTCCTCGCTGGTCTCCGCGACCGCCTCACAGATGGCGGTGCGCAGTCCCTCCAGGCGATGCCCCATGTCCGGCAGCGGCACCTGCGTCGCCTTGCCGTCGGCATATGTATACGCGCGGTATTCCAGCAAATTCACATAGCACTTGACCTTGTGCTCTTCCATCACCGGCACCACGATCGGGCACACCATGGGACCGAACTTCGTTTTGAGCTGTTCAAACACCTTATAGAAATCCGCGTGCTCGCTGTCCAGCTTATTGACAAAGAACATGGTCGCGATCTTCTTCTGCTGCGCCGCCTTGAAGCCCTTTTCCGCGCCGACGGTGACGCCCGACTTGCCCGACAGCACAACGACGGCACTGCCCGCCGCGCGGATGCCTTCCTGCCGTCCGCCGGAGAAATCAAACAGTCCCGGCGTGTCGAGCAGATTGATCTTGATGTCCTTCCACAAAAGCGGCAAAATCGCCGTGGAAACCGACGCCTTGCGGCGGATCTCCTCGGGATCGAAGTCACAGACCGTGTTGCCGTCGGCAACCTTGCCCAGGCGTTCCGCTTCCCCGCTCAGATACCAGCACGCTTCTGCAAGCGAGGTCTTCCCCGCTCCGGCGTGACCGACGAAGGCGACATTGCGGATTTTTTTGGCGGAAAATGCTTTCATGGATAGAACCCCTTTCGGATTTTGTAGAAAAATGCATAAATCTTACGAACAAATAAGATTTTCTTTGTATAGTATATACCATATCCGAGCAAATTTCAAGATGCATTTCCCACATTTTTGCATAAAAAAGCAAAAGCGGAGAGCGCCTTTCGGCACTCTCCGCTCTTGTGTCACTGTTCTGCCGCTTCCCGCACAAACAGCGTATAGGCTGTTCCCGCAGGCATGTCGCCGCCATAGATCGAAACACTCAGCTGATACAGCGGATCGGTCAGCTCCGTCGCATCGTTTGCCAAAGTGTTCACCATCTCGGTCACACCCGACCAGTTTTTTCTTTTGTCGTATGCGCGCACTTCCCACACGCCGTTTTCCAGCTCCCCGCGCACGCGCAGCGTGCGGGAAGCCAGATCGGCGGTCAGCGTCACAAGGCGCACACTCACGCTCTTGTTCCCGCCCGCTGTGTTGCTGTTTGCCCACAAAACGATCGTCCCGGCTTTCAGGCTCTCCGCGGGAACGTCCAGCGTGCTGATCTGCAGATCAAATGCATCAAAGCTTTTCGTGTGCGCTTTTGTGATGCTCCCGTCTGCTGTCAGCGTTCCCTGCGCCGCCTTTACCCACGGTCTGATCGCCGCAGAAACAGCAGCGGCTGATGCTGCTGCGGCGGCAGCACTCTGCCCGGCGGCAGTGGCGCTTTGCTCGGCGGCAGTCGCACTGTTCACCGCAGCGGCAGCATCCTCTGCAGCAGCCGTCGCAGCGGTCTCTGCCGCCTCTTTCGCCGCCTTGGCGTCGTCGGCACTGCCCGTGCTCTGCTCCGCAAAAAAGGTGGACGCCCTGGCATGGGACTCCGCACTGTCGGCGGATACCGCTGCTGTGACGGCGGCAGTGTTTGCTTTCGTCAGGGCATCCTGCGCCGCGCTGCCGGCGGCTGCTGCAGCAGCCGCCTTTTCCTCTGCCCTGTCCGCTGCCGCCGTCGCCGTCTGCTGCTTTTCGGCAAACACGGCGGTGAGCTGACTGTAGATGTCCGGCGTGGTGGGCGGCGGCGTGATGCCCGCGGCAAAGCCGGATGCCGCCACCTCAACGGCGACGCGATCGGTGGTCAGTCGATCGCCGCCGAAAACCGACACGAAAAACTGTGTCGGGCGCAGCACCTGCGGCGGCACCTCACAGGCATCATCGGTCAGCAGCACATGATATGTCCTGCCGTCCGCTCCGAGAAACACGGCGGTTTTGGTCAGTCCCCGCCACGCATCCCCGAACGAGAACCGCGCCGTCAGATAGCCGCGCGAATCGGCGACCACCTTGTGGTGCGGTGCGCGGATGAATTGCTCATCCACAAAGAAATCCAGTGTTTTTTGCTTCATGATTTTCCTCCTCTTGTGTCAACGGTTTCTCCAAAGACAAAAAAAGAGTGGAAAACCACACGGCATTTCCTCTCATATATAATTGTAGGCGTATATTTTGCTTTTGTCAAGGGATACTGGACAAGTCGCGCCGACTGTGGTAATATAAACTTTGTAATTAGGGGGGTGACGGCACGGAACAGCAATATCTCATGGCGCTTTTGCGCGCCTTTCTGAAAAAAGCGCCCGCGCCCCCGCTGCCGGTGGGCATCGATCTCGACCGCCTTTTGGAGATCGCGCATGCGCAGGGAGTCGCCGGTGTCTGCGGCTATCTGCTGCAGCATGATGCCGCCCTGCCCGAAAAGCGGCAGATGCAGCTTGCCGCCCTTTTCTATCGCACGGTGTTTCAGTTGTCCAAGGCGCAGCCGCCGCTGGAAGCGTGGCGCAGAAAGCTCGCCGCCGCAGGCATCCCGCACGCGCTGCTCAAGGGCGCGGTGCTGCAGGCGCTGTATCCCGTGCCGGAGCTGCGGCTGTGCGGCGACGCGGACTTTTTTGTGCCGCCCGCTTTTTTGTCGCAGCTGAAAGCGCTGCTCGCCGCCGAAAACGTCACGCTTCTGCACGAGGACGACACCGTGATCTATGTCCATGCAGCGCCGCTGTATCTGGAATTTCACCCCACGCTGCTGCCCGATGCGAGCAACGACACAAAGGCACTTGCCGCCTATTTCGGCGACGCCGAACGGTACATGACCGGTGATCCGCTGTGTCGGGATTTCGAGCCGGAATTTCATTTCATTTATCTTTTGTCGCATCAGATGCGGCATTTTCAGACCGACTGTCCCGGCATCCGCACGTTCATGGATCTGGCGGTGTTTCTGCAGCACTTCCCCGCCGCGCCGACGCTGGCGGAAAAGCTGCAAGACCTGGGACTTTACGACTATGCCGCCGGTGCGCTGGCGCTGACCGCACGCTGGTTCGACGTTCCCTCGCCGCTGCCCGTCACGGTGTCCGACGGGGATGCCGACGCCGTCGCCGCCTATATCCTGTCCGTCGGTCTTTTCGCCCGCGAGCAAAATGCCGCCGCCGCACAGGTGGAGCAGCAGATGTCCCACGCATTCCCGCGGCTGCGCACGCTGTGGCGCGCGCTGTTCCCGCTGCGGGCGACGCTCGAAAAGGATCCCCGCTATGGGGCGCTGGCGAAAAAATGTCTGCCGGCGGCCTATGCAAAGCGCTTTTTCGTGGCGGTCTTTACCCGCCG